>JAEWOA010000031.1 GCA_023461115.1 Actinomycetes bacterium
GGCCGCGAGCACGTGCGCGCCTTCGCCTCGGCGACTGGCGCCCGGCACGCGGCCCACCTCGACGCGTCTGCGGCCCAGGCGCTCGGGCACGCCGACGTCGTCGCGCCCCCCACGTTCGCGGTGGTCATCGCGCAGCGTGCCGAGGCCCAGCTCTACACCGACCCCGCCGCGGGGATCGACTTCTCGCGCGTCGTCCACGCCGACGAGCGCTTCACGCACCACCGCGCGATCGTCGCGGGGGACCGCCTGGTCACGGTCCTGCACGTCGACTCGATCACCGAGCGCGCGGGCCTGGCGATGATCACCACGCGCTGCGAGATCGCGGACGAGGCCGGCCGGCCCGTCGCGACTGTCCTGTCCACGCTCGCCGTGCGCCCCGAGGAGTCCTGATGTCCGCCGAGGCGACGACGGCCCCCGCGTTCGACGAGCTCGTCGTCGGGCAGGAGGTCGCGCGCGGCGAGGTCACGGTCGACCGTGCGCGCCTGGTCCGCTACGCCGGCGCCTCGGGGGACTTCAACCCGATCCATTGGAACGAGCGCGTGGCCACGGCCGTCGGCCTGCCGAACGTCATCGCGCACGGCATGTGGACGATGGGTGCGGCGGTCACCGTCGTGGCCGACTGGATCGGCGACCCCACGCGCGTCGTCGACTACCAGACGCGCTTCTCCCGCCCCGTCCCAGTCCCGGACCCCGGGGTGGCGGTGATCGAGGTCGTCGCCACCGTCGGCTCGCTCGACGAGGCCGCGCGCACCGCGCGGGTCGACCTCACCGTGTCGGTCGAGGGCCAGCGGGTGCTCGCCAAGTGTCAGGCGGTCGTCACCTTCGCCTGACCGGGCATGACGACCCATCCGGGTCGCGGTCAGGCGGGCGCCGGTCCCGTGGTCGTCCCGACGACGAGCCGCACGGGCAGTTCCACCGGCTCGGGGGTGTCCCCGGCGAGCAGCTCCAGCACCGCACGCGCGACCGCGGCGCCCTTCTCGGGGAGCGGCTGCGCGACGGTCGTCAGGACGTCGGGCGCGAGCCACGGCAGGTCCAGGCCGTCGAATCCGGCGACGGAGACGTCGCCGGGCACGGCCAGCCCCAGCTCGCGCGCGGCGAGCACGACGCCCGACGCCAGCAGGTCGGACTGGCAGACGATCGCGGTGGGCCGGTCGGCGGCCGCCAGGAGCGCGCGGCCTGCGGCGGCCCCGTGCTCGACGAGGGAGGCGGGCGTCTCGTACACCGCGACGGGCTCGACCCCGGCGTCGGTGACCCCGTCGAGCCGGCGCCGGGAGATCTCCCAGGTGATCCGACCGCGGCGTTCGTCGTCGACAAGCCCCTCGCGCCGCTGGGTGGCGAGCGGCAGTGTGACGACCGCGATGCGGGTGTGGCCGAGCGCGACCAGGTGGCGTGTGGCCTCGGCGATCCCGCCGCGGTCGTCGATCCCGACGGCCGCGATGCCGGGCTCGGCCTGGCCCTCGACGATCACGGCGGGCACGCCGCGGAGGCGCAGCGCCTCGCGGACGGGGTCGTCGGCGGTGCCGCCCCAGAGGATGACGCCGACGTCCATCGCGGCGGACCGCACGAGCGGGTCGACGGGCGGCTGGTCGGGGTCGGTGGGTCCGGGAATGAGGAGCACGCCGAGCCCGGCCTCGCCGAGGGTGCCGACGAGGCCGTCGAGCACGCCGACGACCACAGGGTCGCGGAACGAGCGCCGCAGCGCGTCGCCGACGACCACCCCGACGATGCCCGAGCGCCCTTGCCGCAACTGGCGGCCGAGGGGGTTGGGCCCCGCGTAGCCGAGTGCGGTGGCGGACTCGAGCACGCGGTCACGCGTCGCGGACGCGATGGGCCCGGCGCCGGAGAACGCGAGCGACGCGGTCGAGACGGAGACCCCGGCCGCGGAGGCGACGTCGGCGAGCGTCGGACGCTGGGCGGACAGGGGACACCTCCGGGTGGGACGCAGAGAGCCGAGATGGCGGAGATCACGCTGGGTGGCGGCGGACCTGGTTGACGCCGTGGCCAGCGTACCCGCAGAATTGTCGCCGTCCCTCAAATCGATTCGACACAGCCGTTCGAGCATGAGTCGAATCGATTCGACGCTGAGGCGACTCGACACAGACCGCGCCACCGCACCAAGCGCGCCCGCACCAAGCGCCGCCCCGCACCACCGAAGGACACCGTGACCCGCCTCGTCCCATCCACCGCCCGCGACAACGCCGCGACGCTGACGCGCGCCCGCGTGCTGCTGCTCGGCCTCTTCGGCCTGCTCGGCATCACGTTCTCCAGCTGGCTCGCGCGCCTGCCCACCGTCCGCGAGGCGCTGGACCTGTCCACCGCGAGCCTCGGCGGCATCCTGCTGGTCGGGTCCGTCGGCGCGCTGCTCACGGTGAACCTCGCCGGCGTGATCGTGCAGCGGTACGGCAGCCGCGTCGCGATCGTCGCCTCCACCGCGGTGCTCGGCGTCGGCTACGTCCTCATGGGAGTGGGCCCGGGGGTCGGCTCGGTCACGCTGCTCGCGGTCGGCATCTTCCTCAACGGCGTCGCGGTCGCGCTCGGCAACGTGCCGCTCAATGTGGAGTCCGCGCGCATCGAGCGCGCGATGGGCCGCACGGTCATCCCGCAGTTCCACGCCGCGTTCTCGATCGGCGCCGTCCTGGGCTCGGGCCTCGGCGCGCTCGCGTCGCGCCTCGACGTGCCCGTGGCCGCGCAGTTCTCGCTGGTCGCCGCGATCGCCGTGGCGTGGCGCCTCGCGTCCGTGCGCGGCGTCGTCCTCCCGCTCGGACCGTCGGACGTCCCGCTGGGCTCGTCAGGCCCCGACGACGTGCGCGCGACGAACGACGCGACGAACCACGCGAGCGCCGCCGCCACGAAAGCGCCGGCGGGCCGCCGCCGCCGCATCGCGAGCGCGGTGGACTCGTGGCGCGAGCCCCGCACGCTCCTGATCGGCCTGGTCATCATGGCCGCCGCGCTCTCAGAGGGCTCCGCCAACGACTGGCTGTCCATCGCGGTGGTCGACGGCTTCGACCGCACGGAGGCCGTCGGCGGCGTGGTCCTGGGCGTGTTCGTCGCGGCGATGACCGTCGTGCGGCTGCTCGGCACGCGGCTGATCGACCGCCTCGGACGCGTCGTGGTGCTGCGCGCGTCGGGCGTCGTCTCGATCGCCGGCCTGCTGTTGTTCGGCTTCGCGCCCAGCCTGGTCGTCGCGTCGATCGGCGTCGCGGCGTGGGGCTTCGGCGCCGCGCTGGCCGTGCCGGTCGGCATCGCGGCGGCGTCGGACGACCCGCTGCGTGCCCCGGGCCGGGTCGCGGTGGTCTCGTCGTTCGCGTCGGTGGCGTCGATCGCGGCGCCGCCGCTGCTCGGACTGGCGGCGCAGTCGATGGGCGCGCGCCACGCGCTCGCGCTGATCGCGGTGACGATGGTCGTCAGCGTGCTGCTGGCCCGCAACGTCGCGCCCATCGCGGCGGCTGCGCCCGAGCACCCCGCCGAGAGCCCCACCGAGAGCCCCACAGAGAGCCCCGCTGACCTGCTCGAACGCGCGCGCGGCGAGGCGGTCGTCGGGCTCCCCGACGCCGAGCCCACCCTGGTTCGCGTACCGTGAACCGACCCGCATCGACGCGAGGAGCCGACATGGCGACCACCCCAACGCGCCGTGATCCCGTGCGCGCCGCGTCGCTCGCCGTGTTCGCGGTGTTCTTCCTGTCGGGCTTCAACTTCGCGAGCTGGGCCTCGCGCCTGCCCGCGATCCGTGACGGCCTCGGCTTCAACCCCGGCCAGATGGGCCTGCTGCTGCTGGTCGGGGCGCTCGGGTCGGTCGTGGCGCTCCCGCTGTCGGGCATGATCATCGAGCGGCTGGGCACGCGCCCGACCGTGGTGTGGTTCGCGCTGCTCAACGCGGTCGGGTTGTCGATCGCGGCGGCCGGCGTCGCGATCGGCCAGGTCGTCGTGGCCGGGTTCGGCCTGGTCACGTACGGCGTCGGCACGGCCGTCTGGGACGCGGCCATGAACGTCGAGGGCGCCGCCGTAGAGCAGCGCCTCGGCTTCACGATCATGCCGCGGTACCACGCGGCGTTCTCGTTCGGCACGGTCGCGGCAGCGGGCCTGGGCGCGTTGGCCGCGGCGACGCACGTGCCGGTCGCGGTGCACATCCCGCTCGCCGTTGGCCTGTCCTTCGTCGCGGTCCTGTTCTCCGTGCGCGCGTTCCTTCCCGACGAGGCGGCGAGCCCGCACCCGCGCAACGACGAGGCGCCGCGTGGCGCGCGCGGAGCCCTGGCCGCGTGGCTCGAGCCGCGCACGCTGCTGATCGGCCTCGTGGTGCTCGCCGCCGCGCTCACGGAGGGCTCGGCCAACGACTGGGTGAGCCTCGCGGTGGTCGACGGGTTCGACACCAGCCACGCGCTCGGCGCGATCGCGCTGGGTGTGTTCCTGGCGTCGATGACGAGCATGCGGTGGTTCGGCACCACACTGCTGGACCGGTTCGGCCGGGTCGTGGTGCTGCGCCTGTGCGCGGTGCTCGCGCTGGTCGGGCTCGCGGTGTTCGGCCTCGCGGGCGACCTGTGGCTCGCGCTCGTGGGCGTGATCGCCTGGGGCGCCGGCGCCGCGCTGGGCTTCCCGGTCGGCATGAGCGCCGCGGCCGACGACCCGCTGCGCGCCGCCGCACGCGTGAGCGTCGTCTCGACGATCGGCTACTCCGCGTTCCTGGCGGGCCCGCCGCTGCTCGGACTGCTCGCGCAGCACGTCGGCTACCGCCACGCGCTGCTCGCGATCCTGGTGCCCGTGACGCTCGGGATCTTCGTCACGGGCGCGGCGGCGCCCTTGCGGCAGCGCGCGCGCGACGACTCGCGCGACGACTCCCACGGCGACTCCCACGGCGGCCAGCGCGCCGACGAGCCCGCCGCCGAGTCCGCAGGCGAGCCCGCGTAGCCTGGACCGTATGCCCACCGACGTCGCCGCTGTGCCCGAGCACCCGCCCGAGCGCCTGTCCGAGCTCGAGCCGGCGTCCACGGCGTCGGGCGCCGTCCGGCTCGCCGACCTCACGACGCTCGGGGTGGGTGGGCCCGCCGCGCGGTTCGTCGAGACGGCGACGGAAGCCGAGTTGATCGACGTCGTGCGGTCTGCCGACGACGCGGGCGAGCGACTGCTCGTCGTCGGCGGCGGGTCCAACCTGCTGGTCGCGGACGCGGGCTTCGACGGTGTCGTCGTGCGCGACTCCCGCGCGGGCATCACGGTCCCGGACCACTCGGCGTGCGCGGGCGTCACGTACACGGTGCCCGCGGGCACGCCGTGGGACGACGTGGTCGCGGAGGCGACGAGCCACCGGCTCTACGGCATCGAGGCGCTGTCGGGCATCCCCGGCTCCACGGGCGCGACCCCGGTGCAGAACGTCGGCGCCTACGGCCAGGAGGTCGCGCAGACGATCTCGACGGTCCGTGTGTGGGACCGGGGACGCGCCAAGGTCCGCACGCTGCCGCTCGTCGACCTACGGTTCGGCTACCGCTCGAGCCTGCTCAAGCGTTCCCTGCAGGCGCGTCAGGACCCGCGCGACCCGGCCGACGAGCGCGCGCCGTGGGGTCCTACGCCGCGCTACGTGGTCCTCGACGTCACGTTCCAGCTCCGCCAGGGCGCGCTCTCGGCGCCCATCGCGTACGCCGAGTTGGCGCGCACGCTCGGCGTGGAGCTGGGCGAGCGGGCGCCGCTGCCGGACGTGCGGGCGGCAGTGCTGGAGCTCCGTGGCCGCAAGGGCATGGTGCTGGACGCCGCGGACGCGGACACGCGCAGCGCGGGCTCGTTCTTCACCAACCCGATTCTCACGCCCGACGAGGCGGCGGCGTTGCCCGAGGGCGCCCCGCGCTTCCCGACCGCGGACGGCTTGGTCAAGACGAGTGCCGCGTGGTTGATCGACCGCGCGGGGTTCGCCAAGGGACACGGACTGCCCGGCCCGGCGGCGCTCTCGACGAAGCACACGCTCGCGCTCACCAACCGCGGCGGCGCGAGCGCCGACGACCTCGTCGCGCTGGCCCGCGAGGTCCGCGAAGGCGTCCGGGCGGCGTTCGGCGTCGTGCTGGAGGCCGAGCCCGTCCTCGTCGGCGTCGGGCTGTAGCGGCGGCCTCGCGGTGCTCGATCCGCGGCATCTGGTCGACGTGTTCGTGTACGTCGTCGTGCTCAACGTCGCGATCGAGTACGCCCCGGCGGTGGTCAGCGAGACCTTCACGCTGTCGCTGCTGACCGCGGTGCTGCTCAAGCTGGTGCTCGAGGGCGTCGTCTGGCTCAAGAAGCGTGCGCGGGCTCGCTTGGCGGACGCCGATTCCCGCGCAGGCCGGGCGCTGTCCGTCGCGATGCTCGCGGTGCTGCTCCCGGGCTCGAAGATCGTCGTGATCGAGTTGACGGACTGGGTCTTCGGCGATCGGGTGTCGCTCGGCGGGTTCTGGGCCGTGACCGCGCTGGTGCTGGTCTTGCTGGCGGCGCGCTGGGCGGTGCGGCTGGCGTTGCCTGCGGACGGCGTGGTCGGCGCCGCCGGTGGGGCGTCAGGGCGTGAGCAGCGCTCCGCGGACGACGACGAGCGCGTCGTCGACTGACAACCCGGCGTCGCGCGCGGCCTGCGCGAATGCCATCGCCGCGACCCGCACGGGGGACGCGGCGGGCTCGGCTCCGGCCGCGACGACGGTCCCGGCCCGGCGCCGCGTCTCGACGATCCCCGCGGCCTCGAGCTCACGGAACGCGCGGGCCACGGTGCCGGGCGCGACGCCGAGGTCGCTCGCGAGCGCGCGGATCGTCGGGAGTCTGGCGCCGGGCGCGAGCCGCCCGGACGCGACGTGCGCGACCACTTGCGCCCGGATCTGCTCGTAGACGGGGACGCTGGAAGCGAGGTCGACCTCGAGCTGCACGGTCATGCGGTCACCGCCGTCGTCGTCGCGCGCAGCCTGCGCGGCCGTGGTTCGCGCGTCGCGACGATCGCGATCGCCCCGACGACCAGTGGGATCGCGAGGGCGACGAGCATGCCCGTATTGCCGAGCACGCGGGAGCTGCCCGGCCCGGCGACGTCGGCCCATCGTGGCTCGACGCGGGCGATCGCCCCGGCAGTGAAGAAGAGCGTGCCCGCGAGCGTCAGCCCGTAGGCGAACTGGACGCCGGCGAGCAGCCGGCGGGCCGAGCTGCGGCGCAGCGCCTCGTCGTCGTCGGGCGCGGTCTCGCTGACGGGCGGGCGGCGGGCGGTCATCGAGAGCGTCGCGACGGTCCCGGCGGCGAGCAGCACGGCGATCGCGAGCAGGGGCACTCCGTAGGTCCAGCCAGGGAACGGCGACGACTCGCGGGCCAGGCGGGCATGCCCGTAGTGCAGGATCGACCGCCAGCCGGCGGCGACCCCGCCGAGCGCGAGGGTCAGCGTCAGCGCGCCGAGTATCCCGGTCGTCGTGAGGAGCCAGCCGCGTGGCGTGACGTCGATCCAGCGGCGGCGCACGAGGGGCGCCCGCCGGATCGCGCCCTCCGGGCGGGGCCAGCTCAGCTCGCTGGAGGCGAGGACGCCGACGAACGCGATGCCGCCGAGCATCGCGAGGCTCGCGAGGACGGGCCCCGGCACGGACGCGCGCCGCACGGCCCCTGTCAGCGGGAACAGGAATGCGATGGCCGGCGCGATCGTCGGCACCGCGATGAGCGCGGCCCACGCGAGGCGCAGCCCACGCCCGGCATGCCGAGTCGCGGCGGTGTACGCCAGCGACGGTGAGCGCCCGGGTGCGACGCGCGGCGTGCGCAGCGCCCAGAGCGCGGCGGCGAGCACGAGCAACAGCAGCGCCAGCACCGGCAGGTACGAGAAGACGAGTCCCACGGCCAACCCCCTCATGTGCTAACTGTGTCGTGACATTGACACAAAGCGGCAGCGTCCGTCAACCGTCAGTTCTCAGCCACCCGTCGACACCCGCCAGGAGCCGCGCCTTCGTCGAGTCACTCGCGCGGCTCGCGTGGATCGACGAGCGGGCGAGTGCGGCGAGCGACTCGTCGGAGAAGCCCAGCGCGCCGCGCGCCGCCTCGTACTGCGCGACGAGGCGCGACCGGAACAGCAATGGGTCGTCGGCGCCCAGCGCCACACGGGCCCCCGCGTCGACGAGCACCCGCAGCGGCACGTCGCCGAGCCCGTGGTAGACCCCCAGCGACACGTTGGACGCCGGGCAGACCTCGAGCGCCACCCCCTCGTCGACCACGCGCTCCAGCACGCGCGGGTCCTCCGCGCAGCGCACGCCGTGCCCCAGTCGGTCCGGCCGCAGATGGTCCAGCACGTCCTCGACGTGCGCCGGGCCAAGCAGCTCCCCGCCGTGCGGCACGAGCGCGAGCCCCGCGCGCGCCGCGATCGCGAACGCGCCCGCGAACGAGGAGGTCTCGCCACGGCGCTCGTCGTTCGAGAGCCCGAACCCGACGACCTCGCCCGGACCGTCGCCCGCGTGCCGGGCCGCCAGCCGCGCGAGCGTGCGCGCCTCCAACGGATGCCGCATGCGGGACGCGGCGACGACGATCCCCACGTCGGCGCCCGTGCGGGCCGCGGCCAGGCCGGCCTCGTCCAGCACGATCTCGAGCGCGGGCGTGATGCCCCCGACGAACGGCGCGTACGACGTGGGGTCCACCTGCAGCTCCAGGCGGCCCGAGCCCTCGGCGGCGTCGTCCTCGACCGCCTCGGCGACGATCCGCCGCATGTCCGACTCGCTGCGCACGCACGCGCGCGCGGCGTCATACAGACGCTGGAACCGGAACCAGCCGCGCTCGTCGGCGGGCACGCGGAGCGGATCGTCGTCCAGCAGCGCGGACGGCAGGCGGATCCCGTGGCCCGCGGCCATCTCGGCGAGCGTCTGCGGCCGCATCGACCCCGTGAAGTGCAGGTGCAGGTGCGCCTTGGGCAGCAGGGTCAGGTCGCGCACGCCCGTCAGTGTGCCAGCCGTCAGGCGCCGGGCAGGATGCCGCGCTCGATCGCGGCCGTGACCGCGCGCGTGCGGTCGTCCACGCCGAGCTTGGCGAACGTGCGCAGCAGGTGCGTCTTGACCGTCGCCTCGGAGATGAACAGCTCGCGGCCGATCGCGGCGTTGGACAGGCCGCGGGCGACTCCCGCGAGCACCTCGTGCTCGCGTGGCGTCAGCCGCTCGGTCTCGCCGCGGACCTGCGAGAAGAGCCGCCGCGCGACCGAGGGCGACAACGCCGTCTCGCCGCGTGCCGCGGCGCGCACGCCGGCGACCAGCTCACCGCGGGGCGTGTCCTTGAGCAGGTACCCGGTGGCTCCGGCCTCCACGGCGCGCAGGATGTCCACGTCGGTCTCGTAGGTCGTCAGCACGAGCACGCGCGTGCCGGGCGCCTCGGCCACGATGCGCGCCGTCGCCGAGGCGCCGTCCAGCACGGGCATGCGCAGGTCCATCAGCACCAGGTCCGGGGACAGCCTGGCCGCGAGCGCCACCGCCTCGCCGCCGTCGCCGGCCTCCCCGACGACCTCCACGTCCGGCTCGACGCCGAGCATCCCGACGAGCCCGGAGCGGACCACCGGGTGGTCGTCGGCCACGACGACGCGGATGGGCGCGGCGCCCGGGCTCACGACGCCCCCGCGGGCAGCCGGAGCTCGACGCGCGTGCCCCCGACCGGCCCGGCGCCGACCGACAGCGTCCCGCCGCCGCTTCCCGCGCGGTCACGCATGCCGCGCAGCCCCACGCCTTCCACGGTGTCCGGCGCCAGCCCGCGGCCGTCGTCGGTCACGGCCACGCTCAGCCCGTCGTCGTCGCGGGTGATCTCCAGGTCGACGTGGGCCGCGCCGGCATGGCGCCGGACGTTGGCGAGCGCCTCCTGCGCCACGCGGAGCACGACCACGGTGGCCTCGCGGGTCAGCGTGGGCGCCTCGTCGAGCGCGTCCAGCCCGTGCAGCCGCACCGCAATGCCGGTGCCGCCGGTGAAGCGCTCCGCGAGCCGCCGCAGCGCGTCGCCCAGCTCCGCGCCCTGCAGGTCCGCCGGCCCGAACGCGGCCACCAGCGCTCGCGCCTCCGCCAGGTTGGCGCGCGCGACCGACTCCATCTCCCGCAGCCTGCCCGCCACGGCGTCGGGCTGCCCGCGGTCCAGCTCCGCGGACGCGGCCTGCGCGAGCATCACCACGCTCGTGAAGCCCTGGGCGAGCGTGTCGTGGATCTCCTGCGCCACGCGCTCCCGCTCGGCCAGCACGCCCGCCGCATGGTGCGACTCGGCGAGCTGCGCCTGCGCCGCCTCGAGCCGCTCGAGCAGCTCGGCGCGCTCGTCGGACTGCTCGGCGACGTGCGTGATCCACAGGCCGAGCGTGAGCGCGAACACGAGCCCGACCCCGAACCCGACGAGCGGGTCCCACCAGCTCGACGCACCCCAGCGCACCGCGGTGGCCGCCGCGACCGCCACCGTCAGCACCACGCACCACGCGGCGCCGCGGCTCCTGGTCCGCGCGAAGAACCAGATCTGCGAGTAGGCGACGAACAGCAGGATCGTCCCCGCGCGCGTCGCGCCGACCACGACGGTGGTCGCGACCACCAGCGTCGTGAGGTACGCGGCGGCGCGGCGGTCGTCGCCGAGGATCGCGGACGGCCGGGCGAGCAGCACGTACGCGACGACGAGCGCCGCGAACGCGCCGACCACCACCCAGCGGGCCTCGGCGCTCGTCGCGTCCACCAGGCACGCGACGAGCGAGACGGACGCCAGCGCGTAGAACCCGATGTCCCACGCGCGCAGCGTCCGCCGCCAGAAGGCCTGGCGGTTGCCGGCCGCGTCGCTCATCGGCTCACCCGTCGTCCCGCCGCCGCCACCGGAACGTCTTGACGCCGACGACGAGCCCGGCCACGAGCCACGCCACGAGAACCGCGGCGATCGCGCCGTGCTGCCAGGACCCGCCGACCTCGAGCGCCTCCGCCTGCTCCGGCAGGAGCGCCGAGCGCATGCCCTGGGCCATCCACTTGAGCGGGAACAGCGCCGCGACCTGCTGCATCCACCCGGGCAGCTCGTCGAACCGGAAGAACACGCCCGAGATGAACTGCAGCACCAGGACGATCGGCGTCACCACCGCGCTGGCGGACTTGCCCGTGCGCGGCAGCGACGAGAACCCCACGCCGCACACCGCGCCCGTGGCCGTCCCCAGCAGGAACACCCAGGCGAGCGTGGCCCACGAGCCAGCGTCCAACGGCAGCGGCACGTCGAAGACGAGCGCCGCGACCGCGAGCAGCAGGGTCGTCTGCAGCAGGCACGTCACCATCACCTGGCCGACCTTGCCGCCAAAGTACGAGGCCGCGGGCAGCGGAGTGGCGCGCAGGCGCTTGAGGGCGCCCTCGTCGCGCTCGACCGCGATCGAGATCGCGAGGTTCTGGAAGCTCGAGAGCATCACGCCCGTGGCCACCATGCCGGGCAGGAAGTACTGCGCGAACCCGATCGTCGTGCCGCCGATCTCGATGCTCGCGTCGTCGCGCCCGAACACCGTGGCGAAGATCGCCAGCATGATCACGGGGTAGGCGAAGATGAACACGACCGCGTCGCGCTCGCGGAAGTAGCCGCGCACCTCGTAGGCCGTGCGGGCCAGCGCGAGCCGCACCGTCCCGGGCAGCGCGTGCGGACGCGCGGGGCGGGGGATCGTGGTGGCCGTCATCGCACGGCCTCCTTCTCGAGCTCGTCGTCGAGCGCGGACGCGCCGATCAGGCTGAGGTAGACGTCCTCGAGCGTCGGGCGCAGCACCTGGAGCGCGGGCACCTCGCCCAGGCGCGCCGCCAGGTCCCCGACGAGCGCGGTGGGCGTGTCGGTGCGCGCCTCGCGCATGGCGCCATCCTCCTGCCAGCGCACGATCGCGCGCCGCGCGGTCCGCCCGCCAAGCTCCGCGGGCGGGCCCTGCGCCACCACCCGGCCGTTGTTCACGACGACCACGCGGTCGGCCAGGTGCTCGGCCTCCTCCAGGTAGTGCGTGGTCAGCAGCACGGTCGTCCCGTCCAGGCGCAGGCCCTCGACCAGGCCCCAGAACGCGCGCCGCGCCTGCGGGTCGAATCCGGTGGTCGGCTCGTCGAGGAACACCAGCTCCGGCCGCCCGACGATGCCCAACGCCACGTCGAGCCGCCGGCGCTGCCCGCCCGAGAGCTGGCGCGTGCGCGTGCGGACCTTCTCGCGCAGGCCCACCGCGTCGATCACCTCGTCGGGGTCGCGCGAGTCCGGGTAGTACCGGGCGAAGTGGTGGACCAGCTCGCCCACGGTCGCCTCCGCCAGGTCGTTCGCGCTCTGCAGCACCACGCCGATCCGGCTGCGCCACGCGCGGCCCGCGTGCGACGGGTCCTCGCCCAGCACGCGCACCTCGCCCGCGTCGCGCTTGCGGAAGCCCTCGAGGATCTCGATCGTCGTCGTCTTGCCCGCGCCGTTGGGTCCGAGCACCGCCACGGTCTCGCCCCGGCCGACCGTGAGGTCGAGCCCGTCGACCGCCTTCTTGTCGCCGTACGCCTTGCGCAGCCCCTGCACGTGGATCGCCGTGTCCGTCGTCATGCCCGTCAGCCTCTCGCGTGCCGCCCACGCGCGCGAGGGTCGTCTGGCGGGACTTGGCGTCCACCGATCGGTTGACGCGAGCTCGCCCGGCTTCGTCGGCCGATCGGCGGCGAGCCAGCGATCAGCGCGCCTCGGCGAGCAGCCGCTGGATCCGCCCGACGCCCTCGACGAGGTCCTCGTCGGACAACGCGTACGACAGCCGCAGGTAGCCGCTCGGGCCGAACGCCTCGCCCGGCACCACCGCGACCTCGACCTCGTCGAGGATCAGGGCCGCGAGCTCGGCGGACGTGGCCGGCGTGACCCCGCGGATCGTCTTGCCCAGCACGCCCTCCACCGACGGGTACGCGTAGAAAGCGCCCTGCGGCGCCGGGATGACGACGCCGTCGATCGCGCCGAGCATCTCGACGATCGTGCGCCGGCGCCGGTCGAACGCGGCGCGCATCTCCTCGACCGCGGTCAGGTCGCCCGTCAGGGCGGTGATCGCGGCGCGCTGCGAGACGTTCGCGACGTTCGAGGTGAGGTGGCTCTGCAGGTTGGTCGCGGCCTTGATGACGTCGGACGGGCCGATCATCCAGCCCACGCGCCAGCCGGTCATCGCATACGTCTTGGCGACGCCGTTGAGCACGATCGTCGTGTCCGTGAGCTCGGGAACCACGCGCAGGATCGGCGTGAACACGCTGTGGTCGTAGGTCAGGTGCTCGTAGATCTCGTCGGTGATCACCCAGATGCCGTGCTCGAGCGCCCAGCGGCCGATCTGCGCGGTCTGCTCGGGGGAGTACACGGCGCCCGTCGGGTTCGACGGCGAGTTGAACAACAGCGCCTTCGTGCGGGGCGTGCGCGCGGCCTCGAGCTGCTCGACCGTCACCAGGTAGCCCTGGTCGACACCCGCGAACACCTCCACCGGCACGCCGCCCGCGAGCCGGATCGCCTCGGGGTAGGTGGTCCAGTACGGCGCCGGGAGCAGCACCTCGTCGCCGGGGTCGAGCACCGCCGCGAACGCCTGGAACACGGCCTGCTTGCCGCCGTTCGTCACGAGGACGTCCGCCGGGCGCACCTCGTAGCCCGAGTCGCGCAGCGTCTTCGCCGCGATCGCGTCCTTGAGCGCGGGCAGGCCCGCGGCGGGCGTGTACCGGTGGTTCGCCGGGTCCTGCGCGGCCGCGACGGCCGACTCGACGATCGCCTGCGGCGTCGGGAAGTCCGGCTCGCCGGCGCCGAACCCGATCACCGGGCGGCCCGCGGCCTTCAGCGCCTTGGCCTTCGCGTCGACGGCGAGGGTGGCCGACTCGGCGATCGCGGCGAGGCGGGCGGAGACCCGGGGGCGGGCGGCGTTCTGCTGGCTCTGCTGGCTCACCGGGCCATAGTGGCAGAGGTCACCCGGCCTCGTGGACGCCATTCCGGCGGTGGGACCACCACCGGACGACCGTCGTGCGACCGTCGGCGTGGTTCGACCCACGGCCGCACGTCCCGTACAGTGTTCCTCCGGCGGTTGACGTTCGCCATGATGAGCCGCGCCCGGCAACGCCGATCGCGCGGAACGTCCATGGTGGGCCGGGCCGTCGTAGGGCAGTGGCGCAATTGGTAGCGCAGCGGTCTCCAAAACCGCAGGTTGCAGGTTCGAGTCCTGTCTGCCCTGCACATTCAGCACGAGCAACGACCGACCACGAGCAGAGGCACATGTGAGCGAGACAGCAGCCTCCGCGGCGTCCGGGGCCGAGGGTTCGGCGCCGCGGACCCCCGCGGCCAAGGGCAAGCAGAAGCGCGGCCTGTTCGCGCGCATCGCCCTGTTCATCCGTCAGGTCATCGGCGAGCTCAAGAAGGTCGTCCGCCCCACGCGGTCCGAGCTCGTCACGTTCACCACCGTCGTGCTGGTCTTCGTCGCCGTGATCATGGCGTTCGTCACCGTCATCGACCTCGGGATCGGCAAGTTCACCTTCTGGGTGTTCGGCGGCTGACCCGCGGACGGGCCGCCTCGCCGGTGGTCCCGCCCGCCGCATCACACATCTGAGAAAGCAGGTTTCCACGTGTCGCAGCAGTCGCCAGAGCCGACCGAGGCCGACGTCGAGCTCGGGGACGCCCTCGAGTCCGTCGAGGCTGTCGAGGCGCCCGCGGCCGACGTCGCCGACGCGCCGGAGGCCGACGAGGCTCCCGCCCCCGACGAGGCTCCCGCCGACGACGAGCCCGACCCCGACGAGGACCCGGTCGCGGCGTTCAAGTCGGCCCTGCGCAGCCAGCCGGGCGACTGGTACGTGATCCACTCCTACGCGGGCTACGAGAACCGCGTGAAGGCGAACCTCGAGAACCGCACGCAGAGCCTCAACATGGAGGACTTCATCTACCAGGTGGAGGTCCCCATGGAGGAGGTCGTGGAGATCAAGAACGCGCAGCGCAAGCTGGTCAAGCGCGTCCGGATCCCCGGCTACGTCCTGGTCCGCATGGACCTCACCGACGAGTCGTGGGGTGCCGTGCGCCACACGCCCGGCGTCACGGGCTTCGTCGGCCACACGCACCAGCCCGTCCCGCTGACGCTGGACGAGGTCTTCTCGATGCTCGCCCCGGCGATCGAGGCCAAGGCCCCGGCCGCCGCCTCGGCTCCGAGCAAGAAGGCCCCCGCGATCGAGGTCGACTTCACGGTCGGCGAGTCGGTCACGGTCACCGACGGCCCCTTCGACACGCTCCCCGCGACGATCTCCGAGATCAACGCCGAGCAGCAGAAGCTCAAGGTGCTCGTCTCCATCTTCGGCCGGGAGACCCCGGTCGAGCTGTCGTTCAGCCAGGTCGCCAAGATCTGACGGACGGCTTCCCGCCTGGCGGGATGCTCCTTGCAACCGGGTCATCGCCCACGGCGTCGGCCCACGAATGAAAGAGGGAAGGCTCATGCCCCCCAAGAAGAAGGTCACCGGCCTGATCAAGCTCCAGATCAAGGCTGGCGCCGCCACCCCCGCGCCGCCGATCGGTCCGGCGCTGGGTCAGCACGGCGTCAACATCATGGAGTTCTGCAAGGCGTACAACGCGGCCACCGAGGCGCAGCGTGGGAACGTCATCCCGGTCGAGATCACGGTGTACGAGGACCGCTCGTTCACGTTCATCACGAAGACTCCGCCGGCCGCCGAGCTGATCAAGAAGGCCGCGGGCGTCGCGAAGGGCTCGCCCACGCCGCACACCGTCAAGGTGGCGACGCTGACGCGCGAGCAGGTGCGTGAGATCGCGAGCACCAAGCTCGAGGACCTCAACGCGAACGACCTGGACGCCGCCGAGAAGATCATCGCGGGCACCGCCCGCTCCATGGGCATCAAGGTCGCCGAGTAACCACTCGGCCCACCGCCCACCTCACCCCCTAGTGGTAGGGCCATGTGCGGCCCGTTCAACCACGACTGCTGAAGGAGAACAAGCAGATGGCCAAGCACAGCAAGGCGTACCGCGCCGCCGCCGAGAAGATCGAGGCCGGCAAGCTCTACAGCCCGCTCGAGGCCGTGCGCCTCGCGCAGGCGACGTCGAGCACCAAGTACGACGCGACCGTCGAGGTGGTCTTCCGCCTCGGTGTCGACCCCCGCAAGGCGGACCAGATGGTGCGCGGCACCGTCAACCTGCCGAACGGCACGGGCAAGACGGCCCGCGTCCTCGTCTTCGCGACCGGTGAGCGTGCCGACCAGGCCCGCGCCGCCGGCGCCGACGAGGTCGGTGGCGACGAGCTCATCGAGAAGGTCGCCAAGGGCTACACCGACTTCGACGCCGCGGTCGCGACGCCGGACCTCATGGGCAAGGTCGGCCGTCTCGGCAAGGTCCTGGGTCCGCGTGGCCTCATGCCGAACCCGAAGACCGGCACCGTGACGATGGACGTGGCCAAGGCCGTGTCCGACATCAAGGGCGGCAAGATCGAGTTCCGCGTGGACCGCCACGCGAACCTCCACTTCATCATCGGCAAGACGTCCTTCTCGGACACCGCGCTGGTGGAGAACTACGCCGCGGCGCTCGACGAGATCCTGCGTCTCAAGCCGTCCGCGTCGAAGGGCCGCTACATCACCAAGGCGACGATCTCGACGACGAACGGCCCCGGCATCCTGTTCGACCAGAACAAGACCCGGAACCTGACGGCGGAGGACGACGCGGCCTGACCGCAGTCCCACCGTTCGGACGCCGAACTCCCGCAGGGCCCCACCTCCCCGGAGGTGGGGCCCTGCGTCGTCCCACACCCCGCGCCCTAGCCGCGCCACCGCGTGCCGCCACCGCCGCCCCGCCACCGCCGCCCCGCCGCACCCGCCAGGCCGGGTCGCGGATGCCGCGGCGGGCTCGCGGGC
>JAEWOA010000032.1 GCA_023461115.1 Actinomycetes bacterium
GCACCCACGCCTCGTCGCCACGGCGGCGGAACCGGCGCCGCGCCGCGTCCGCCCAGGACTTCGCGGCCTCCGGGTCGCCGCGCAGCAGCGCGCACTCGGCGCGGCCCAGCTCGCACTCGGCGACCTCGCGCGGCAGGTGCTCGTCGGCGAACATGCGCGCCGCCTCCGCGAGCGTCTGGTCCGCGATGCCGATCAGCCCCGCCTCCAGGAGCACCTCGCTGCGGTCCCGCAGCGCGGTCGGGCGAGCAGGGCCGGGCGACGTCCGGGCGGCCTCCTCCATGCTCGCGAGCGCCTCCGGCAGCCGGCCCGCGCGGAAGTGCACGTAGCCCAGGTTGTGCTCGGCCTTGAAGACCAGGAGGTCGAAGCCGGCGGCCCGCGCGCGCCGGGCGCACTCCTCGTAGTCCGCGCGCGCCGCGGCGACGTCCCGGCGCTCGCTGTGCAGGGTGCCGCGGTTGAGCAGCGCGCGGCACGCGTCGATGGGGTCGGCGTACTCCGCGAGCGCGATCGCCTCGTCGAGGTGCGCGAGGGCCTCGTCCTGCCTGCCCGCGCGCAGCGCGAGCAGCCCGCGCACGCCGACGACCGCGGCGCCCAGGCCCGGCCACGACGACGAGCCACCCGCGGCCACCAGCGCGTCCAGCCGGTCGAACGCGCCGACCGGGCCCGCGCTCGTCTCGAAGTCGGTTTTCGCCAGCTCGATCAGCGCGCGCGCCCGCACCCGCACCTCGGCGTCATGGCCCGCCACCGCCGCGCGGTTGCGGTCGAGCACCCGCAGCGCGGCGACCAGCTTGCGCCGGGCAACACCCGGATGGCCCTCGGCGTTGTCCGCCTCGGCAGCCTCGACCTGCGCCGCGACCGCGGCGAGCCATTCCTCCAAGTGCTACAACCGGATCTGCGGCGTCACGACGGGCACCGTCGGGTCGGACGGCCGGCGCAGCACGAGCCGCGCGTTGCCGCGGTCGACGTCCGCGAACGAGAACCGCCCGTCCTCGTCGGACACCGTCGTCGTGACGTCGCCGTCCTGGTGGAGCTCGACCGTCAGCACGTCGGACGGCGCCGCCCACCCGTCCACGCGGACCCGCTCGCCCTCCGGGTGGACCGAGATCATCACCGTGAGCACGTCGGTGGTGAACGTGATCGTGCCTGCCTCGATGCTCGTCTCGTCGGCGCGCACCGCGAGCGCGGGATCGCCCACGAGATGCAGCTCCGCGAGCTCGGCGTGCATGGCCTCGATCGTCAACGCCATGCCGATGCGCTCCACGAGCCCCTCGGGCATCGGGTCGGCGGCGTTCACCATGCTGGCGAGCCGCTCGAAGACCTCGACGTCCAGGTGGTCGATCGAGCCTGCGGCCAGCGTGGCCAGGGTCGCGTCGTCGAGAGTCATGACAGGCTCCAGGAGGGATCGGAAGACAGTGCGACGCGCAGTTTGGCCAAGCACCGACCGCGCGTGGGGCCGATGCTGCCGACCGGCATGCCGAGCGCCTTGGACACCACGGTGTAGTCCGGGCGGTCGACCAACGCCACGAGGCCGAGCAGCCGGCGGCACCGCTCCGGCAACAGCCGCACGTGCTCCCACAACGCGCGGTCCCGCTCGTTGCGGACCGCGTGGGTGTCCGGCAGCTCGTCCGCCGGCACCGCGAGCCACTGCGTCGCGTTCTCGTCGCTGTCGCTGCGCGCGTTCTCCTCACGCACCCGCTGGACCGCCCGCCACGCCGCACGCTTCGCGGTGACGAGCGTCCACTGCAACGTGGCGCGCGGATCACGGATCGTCTCGATGTCACGCACCAACGCGAGCCAGACGTTCTGCACGATGTCCTGCGCGAGCTCACTGTCCGCGCCCTGTGCGCGCACGGTGTGCCAGAGCAGCGGCGTCATCTCCTGCACGAGCGCGGCGAACGGGCCCCGCTCCCCCTCGCGATAGGCGATGACCGCCCGGGCGGCACGGTCGGCCAACCCCTCCCCCTGGTCGCGGAGCGCGGTGTCCACCGGCTCCACCAGGTCGTCACTCATCATGTGGCCCCTCACTCGACTGGCCTCGTCGGGCGGCCGTGCCTGACACAGTAGGACGACCCGGACAACCCCGACAACCGCGACACGGGCAGGTGTCCAACTGGCGGGGTCGAACTGGAGGAGCGACCGGTGGGACGGCAGATACATCGCCCCACATGTGACGTGGATCACGCGCGCGCGAGAGGATCGTCGTATCTGCACGGCACGCCGCCGCTCCTGACGTGACGCTGCCGCCCGAACCCGCAAGGAGCGACGCATGAGCCCTGACCACACCTCCGCCGGCGACCCGCACGACGGCCCCGACGACGACCGCACCCGCATCCGCCCGACGAAGCGCGGCCACGAGGACGCGCTGCTGGCCCGCGCCGGCGTGATCGCCGTCGACATCGCGGAGAAGTGGTCCGATGGCGCGCCCACCGGGCAGCAGTCGATCGTCGTCCACGTCCAACGCAAGCTCTCCACCGGCGACCTCGACGACGACGAGCGCATCCCCGCGGTCATCGACGGCATCCCCACCGACATCGTCGAGCACCGGGTGTCCCCCCTCGCCGCCGACGCCGAGCACGCGCCTCCGCCGGCCGCCCCCAGCGCCCCGCCCGCAGCGTCGAACGGCCACGCGCCGCTCCCCCGCTCTCTACGGCTCGCGCGCTCACGCGTGCTGCCGCTCGCCGGCGGCATCTCGATCGGCCCCGCCGAGCCCGTCACCGTGGCGATCGACGGGATCGCGCAGCGTCGCGCAGTCGTCGGGACGCTCGGCGTCCTCGTCACCGAGCGGCACACCGGTCTCCCCTTCGGCCTCACCAACTGGCACGTCGCCGCAGGCGACGGACTCGAGGACGCCGGCTCCAGCTGGATCCAGCCAGGCCTCCCCGACCTCGACGGGCGCCGGCCGTCCGGCGTCGGGCGGCTCGTGCGGGGCACCCTCACCGACCGGGTCGACGCCGCGGTGGTCGCGCTCGCGCCGGGAGCGCCATGGGTGCCGGGCATCGTCGGCATCGGGGCCGTCACCGGCGCGCGAGTCGCGCAGGTCGGCGACGAGGTCCGCAAGGCCGGCCGCACCACGGGGCTCACCGTCGGGCGCGTGGCCTCGGTGGACTTCACGACCTCGGTCGACTTCGGCGCCGGAGTCGGCTGGCGCACGCTGCGCGACCAGATCCGCGTCGAGCCCGCCGCAGGCGTGGACCGCTTCTCCGCCGGGGGCGACTCCGGCTCCGCGATCGTCGCCGCCGACGGCGCCGTCGTCGGCCTCCTGTGGGCTGGCGAGGACGACGGCAGCTACTCGATCGCCAACCCGATCTCGGTGGTGCTCGACACGCTCGGCGTCTCGATCGCCACCGCCCGCCGTGGCATCCCTGCCAGGGCGAGCCGGCGCTCCCGCGCCGGCGGAGCGGGCGGAGTCGGACGGGGCGCGCAGGGGGCGCCCCGATCGACCGCCGCCGCATCCGCATCCGCGCCGACGAACCCGTCGGCGGCCACCACCACCGCGAGCCCGGAGGCCTTCGTGTCCCAGCCCGACGCCCAGCCATTCACCGAACCGTTCACGGAGCCCTTCACGGAGCCCTTCACCGAGGCGCTCGCGACGAACCCGTTCACCGA
>JAEWOA010000033.1 GCA_023461115.1 Actinomycetes bacterium
CCTGCGCACGCTGCTGCGTCGGTCGCCGGCGCCGGCGGCGAGCGCGCTGGCGCCCCAGTCGCACGACGGCGCGGTGGTCTGGCGGTCGCCGCTCGCGTGGGCGCTGGCGGTCACGTTCGCGATGAACTCGCTCGGGACGTACTCGATCTTCGCGTGGCTGCCCGAGATCCTGGCCGACGCCGGCCTGCCGGCCGATGTCGGCGGGACGTGGCTCGCGCTGTTCGCGATCCTGGGCCTGCCGGCGTCCCTCGTCGGGCCCGTGCTCGCGGCGCGCTGGCGCAGCCCGTTCCCGCTGATCGCGGGCTTCGCGGCGGCGTGGGCGCTCGGGTACCTGGGGCTGTGGCTGAGCCCGGCGCGCGGCACCGGGCTCTGGATGGTGCTGCTGGGGATCGGCCCGAGCTCGTTCCCGATCCTGCTGGCCCTGATCGGGCTGCGGTCCGCCACGGCGTCGGTCGCGATCGCGCTCTCGGGCATGGTGCAAGGCGTCGGCTACGCGATCGCGGGCCTGGGGCCGGTGGGCGTCGGGCTGCTGTACGACGCGACGGGCTCGTGGGACCTGCCGCTCGGCGCGCTGCTCGGCACGCTGGTCGTGTTGGTCGTGGCCGCATGGCGGGCGACGCGACCTGGCGTCCTGGGCGTGTCCCCTACCCTTGACGGGTGACTCCCGCACAGCTCTCGCAGGCCATCAAGGCCGCCCTGACCGGCGCCGTCGCTGACGGCGCGTTCGCGCTCGACCCGGCCGAGATCCCGGCCGAGGTGCACCTGGAGCGACCGCGGCAGCGCGAGCACGGCGACTGGGCGACGAACGTCGCGCTCCAGCTCGCCAAGAAGGCCGGCACCAACCCGCGCGCGTTCGCGGCCGAGCTCGCCACGCGCCTGGCGGGCGCCGAGGGCGTCGCCGCGGTCGAGATCGCCGGGCCCGGCTTCCTCAACATCCGCCTCGAGGCCGCCGCGGCGGGCGAGCTCGCGCGCACGATCGTCGAGCAGGGCACGGCGTACGGCCACAACACGACGATGGCCGGCCACAACGTCAACCTGGAGTTCGTCTCCGCCAACCCCACGGGCCCGCTCCACATCGGCGGCGTGCGCTGGGCCGCCGTGGGCGACTCGCTGGCCCGCGTGCTCGAGGCGTCCGGCGCCGGCGTGGCCCGCGAGTACTACTTCAACGACCACGGCGCGCAGATCGACCGCTTCGCGCGCTCGCTCGTCGCGCGCGCCCGCGGCCTGGAGGCGCCGGAGGACGGGTACGGCGGCGACTACATCACGGAGATCGCGGAGCAGGTCATGGCGGACGCGGCCGCGGCCGGCGAGCCCGACCCGCGCACGCTCGACGACGCGGCCGCCACCGAGGCCTTCCGCGCGCGCGGCGTCGAGCTGATGTTCGCCGAGATCAAGAAGTCGCTGCACGACTTCGGCGTCGACTTCGACGTGTACTTCCACGAGGACTCGCTGCACGACTCGGGCGCCGTCGAGCGCGCGGTCGCGCGCCTGCGCGAGCTCGGCCACATCTACGACGCCGACGGCGCCGTGTGGCTGCGCACCACCGAGTTCGGCGACGACAAGGACCGCGTCGTCATCAAGTCGGACGGCGACGCCGCCTACATCGCGGGCGACATCGCGTACTACCTGGACAAGCGCGAGCGCGGCTTCGACCGCGTCGTCATCATGCTGGGCGCCGACCACCACGGGTACATCGGCCGCATGATGGCGGTGTGCGCCGCGTTCGGTGACACGCCGCACGTCAACCTGGAGCTGCTGATCGGCCAGCTCGTCAACCTCGTCAAGGACGGCCAGCCGGTGCGCATGTCCAAGCGCGCGGGCACGGTCGTCACCATCGACGACCTGGTGGACGCGGTCGGCGTGGACGCCGCGCGGTACGCGCTCGCCCGCTCGTCGGCGGACTCCTCGATCGACCTGGACCTGGACCTGCTGGCCAGGGCCACCAACGAGAACCCTGTGTTCTACGTGCAGTACGCGCACGCGCGCATCGCGAGCATCGGCCGCAACGCCGCCGACGCCGGCGTGCGCCGCGCGGACGGCTTCGACGCGAGCCTGCTCGACCACGAGTCCGAGTCGGTGCTGCTGGGCCAGCTCGCGGAGTTCCCGCGCGTCGTCGCGCAGGCCGCCGAGCTGCGCGAGCCGCACCGCGTCGCGCGCTACGCCGAGGAGCTCGCGGGCCTGTTCCACAAGTGGTACGACGCCAAGCGCTACGTGCTGCCGCAGGGCGACGAGCCGGTGACGGACGTGCAGCGCACGCGCCTGTGGCTGGTCGACGCCACGCGCCAGGTGCTCGCCAACAGCCTCGGGCTGCTCGGCGTGAGCGCGCCGGAGCGGATGTGACGACGATCCCCGGCGAGCCCTGGTCCACGGGGGTCGAGCGGGACGCAGGCGGCGCGCTCGTCGTCGCCGGCGTGCCCGTCGCGCGGCTCGCGCACGAGGTCGGGACTCCGGCCTACGTGCTCGACGAGCAGGACCTGCGCTCGCGCGCGGCGGCATACCGGCGCGCGTTCGAGGCGGCGTTCGCCGAGATCGGCGCGCCCGGGGTCGACGTGTACTACGCCGGGAAGGCGTTCCTCTCGGTTGCGGTCGCGCGCTGGGTGCGCGCCGAGGGCCTGCGCGTCGACACCGCGACCGGCGGCGAGCTCGCGATCGCGTTGCGCGCGGGCGTGCCGGGCGCCGAGATCGGGCTGCACGGGAACAACAAGTCCGACGACGAGCTCGCCGCGGCGCTGGACGCCGGGGTCGGGCGGATCATCGTCGACTCGCTCGTCGAGGTCGCGCGCCTCGCGGACCTCGTGCGCGCGCGCGGCGGCGAGCCCGCGCCCGTCATGGTCCGGGTGACCACGGGCGTGCACGCCGGCGGCCACGAGTACATCTCCACCGCCCACGAGGACCAGAAGTTCGGCCTCTCGATGGCCGCCGCGCAGGGCGGGGACTCGCCCGCCATGACCGCGCTGCTCGCGGTCCTCGCGCGGCCCGAGCTGCGCCTGGTCGGCATCCACTCGCACATCGGCAGCCAGATCCTGGACCCGGCGGGATTCGAGGCGGCCGCGGCCAAGGTGCTCGGGCTGCGCGCGGAGCTCGCGGCCCGCAGCGGCGTGCTCGTCGACGAGGTGGACCTCGGCGGCGGCTACGGCATCGCGTACCTGCCGGGGGAGGTCGCGCTCGACCCGGACCGGATCGCCAAGGACGTCGCGGCGTCGGTCGCGGCCGCGTGCGCGGCGTTCTCGACGCCACTGCCGAGGTTCTCGATCGAGCCTGGCCGTGCGATCGTCGGGCCGGCTGGGCACACGCTCTACACCGTCGGCACGGTCAAGCCCGTGGTGTTCGACGAGGGCCGCGTGCGCCTGTACGTGTCGGTCGACGGCGGGATGAGCGACAACATCCGGCCCGCGCTCTACGGCGCGCGGTACCACGCGGAGGTCGTCGGGCGGTTGTCGGACGCCGAGCCGGTGCTCGCGCGCGTCGTCGGCAAGCACTGCGAGAGCGGCGACATCGTCGTGCACGAGGTCATGCTGCCCGCCGACGTGCGCGCGGGGGACCTGCTCGCGGTCGCGGCGACCGGCGCGTACGGGCGCTCGATGGCGTCGAACTACAACCAGATCCCGCGTCCGCCCGTGGTCTCCGTGCGGGGCGGGGAGGTCCGCGTGCTGATCCGGCGCGAGACTGTCGACGACTTGCTGGCGCTCGACCAGGGCTGACGAAGCCGGGTGGCCGACGTCACACGTCCGGGGGCTAGGTAAGGCCCGGCTCAGTAAGGTTAGGATCACCTTTGCTCCGCCGGTGTCGGCGTGTGCGACCCCCGCCTCGAAGGACGACGATGCGCCTCGTGACCGCCTGCGCGACTTCCGCGCGTGTGCTGGCCGTGCGCGGGTCGGCTGTGCGTGGGTCGGCTGTGCGTGCGTCGGCTCTGCGTGCGTCGGCAGCGGCCGTCGCGGCCGTCGTCCTCGCTGCGTCGTTGGGCGCCTGCAAAGGCCCGGCCGGCGCCGAGGCCACCGGCGCCGTCGGCCAGGGCACGACGCTCGCGGACTCCGCACCCGTGGCCGACCCGGGCGCATGCGTCGGCCCGACCACCGCGCTGCTCGCCGACGCCGCGCTCAAGCCCGTCGCCGACGACCCGACTCCGGCGCTCCCGGCGCAGGTCACCGACGCGCAAGGCACCGCCACGACGGTCGACGACGTGAGCCGCATCCTCGCGCTCGACATCTACGGCACGACCTCGCGCATCGTCTACGAGCTCGGCCTGGGTGAGAACATCGTCGGCCGGGACTCGTCCTCCACGTTCCCGGAGATCGCCGACCTGCCGCTCGTCACCGCGAGCGGCCACACGCTCACGGGCGAGGCGATCCTGAACCTCGCGCCCACCGTGATCCTCACCGACACGAGCCTCGGCCCGTGGGACGTGCTGCTGCAGATGCGCGACGCGGGCATCCCCGTGGTCGTCGTCGACTCGCACCGCGGCCTCGACAACGCGGGCGCGCTCGTCCGCCAGGTCGCGGCCGCGCTCGGGCTGCCCGACGAGGGCGAGCGGCTCGCGTCCCGCACCGAGGCGGCGATCAGCGCGAAGGTCGAGCAGATCGAGGCCGTCGCCCCGCAGGACCCGGCGGACCGGCTACGCATCGCGTTCCTCTACGTCCGCGGCCAGGCCGGCGTGTACTACCTGTTCGGCGAAGGCTCGGGCGCCGACGACCTGGTGACCGCGCTGGGCGCGGTCGACGTGGCGGGGGAGATCGGCTGGGACGGCATGAAGCCGCTCACCGACGAAGGCCTGGTAGCCGCCGCTCCTGACGTCCTCCTGGTCATGTCCCATGGGCTGCAGTCGGTCGGCGGCGTCGACGGCCTCCTCGAGCGCCTGCCGTCGGTGGCCAACACGCCCGCGGGCGAGCACCGCCGGATCGTCGACATGGACGACTCGCAGGTGCTGAGCTTCGGGCCCACCACCCCGGACGTGCTCGACGCGCTCGCGGTCGCGCTGTACGCGCCCGCGTCCTGCGGGGCGGACGCGTGAGCGTGGCGGAGC
>JAEWOA010000034.1 GCA_023461115.1 Actinomycetes bacterium
GCTCGCAGTGCACCGACTCGCGGTAGCCCTCGATCGCCTCGTCGGCCTTGCGGACCTTGCGGGCGAGGCCCACGACGGCGCGGTCGGCCTGGAACTGCGCGAACGACTGCTCCAGCAGCTCGCGCGCCCGCCGCGGCGCGCGACGCGGCGCGCTCGGCGTCGGTGAGCTCGCGGCGCAGCGCCGCGTACTCGCCGAAGTCGCCCTGGTCGCACTGCATGGCACGCGCGTAGCCCTCGAGCGCCTCGGCGTGCGCTTGCGCCTGCCGGGCCAGCCCGACGACGCCGCGGTCCGCCTGGAACTGCGCGAACGACGTCTCGAGCACCTCACGGGCTCGGTCCCGGCCCACTTGGGCCACGAGGTTGACCGCCATGTTGTACGTGGGCCGGAAGCTGGACTTGAGCGGGTACAGGCGCTTGGACGCCAGGCCCGCGAGCTGCACCGGGTCCAGGCTGCCCTGCCCGAGCACCACCGCATGGCCCTCGGTGTCGATGCCCCGGCGCCCCGCACGGCCCGTGAGCTGCGTGTACTCCCCCGGCGTCACATCGACGTGGCGTGCGCCGTCCCATTTCACGAGCTTCTCGAGCACCACCGAGCGCGCGGGCATGTTGATGCCGAGCGCCAACGTCTCGGTGGCGAAGACGACCTTCACCAAGCCGCGCGAGAAGAGCTCCTCGACCGTCTCCTTGAACAGCGGGAGCATGCCCGCGTGGTGCGCCGCGACGCCGCGCGTGAGCGAGTCCGCGAACTCCCAGTAACCGAGCACGTCGAGGTCCTCGGGCGGCACGGACGCGCACCGCTCCTCGACGATCAGCCGGATCTCGGCCTGCTCGGCGGGGCTGGTCAGCCGCACGCCGGCCGCGAGGCACTGCTGGACCGCGCCCTCGCAGCCCGCGCGGGAGAAGATGAACACGATCGCGGGCAGCAGCCGGGCGCGCTCGAGCACGTCGACGACGACGAAACGCGGCGCCGGGCGCAGCCCGCCACCCCCGCCTCCGGGGTGCCCCGGCCGCCGGCCGCCCGGCCCCCGGAACCCCCTGTCCCCCGGGCCGCGCCGCTCGGTCGGCCCGCTGCGCGCCAGCAGCCTCCGCAGGTCCGGGTTGATCGGCGGGTCGACGCCCGGGTCCGTGGGGTCCACGTGGCCCGCGTACAGGTCCAGGAGCTCGTCGTGCACGAGCACGTGCTGGCCCAACGGCACGGGCCGGTGCTCGCTGACGACCACCTCGGTGTCGCCGCGCACCATGGTCAGCCAGTCGCCGAACTCCTCGGCGTTGGACACGGTCGCGGAGAGCGAGACGAGCTGCACGTCGTCGGGCAGGTGGATGATGACCTCCTCCCAGACCGGCCCGCGGAAGCGGTCGGCCAGGTAGTGCACCTCGTCCATGACGACGAAGCCGAGCCCGGCCAGGGTCCCGGACCCCGCGTACAGCATGTTGCGGAGCACCTCGGTGGTCATCACGACGATGGGCGCCTCGCCGTTGATCGTCGTGTCGCCCGTGAGGAGCCCGACTTGGCTCGCGCCGTACCGGCGCACGAGGTCGCCGTACTTCTGGTTGGAGAGCGCCTTGATGGGCGTGGTGTAGAACGCCTTGCGCCCGCCGGTGAGCGCCAGGTGCACGGCGAACTCGCCGACGACCGTCTTCCCCGCGCCGGTGGGCGCCGCGACGAGCACGCCGGAACCGCGCTCGAGCGCGCGGCACGCGTCGACCTGGAAGTCGTCGAGCTCGAATCCGAGGAGCGCGCGGAACTCGCCGAGCTGCCCCCGCTCGGACTCGGCGCGGCGGCGCGCGGCGGCGTAGCGGGCGGCGGGTGGCGGGTCGTCACCGGTGGCGCGGGCAGCGTTCGGCTGCGCCGTCGACGACGGCTGGTCCTTCGAGGGCGAGCGACGATGACGCGAGCGGGACGGCACGCGACCAGCCTAGGCGCCGCGTGGCGGGCGGCGCGGGACGCTCAGCAGAGCACCGACAGCGCGCCGGGGTCGACCGTGGCGCGCAGCGGCAGCGGTCCGATGCGCTCACCGTCGGCGAACGCGGCCGGCGCGTGCGCTCCGAGCGCGTCGACTGGCTCGATCAGCACCGTGCGCGAGCGACGCACGTGCACCGCGGGATGGCCGATGTGCTTGCCCTGGTAGATGCCCGGGAAGATCCGCACCACCTCGGCCTTCCCGAGTGGCCCTGCGTACACCACGTCGAGCAGACCGTCGTCGACCTGCGCGTCGGGCGCGATCTGCAGGCCGCCGCCGATCCACGGGACGTTGGCCACCGCGACCAGGGTGCCGGCCGACTCCCAGACGCCGTCGTCGAAGGTCACGCGGTAGCCGAACGGCCGGAACCGGCCGAGCTCGGACACCAGCGCCCGCACATACCGCGCCGAGCCCTTGGGCCACGTGAGATCGTTGGCACGGGCGTTCACGGCGGCGTCGATTCCGCACGACAACGCGCCGACGAACCACTCGTGGGCGTGGTGCTCCGGGGAGCCGACCCGCACCGCGTCGACCCGTCGCGGCCCGCGCTCGATGCCGTGCTCGATCGCCGCGATCGCGGCGTCGACGTCGCCCCGCGGCAGCGCGAGCGTGCGGGCGATGTCGTTGCCCGTGCCCGCCGCGACGATCCCCAGCGGCAGCGCGGTGCCCGCGACCACGTTCACGCCGAGGTGCACCATGCCGTCGCCGCCGACCACCACCAGCGCGTCGAGGCCCTGCACCGCGGCGGCCCGGGCGCGGTCGGTGGCCTGCGCGAGCGTCGGGCCGGACAGGTCCTCGACCTTGTGGCCGCGCGCGCGCAGCAGGTCGTGCACGCGGCGTCCGGCGTCGGTCCCGCGGCCCTTGCCGGCCGTCGGGTTGACGACGACTCCGAGATGGATCACGCGCTTGCTCCTGCCGTGCCGGGGGCGGCGTCCGGGGCGTCCCCGACGACCTTGTCGCCGGGCATGGTGCCGTCCAGCCGCGGCAGCCCCGCGGCGACGCGCCGACGGTCGACCCGCCGGTCGTGCAGCATGCACACTCCGACCGCGGCGAAGTACAGCAAACAGATCGGAACCGCCACGACGATCATCGTCAGCGCGTCCGGCGTGGGCGTCATCACGGCGGCGAAGACGAACGCGACCAGGACGGCCCACCGCCAGCCCTTCGCCCACGTCCTCGCCGTCCCGATGCCCGCGAAGTTCAGCGCCACCATGACGATCGGCAGGAGGAACGCGAGGCCGAACGCGAGGATGAGCCGCATGACGAAGCTCAGGTAGGTCTGCGCGTCGATGAGGTTGAACGCGCCGTCGGGGATGAAGTCGGTGAGCAGCGAGACCGCGTTCGGCAGCGCCCACCAGGCCAGGAATGCGCCCGCCAAGAACAGCGGGACCGCGGCCGCCAGGAACCCGACCGCGTAGCGCCGCTCCTTCGTGGTCAGCCCAGGGGTGATGAACGCCCACAGCTGGTAGAGCCACCACGGGCTGCTGACCAGGACGCCGAGGAACAGCGACACCTTGACCTTGACGTCGAACGACGTCGCGACGCCCGCGAAGTTCAGCGCCACCAAGGTGTCCCGCTTGGCCGCCACGTCCTGCAGCGGCTGTTGCAGCAGCTCGAACACCGGGTCGTAGAGGAACCATCCGACGACGGCCCCGGCGACGAGTCCGAGCGCGGCGAGGAAGAACCGCTTGCGCAGCTCGACGAGATGCGCGCGCAGGGGCATGCGGCCGGACCGGTCCCGGCTCGCCTTCGAGCGGGCCACCCGTCAGGCCGCGGGCGGCTGGCCGCCCTCGGTCGGGCGGTCGGCGGGTGGGGCCGCCGGGGCGTCCTGCACCGTGGGCGTGGCGGGCGGGACGGGCGGCGCGGCCGGCGGCGGCGTGGTGGCGGCAGGCGTGGCCGACGGGTCGTCCTTGAGGTCCTTGACCTCGGACTTGAAGATCTTCAGCGACTGGCCGACGCTCTTGGCGAGGTCAGGCAGACGCTTCGCGCCGAACAGCAGCACGATGACGACAAGCAGCACAACGATGTGCCAGGTCTGCAAGGCTCCGCGGCCCATGACGTCCCTCTTCTCGCGTGGATAGCCCCCTGATCGTACCTTCGCTGCCCGCGAGCCAGTTCGACGCTCAGGCGCCGCCGCAGCCGGCCGTCGCCGGGCTCAGCTCCAGTAGGCGCGCCACGAGCGGGCCGTGCGCGCATGGCGCTCGCTGCGGGCGAGCCGGCGCTCCGCGCGCTCGTCACGCAGCTCCGCCACGCGGTCGCGCAACGGCTCGCGGTCGTCGAACAGAGTCGCACGCGGGCGCTCACGCTCGGCGGCGAGCGCACGCAGCTCCTCGAGCCGCTCGGACAACTGCCCGGCCACGTCGCTCGCGCGGGCCAGCTCGCGGCCCAGCGCGGCCAGGGACCGCCACAGGCTCCGACCCAGGAAGAACGCGCCGACGAGCGCGCCGACCACCAGCAGCGCCCACACCCCGAACCATGCCCAGCCGCTCATCGCGCCTCCGCGAGCGGGCCGTAGGCCGCCAGCGCCACGCGTGCCTGCCGCGCCACGTCGGCGGCGAGCGCCGCCGGCCGCACGTCCAGCACCACGTCCGCGACCCGCGTGAGCAACTGCCGGACCCACACCGGGTTGACGATCCGCAGGTCCACCTCGAACGAGCCGTCGTCCAGGTTGCGCACCGCCTCGACGGGAGTCACCTCCGCGACGCCGCGCGCCGAGCTCGCGAGCCGGAGCGTCACGAGCTCACCCTCAGGGCCGGGCACGAACTGGTCCGCGGACCTGCTCACCGGGTGGAGCTCGGCGCGCTCGTCGAGCACCTCCGCCGTCAGAATCCGGTCCACCCGGAACAGCCGCTCGTCGTCGACCGAGCGGCACCACGCCAGCAGGTACGAGCGCTCGGCGTCCGCCACCAGGCGGATCGGGTCGACGTCGCGCTCGGACGCCACGTCCGCCGCGTTGACGTAGCGCAGGTGCAGCCGCCGGCCCTCGCGCAGGGCCGTCGCCACGGCGCCCGCGACCTCCGGGGCCGCCTCGACCGACAGCGCGACGTCCACGGCGCCGGCGGCGTCGCCCACCGCGGCAGTCAGCTTCGCGAGGGCGGAGCGCAATACCGCGGCACGCTCCTCGTCGAGCGCCGGGCTCATGCTCGCCTCGAGCGCGCGCAGGGCCGCGACCAGCGCGAGGCCCTCACGGGCCGCGAGCCGCAGCGGGCGCGTCATGTTGCGGGAGTCCGTCAGCCGCACCACGCCCCGATCGAGCGCGCTCGCGTCGAAGTCGATCAGGTCGTAGGGCATGTACCCGGGTGTGCCGGTGACCCACAACGTGTCGATGTCCCGCATCGCCTGTTGGGGAGTGACGCCGAACTGCTTGGCGAACCGGTCGACGCTCACGTCCTCGTGGCGGTCCAGGTAGGCGATCATGCCGAGCAGCCGCAGCGCCCGGTCGCTCGCTCGCTCAGCCACGGCCCACCGCCTCCACCGCGACGGGTGCGGCCGCGTCCAGGCGCGCCGCCGTGCGCAGCAGGTGCAGCACGTGCTCACGGACGTCGGGCGGGTCGAGCACGAGCACAGCGTCGCCGTAGCCGGCGAGCTCCTCGGCGAGCTCCCACGGGGCCCGGTACTCGACGAAGACGAGGTCGCGGCCGACGATGAGCGGGCCGACGGCGGAATCCGCGCGCCAGTCCGGCGCGTCCTGCGGCGTCGGGATCGCGCGCGCACGTTGCGCCGCGACGCGGTCGGGGACGATCGCGAGCGCGGCCACCCGCACCGGACCGGCCCGCCACGCCCTCGTCGCCTCGTCGAGCTGCTCGGGCGTCGGCGCCGCGGCCCCGCCGGGCTCCCCCACGGTCCGCACCCCGCCCTCGATCCGGCTCAGCCGGTACGACCGGCTGGCGCCGCGCCCGCGGTCGAGCCCGATCAGCACCCAGCCACCCCGCCGCGCGAGCAGGCGCCACGGCTCGACGACGCGCTCGCGCACCTCGCCTGTGTTGGCGGCGCGGTAGACGAACCGCACCGCCTGACGCGCCTGGATCGCATCCACGAGCGGCACGAACGCCCCACCACCGGACTGGACGCGCGGCGTGAGGCCCGCGACGAAGTCGGTGGAGCCCGGCGCGACTCCCACCGCCTGCAGCTTGGTCAGCGCACGCGACGTGTCGAGCTGCATCGCACGGTCCTGCCAGAGCCGCGCCGCCACACTCAGCACACCGAGCTCGGCGGCCGTGAGCTCGAGCTCCGGCAGCTCGTAAGCGTCGAGGTCGACTCGGTAGCCGATGTCGTCGCCGTGCGCGGCGTCGGTCACGGTGACCAGAGGGATGCCGAGCTCGCGAAGCGCGTCCTTGTCACGCTCGAACATGCGTTCGAACGCTTCGTCGCTCGGCGCGTCCGCGTAGCCGGCGACGCTGCGGCGCACCTGGTCCTTGGTCATCCGCCCGTGCGCGTTGACAAGGGCGATCACCAAGTTGACGAGGCGTTCGGCGGGGTCGATCTGAGTGGGCATCGGGACAACCGTAATGGCCGGTAGCGTGGAACGGTGATCACGTGGCGTGCGGGTGTCGTCGAACAAGTCGGGACGTCGTGGCGGGGGGCCGTCGAGCTGACCGTGGCGCTGGACCAGCCGTGGGCCGACCCGTCGCTCCCCGCGCGCGTCAAGGCGCTCGCGTATCCCGACCTGATCGGCCCGATCGCCGCGCGCCAGCGCGTGCTGCTCAACGTGTCGGCGCTGGCCAAGGGCCTGGGCACCGGCGGGTACGCGCTCGTCGTCGCGCCCGCCGACACGCTCCCGCCCGACCCGGCGCGCGGCCCCGGCCACCTGGTCAAGGCCCGCTACACCCCGCTCCAGGCCATGGTGCTCGGAGTCGACGACCAGGAGTCCGAGCACCACGAGCGGCTCCGCGACGCCGACGACCTGGGCGGCCTGCCGGTGGTCGTCGCCGACCTGCACTCGGCGCTGCCCGCGATCGTCGCCGGCGCCCGGTACGCCGCGGCCCGCGCCGGCAGGCCGGCGCCCCGCGTCGCGTACGTCATGACCGACGGCGGCGCGCTGCCCGCCTGGTTCTCGCGCACGGTGGCCGGGCTCCGCGACGCCGGATGGATCGCGTCGTGCGTCACGGTCGGGCAGGCGTTCGGGGGCGACCTCGAGGCAGTCTCGGTGCACTCGGGGCTGCTCGCGGCGCGCGAGGTGGTGGGCGCCGACCTCGCGGTCGTCGTGCAAGGCCCCGGCAACCTCGGCACCGGCACCCGCTGGGGGTTCTCCGGAATCGCGGCCGGCGAGGCCGTCAACGCCGCCGGGGTGCTCGCCGGGCGCCCGATCGCATCGCTCCGGGTGTCCGGCGGGGACCCGCGCGAACGGCACCTCGGCGTGTCGCACCACTCGTTGACCGCGTACGGGCGCGTGGCGTTGCTGCCCGCGGACGTCGTCGTGCCGGTGTTCGACGCCGACGACGCCGAACTGGCGGCGCTCGGCCACCGGGTGCACGCGCAGGCGGCGGCACTCGTCGAGCCCCACGGCCGGCACCGGCTGGTGCAGGTCGCCGCGGGCACGGACCTCCGCAGCGCGCTCGCGGGCGCGCCCGTGCGGCTCTCGACCATGGGACGGGGCCTCGAGCAGGATCCCGCCGCGTTCCTGGCCGCCGCCGCGGCCGGGGTGCACGCGTTCGACGTCCTCGGCTGACCCGTCGTCGCCCGGGCCGTCAGCCGTTCGGCCGGGAACGCTCCGCCACGAGGTCGGCGAGCCGCTGCGCCTCTGCGCGCGCGAAATCGCCGTCCGCGCGCTGGACGCCCATGACCGCGAGCGTGTCACCGTTCGCGATGTCGAGCTGCACCCACGGCCGGTCCCCGAACCGCACCGCGACGATGTCCGCCCACTCCAGGCGCGTCGTCACGACGAGGTTCCGCACCGTCAGGCCCTGCTCGTCCGGCGTCGCGGAGACCGAGGCCTGCCGCCAGCAGAACCAGACGATGAGCACACCGAACACCGCGAACGACAGCTTGTTGAAGCCGTCCACGCCCGAGAGCAGCGCCACCATCGCGGCGGTCGCGAGCACCACGAGCACGATGAGCGCGTAGCTCACGCGCTTGGCGAGCCGCGGCTCGAACGGATCCATACCCGCCCCGCTCACCACAGGCTCACAGCCGGCACGCGTGGATGGACGTGACCAGGATCGCGCGCGCACCGACGTCGTACAGCGCGTCCATCACGCGGTTCGTCTCGTCGCGGCGGACCATCGCGCGCACCGCGGCCCACTCGCGGTTGTGCAGCGGCGAGACGGTCGGCGACTCCAGGCCGGGCGTGATCGCCACGGCCTGCTCGACGAGGTCGAGCGGGACGTCGTAGTCCATGAGCACATACTGGCGCGCGGTGAGGACGCCCTGCAGCCGGCGCGTCAGCACGTCGAGGCCCGCGGGCGCCTCGACGTCGGAACGGCGCGCGAGCACCGCCTCGGAGCGCAGCAGCGGGTCGCCGAAGACGTCGAGTCCCGCGGCGCGCAGCGTCGTGCCGGTCTCGACGACGTCGGCGATCACGTCCGCGACGCCCAATCGGATCGCGGTCTCCACGGCGCCGTCGAGCCGCACGACGGATGCCGCCTCCAGGCCGCGCTCGGCGAGGAACCGCTCGACCAGCACCGGGTAGGACGTCGCGACGCGCAGGCCGTGGACCTGCGCGAGGTCGGTCAACGTGCCGGCGGTCGTCGCGAAGCGGAACGTCGACCGCGCGAAGCCGAGCGGCAGGTGCTCGGTGGCCGCGGACTGCGAGTCCAACAGCAGGTCACGGCCCGTGATCCCGACGTCGACCGTCCCCGCGCCCACGTACACCGCGACGTCGCGCGGGCGCAGGAAGAAGAACTCGACGTCGTTGTCCGGGTCCGGAAGAACCAGCTCACGGGTGTCGCGCCGCTGGCGGTAGCCCGCCTCGCGGAGCATCTCGGCGGCGGGCTCGGACAGCGAGCCTTTGTTGGGGACGGCGATGCGCAGCACGGGGGTTCCTGTTCCGGCGTGGGTGGCGATTGGCTCAGAGGTGGGCGTAGACGTCGTCGAGCGTGAGCCCGCGAGCGAGCATCAGCACCTGCAGGTGGTACAGCAGCTGCGAGATCTCCTCGGCGGTGCGCTCGTCGCCCTCGTGCTCCGCGGCCATCCAGACCTCGGCTGCCTCCTCGACGATCTTCTTGCCGATCGCATGCACGCCGGCGTCCAGCTCGGCGACGGTCCCAGACCCCGCGGGCCTGGTCACCGCCTTCGCGGACAACTCGGCGAACAGCGCGTCAAACGTCTTCACGTCGGCCAAGCGTAGACGCAGGCTCCGCGCTCGTCGGGGACTGCCCGCCCGCTGGGACCGCGGCCTGCTCGTCGCGCGCCCGCCACCAGACGACGAACCCGTACACGACGACGCCCGCGTACACCAGGTAGAGGAACGCCGAGGGGTACAGGCCCGCGCCGATGAGCTGCGGCACGCCCACCGCGTCGACCGCGATCCAGATCAGCCAGAACTCGATCCAGCCGCGCGCCATGCCGTACGTCGCGAGCATCGACCCGACGAAGATCCAGGCCTCGGGCAACGGCCCCCATGAGCCGAGCTCGCGGAAGATGAAGTAGCAGGCCGCGGTGCCGACGACCGCGACGACGACGATCCCGACCCGCTCGACCGTGGTCGCCCAGCGCGGCTGGACCGCGGGCGCGTCGGGCACCCCGGCGGCTTGCGCGGCCCGCTTGGTCTGCCGCCAACGCACCCAGCCGAACACCGAGACCGCGACGAAGAAGATCTGCCGGCCCGCCTGCCCGTACAGGTTCTGGTTGCCCGGTGTGTCGAAGAGCGCGCCCATGAACACCGTGAAGAGCAGCACGTTGCCGACGATGCCGACGGGCCACGCCCACACCTTGCGCCGCAGGCCGCCGACGGCGGACGCGAGCCCGAACAGGTTGCCGATGATCTCGCGCCAGAGGATCTCGTGGCCCCCGATCGTCAGCGACGCCTCGAACAACCAACCCAGCGGCCCGCTCATGCGGACACCTCCATCCCGCGCAGCGCGACGACCGTCGCGACGGCCGCCTGCGCGGCCTCGTACCCCTTGTCCTCGACGCTGCCCGGCAGCCCGGCGCGGTCGAGTGCCTGCTGTTCGTCGTCGCACGTCAGGACCCCGAAGCCGACGGGGACGCCGGTCGCGGCGGAGACCTGGGTCAGGCCGACGGTCGCGCCTTGGCAGACGTAGTCGAAGTGCGGCGTGCCGCCGCGGATCACGACGCCGAGCGCCACGACCGCGTCCGCGCCCGAGTCGACCGCCCGGCGCGCGGCGACCGGCAGCTCGAACGTGCCGGGCACGCGGACTTCGACGACGCCGGTCGTGCCCGCGTCGGCCAGCGCGCGGCGCGCGCCGTCGAGCAGGCCGTCCATTACGACCGTGTGCCAGCTGGCCGCGACGACGACGACCCGAAGGCCCCGTCCGTCGGCGTGCAGCTCGGGAGCACCAGCTCCGCTCATGCGAGATCCTCCTGGGGATCGAAGGGGTGGTCGGTGGTGTCCGCGCCGGGCGCTGGAGGCGCGGCGTGGACGGGGCTGACGGGAATGGGGTCACGCAGCCGCAGGTCATGGCCCATGAGAGTGGCCTTGGTGCGCAGGTACGCCTCGTTGTGCGGGGTGCGGCCGACCTCGAGCCCGCGGACCTCGGCGACCTCGATCCCGTGCGCGCGCAGGCCCGCGACCTTGGCGGGGTTGTTCGTCAGGAGTGAGACCCGACGGACGCCGAGCTCGTGCAGGATCGCCGCCGCGGCGCCGTACTCGCGGCGGTCGGCCGGCCAGCCGAGGTCGAGGTTCGCCTCCACGGTGTCGCGGCCCTCGTCCTGAAGCGCGTACGCCGCGACCTTCGCGAGCAGCCCGATCCCGCGGCCCTCGTGCCCCCGCAGGTACACGACCGCTCCCCCGGTCTCGGAGGCGAGCCGCAGCGCGGCGTCGAGCTGCGGGCCGCAGTCGCACCGAGCGGAGCCGAACGCGTCGCCGGTCAGGCACTCGGAGTGCACACGGACCGTCGGCGTCGCCGCGAGGCCGGTGGTGGGGACGAGCGCGACGTGCTCGTCCCCCGTGCGCAGGTCCCGGTAGCCGTGGATGCGGAAGTCGCCGTGCCGGGTGGGCAGGTAGGCGGTGTGGGTCGCGTGCACGCGGGCCTGCCTGGCCGCGGGCACGTCCGTGGGCTCGGCCGCGGGTCCCGTGGGGGCAAGCTCGTCGTCGTGCGCGCGGCGCCACGCGACGAGGTCCTCGATCGTCAGCAGCACCAGGCCCTCCGACTCGGCGAGGCGGGCCGCCGCGCCCAGCCGCACCATCGTGCCGTCGTCGTTCACGAGCTCCGCGATCGCGCCCACCGGCTCCAGGCCGGCCAACCGGCACAGGTCCACCGCGGCCTCGGTGTGCCCCGCGCGGTGCAGCACGCCGCCCGGCACGGCACGCAGCGGAAGCACGTGCCCGGGGCGGATGAGGTCGCCGCGCCCGCTCGCGGGGTCGGCCAGGACCCGCAGCGTGCGTGCGCGGTCCGCCGCTGAGATGCCCGTGGTGACGCCGGTCGCGGCGTCCACCGTCACGGTGTACGCGGTGCGCCGCGGGTCCTGGCTGTGCGGGACCATGAGCGGCAGATCGAGCGCGTCGGCGCGCGCCGCGGGCATGGGCGCGCACAGGTAGCCCGACGAGTGCCGGATCGTCCACGCCACCCAGTCCGGGGTCGCGGACTGCGCGGCCAGGATGACGTCGGCCTCGTTCTCGCGGTCCGGCGAGTCCGCGACGATCACGGGGCGCCCCGCGCGCAGCGCCTCGAGCGCCTCCTGGACGGTCCCGGTCCTCATGCGCGTGCCCCCAGCAGGCGTTCGGCGTACTTGGCCAGCACGTCGACCTCGAGGTTGACCAGGTCGCCGGCCGCGAGGCGGCCCAACGTGGTGTGCGCGAGCGTCGTGGGGATCAACGAGACGCCGAACGCCTCGTCGGACACGTGCGTGACCGTGAGCGAGATCCCCGAGACTGCGATGGAGCCCTTCTCGGCGACGTACCGCGCCAGCCCGCGCGGCAGCGCGATCTCGACGTCGTCCCACCGCGCGCCCGGCTCGCGCGCCAGGATCCGCCCCACACCGTCGATGTGTCCCTGCACGACGTGCCCGCCGAGCCGGCCACCGACCGCCAGCGCGCGCTCGAGGTTCACCGGGCTCCCGACCACGAGCCCGCCGAGCGCGGTGCGCCGCAACGTCTCGGGCATCGCGTCGACGACGAACGTGCCGTCGCCGGGCAGGCCCGCGACCGTCAGGCACACGCCGTCGACCGCGATCGAGTCGCCCATGCCCGCGTCCGACGTGACCAGTGGGCCGCGCACGGCCAAGCGCGCGTCTGCGCCGAGCTCCTCGAGCCCGACGACCTCGCCGACCTCCTCGATGATTCCGGTGAACACGTCAGCTCTCTCCAAGTGCGGTCGCGGCCGAGAAGTCCTGCGGGCCGCCGGCCTGTTCGGGCGTCGCGACGACGAGCACGTCGGGACCGAGCGGCAGCACGCTCGTCGGGACGAGGCGCAGCGCGTCCCCGATCGTGGTGATGCCCAGGTCCGCGACCGCGGGCGAGCCCGCCCCGAGCAGCACCGGCGCCACGTACGCGTGGACCTCGTCGACGACGCCCGCGCGCAGCCACGCCGCCGCGAGCGTCGGCCCGCCCTCGAGCAGCACGTGCCGCACC
>JAEWOA010000035.1 GCA_023461115.1 Actinomycetes bacterium
CGGCGCCGCTGTCGCCCTGGAGTCCGGCGGTGCCCACGAGCGGTACCGGACCGCGGTCGCGGGGCCGGGATCGGTGGCGCAGGACGTCGCGCTCGTCGGGACCGTGGCCTCGGCCGCGCGGCGCGACGTCTCGTTCGCGGTGGCCGGCACCGTGAGCACGGTCGCGGTGCAGGTCGGCGACGTCGTCGCGCCCGGGGCCACGCTCGCGACGATCGACCCGTCGGGGCTGCAGTCCGACGTCGAGGATGCCGAGCGGGCCCTCGCGGACGCGCGGCAGGCGTTGCAGGACGACCTCGACGCGCAGACCGCGAGCTCGTCGGCGTCGTCGTCCGACGCGGGCTCACCGGCTGGCTCGGCGCAGTCCGGCGCCGGCTCGAACGCCGGGGGGCAAGGCGGCTCGGCCGCGCTGACCGCGGCTCTCGCGGACGTCCAGCGCGCGCAGCAGGCGTTGCGCGACCAGTACACGGCCACCGCGACGGCCCTGACGGACAGCGGCGCCGGCATCTCGGCCGCGCAGCTCGTGTGCCAGGCGTTCCTCGACGCGAGCGCCGCCGGCGCGCCCAGCACGGGCGACGTCCTGACCCTGAGCCCGGGCCAGGTGGCTGCGGGCGCCGCGCTGCGCGTCACGGGCGCCGGCCTGGGCGCGGGGCCGTACGACGTGCGACTCGGCGACACCGTGTTGGCGCAGGTCACACCCGCCGGCGGAGCGTTCGACGTCGCGGTGCTCGTGCCGTCGTCGGTCGTCGGCCCGCAGGCGATCGAGGTCGCTGAGCCGGGCGGGGCCGCGCGCTCGTCGACCGCGTTGACCGTGACGCCGCCCGACGACACGTCGATCCCGGACGCCCTTGCCGCGTGCCAAGGCGCGCTCACCGGGGTGCAGAGCGCGCAAGGCGACGTCGCGAGCGCGCAGCACGAGCTGCTGAACCGCGCCGACGCGCTCGACGCGGCGCTGACCGCGCTCGCGAGGGCCGCGGGCCAGTCGTCGGGCGGCACTTCGGGGGACACGTCGGGCGGCGCGTCGGGCGCCACGTCAGGCGGAACCTCAGGCGGAACCTCGGGCGGCGGCACGCAGCGCACCGCCAGCGCCGCGGACATCCTCGCGGACCACGCCGCGATCGACCTCGCGCAGGCCAACCTCGACATCGCGCAGAGCCAGACCCCGCTCGCCACGCTCACCGCCCCGATCGCGGGCACGGTCGCCGCGGTGGCCCTGGCCACGGGAGACGAGGTGCGCGCGCAGTCCGACACGGCAGTCGTCACGATCGTCGGCGGCGACGGCTACGTGGTCGACGCGACCGCGACGCTCGGCCAGGTCGGGCTGCTCGAGGTCGGGCAGCGCGCGACCATGGCCGTGCGGACCACGGACGACGCGCTCACGGCCACGGTCTCGGCGATCGGGCTGTTGAACACCGAGACGTCCAGCAGCACGCCGTCGTACAGCGTGACGCTCGCGGTCGACTCGCCGCCGGCCCGGCTGTTCGACGGCTCGTCGGCGCAGGCCACGGTCGCGGTGGCCAGCGGTGACGACGTGCTGACCGTGCCGACCTCCGCGCTGCGCACGGTGGCCGGCGCCACCTCCGTGCAGGTGCTCCGGGACGGCGCGCCCACGTCGGCCGATGTCCAGGTGGGCGCGGTCGGCGCGGAACTCGCCGAGATCCGCGAGGGGCTGAGCGCGGGCGACGTGGTGGTGCTCGCCGACCTGGACCAGCCGATGGCCACCGAGACCAGCGGCGCTTCGTCGGGCCTCGGGGGACTCGGCGGCTCGTCGCAGCGCACGGTGCGTGGGCAGTTCCAGCGCGCGGGTCGGTAGGCTCGCGCGCGTCGCCCGTCGGGCGGCGGGGACGGAGGACGACGATGACCGAGCAGCAGCCCAGCACGCCCACACCGCCCGTCGCGGTGCTCGGCGGCGGCGTCATGGGGGAGGCGTTGCTGTCGGCGGTGCTCGCCGCGGGGTGGAGCACGCACGACGTCGAGGTCAGTGAGCAGTCGGTCGACCGCGCCGACGAGCTCGCGGGCCGCTACGCGGTCCGCACGGGAGCGTCGAACGACGGCGCCGCGGGCCGCGCGGACGTCGTGGTCATCGCCGTGAAGCCCAACGTCGTGGGCGCCGTGCTGGAGCAGATCGCGCCGGTGCTGCGCGGCGGGACGGTCGTCGTGAGCGTCGCGGCGGGCGTGCCGATCGCGTTCTACGAGGAGCGGCTCCCGGCGGGCACGCCGGTGGTCCGCGTCATGCCGAACACCCCCGCGGTGGTCGGCAAGGGCGCGAGCGCGATCGCGCCCGGCTCGTCGGCCACGACGGGCCACCTCGCTCTCGTCGAGCGCCTGCTCTCCCGCACCGGCCTCGTGGTCCGCGTGCCGGAGAAGGACCTGGACGCGGTCACCGCGATCTCGGGCTCGGGGCCGGCGTACGCGTTCTACCTGATCGACGCGATGGCGGAGGCCGGTGTGCTGCTGGGCTTGTCGCGAGACCTGGCGACCAAGCTCGCGGTCGCCACGGTGGAGGGCGCGGGCGCGCTCGCGGCGCAGTCGGGGGACCACCCCGCGGTGCTGCGCGAGCGCGTGTCGTCGCCCGGCGGCACGACCGTGGCCGCGGTGGCCGAGCTCGATGCGCACGCGGTGCGCGCGGGTGTCGTCGCGGCGGCGCGCGCCGCGCACCGACGCTCGCGCGAGCTCGGCCAGGGCTGACAGGCGTGGGCGGGGCTAGGAGGACGACGTGGTGACTAGCGCACGGCCGCCGGCGATGAGCGACGTCGCGCGGGCTGCCGGCGTCTCGCATCAGACCGTGTCACGCGTGCTCAACAACCACCCGAGCGTGCGGCCCGAGACCCGCGACCGGGTCCTGGCGACGATCGAGCGCCTGGGCTACCGCCGCAACAGCGCGGCCCGCGCGCTCGTGACCAGGCGCTCCGACACGCTCGGCGTGGTCACGCCCGCGACCGCGCTGTTCGGCCCGACCAGCACGCTCGTCGCGTTCGAGGAGGCCGCGCGCGAGGCCGGTTGGTACGTTTCGGTCGCGACGATGCGCGAGTTCGGCGCGGCGGCGATGCGGACCGCGGTGGAGCACTTCCTGGACCAGGGCGTCGACGCTGTCGTCGTGATCGCGCCGACGCGGGCGATCGCGCACGCGGTGGCCGGGCTCCAGGCGCCGGTGCCGATCCTGCTGATCACGTCGGCCCCGGACCTGGCGCCCGCTCCGGGGGTGCTGGCGGTCGGCGTCGACCAGCGGCTCGGCGCCCGGCTGGCCACGCGCCACCTGCACGACCTGGGCCGCCGCGAGGTCGTGCACATCGCCGGCCCGCAGGACTGGTTCGACGCGCAGGACCGCCTGGAGGGCTGGCGCCAGGAGTGCGCCGCGCTGGGGCTGGCGCCGCGCGAGCCGATCGTCACGGGCTGGTCCGCCGACGACGGCTACGCGGTGGGCCGGCGCCTCGTCGCGGAGCACGCGGTGCCGGACGCGCTGTTCGCGGCGAACGACCAGCTCGCGCTCGGGTTGGAGCACGCGTTCGCCCAGGCGGGGGTGCGCGTGGGCCGGGACGTGGCGCTCGTCGGCTTCGACGACGAGGCGGGCGCGGGCCACTACCTGCCGCCGCTGACGACGGTCCGCCAGGACTTCGCTCGCCTGGCCGCCGCCGCGGTGCGCGCGCTGCGGGACGTCTTGGGCGGCGCCGCGGCGCCGACGGCGGCCCTCCACGTGGAACCAGAGCTGGTGATCCGGGAGAGCTCGGGCGCCTAGCCGGCGCTCTCGGCGCCCAGCGGCTCGCGCCCCCACCGGCTCGGCGCTCACCGGGCGGGAGGCAGGCCGTCCGGGACAGGTGGGGGGTGTTGCGCGCGGCATGTGAGCGTTAACATTCCGGGACCGGGCGTGGAACGCGGCCGGGCGACGTGCGAAGGAGCGCGATGGGCATCCGCGAGGACATCGCCGCGGGGCGGACCGCCCTCGGCATCGAGCTGGGCTCCACCCGGATCAAGGCGTGCCTGATCGGCCCGGACCACGCGCCGATCGCCACCGGATCCCACGCGTGGGAGAACCAGCTGGTCGACGGCGTGTGGACGTACGCGCTCGACGACGTGTGGGCCGGCCTGCAGGCCGCGTACGCGGACCTCGTCGCCGACGCCGAACGCCGGCACGGCGCCGCGCCCATGACCTACGCCGCGATCGGCGTCTCCGCGATGATGCACGGCTACCTGGCCTTCGACGCCGACGGCTCCCTGCTCACGCCGTTCCGCACGTGGCGCAACACGTCCACCGGCCCGGCCGCGGCCGAGCTCAGCGCGCTGTTCGGCCACAACATCCCACTGCGCTGGTCGGTCGCGCACCTGTACCAGGCGGTGCTCGACGACGAGCGCCACGTCGCGGACATCGCCGTCCTCACCACGCTCGCGGGCTACGTCCACTGGCGGCTCACGGGCCGCCTGGCCCTGGGCGTCGGCGACGCGTCCGGCATGTTCCCGATCGACACCGCCACGACGGACTACGACGAGCGCATGCTCGCGCAGTTCGACGCGCTCGTGGAGCCGCGGCGTCCCGGGCTGCGGCTCGCGCCGCTGCTCCCGGAGGTGCTGGTCGCGGGCCAGGAGGCCGGCTGGCTGTCCGACGAGGGCGCCGCGCTGCTCGACCCGACGGGCGCGCTCCTGCCGGGCGCCCCGCTGTGCCCGCCCGAGGGCGACGCGGGCACCGGCATGGTCGCCACCAACGCGGTCGCCCCCCGCACGGCCAACATCAGCGTGGGCACCAGCATCTTCGCGATGGTGGTGCTGGAACGGCCGTTGACGGCGGTGCACGACGAGCTCGACCTGGTCACCACGCCCGCCGGGGACGTCGTCGCGATGGTCCACTGCAACAACGGCGCGAGCGAGCTCGGGGAGTGGGCGGGCGTGTTCGGCCAGTTCGCGGCCGCGCTCGGCCGGCCCGCGGAGCCCGACGAGGTGTTCGGCGCGCTGCTGGCGGCCGCGGCTCAGGGTGAGCCCGACGCGGGCGGCGTGCTGGCCTACAACTACCTGGCCGGTGAGCCGATCACCGGGCTGGCCGCGGGCAGCCCGCTCGTCGTGCGCACGCCCGACAGCCGCCTGACGCTGGCCAACCTCGCGCGCGCGCAGGTGTTCGGCATGTTCGGCACGCTCAGCCTGGGCATGGCGGTGCTCGCCGACGAGGGCGTCGCGCTCGACGCGATGTACGCGCACGGCGGGCTGTTCCGCACCGCGGGCGCCGCCCAGCGCCTCCTCGCTGCGGCCGTCGACGCTCCGGTGGCGGTGGGCCAGGCCGCGGGTGAGGGCGGCGCCTGGGGGATCGCGCTGCTCGCCGCGTACCTCGTCGAGGCCCGTGACGCCGCCGATGTGCCCGAGCTCGGCGCCTGGCTCGCGGGGCAGGTGTTCGCGGAGGCCGGGCTCACCGTCGTCGAGCCCGATCCCGCGGACACCGCCGGGTACGCGGCGTTCCTCGAGCGGTACCGCGCGGGGCTGGCGATCGAGCGCGCCGCGGCGGCGCTCGGGCAGGAGGCCGGGCGGTGAGCGGGCTCGACGAGTACGACGACGCCGTCCGCGCGGAGGTGGCGCGGGTCCGCTCGGTCGTCGCGCGCCTCCACGCGGAGCTGCCGCGCTGGGGCCTGGTCGTCTGGACCGCGGGCAACGTGAGCCAGCGCGTGCCGGTGCCGGGCGGCGGCGACCTGCTCGTCATCAAGCCGTCGGGCGTCACGTACGACGAGCTCACTCCCGAGGCGATGGTGGTGTGCGACCTGGCCGGCGCGCTCGTCGACGGCGAGGGCGCGCCCTCGTCGGACACCGCCGCGCACGCGTACGTCTACCGCCACCTGCCGCACGTGGGCGGCGTCGTGCACACCCACTCGACGTACGCGACCGCGTGGGCCGCGCGCGGCGAGCCCGTCCCGTGCGTGCTCACGATGATGGCTGACGAGTTCGGCGGCGACATCCCGGTGGGCCCGTTCGCGCTGATCGGCGACGACTCGATCGGCCGCGGCATCGTCGAGGCCTTGCGCGGCTCGCGCAGCCCCGCGGTGCTCATGCGCAACCACGGCCCGTTCACCATCGGGGCCGACGCCAAGGCCGCGGTCAAGGCCGCGGTCATGGTCGAGGAGGTCGCGCGCACGGTGCACATCGCGCGGCAGCTCGGCGAGCCGCTGCCCATCGCGCAGCGTGACATCGACTCCCTGTACGCCCGCTACCAGCACGTCTATGGACAACACCCCAGCGAGAAGGAGCAGCAGTGACCAAGCCCTACGCCGACCGCGAGGTGTGGTTCCTCACCGGCAGCCAGGACCTCTACGGCGAGGACACGCTGCGCCAGGTGGCGGAGCAGAGCCAGCAGGTCGCGCGCACGTTGGAGGAGTCTGCGGACGTGCCTGTGCGCATCGTCTGGAAGCCCGTGCTCAAGGACGCCGGCGCGATCCGCCGCGCGATGCTCGACGCCAACGCCGACGACGCGGTGCTCGGCGTGATCACCTGGATGCACACCTTCAGCCCCGCCAAGATGTGGATCGCCGGCCTGACGGCGCTGGACAAGCCGCTGCTGCACCTGCACACGCAGGCCAACGTCGAGCTCCCGTGGGACTCGATCGACTTCGACTTCATGAACCTCAACCAGGCCGCGCACGGCGACCGCGAGTACGCGTACCTGGCCACGCGGCTGGGCGTGCCGCGCACGACCGTCGTCGGGCACGCCTCCAACCCGGCGGTCGCGCGGCGCGTGGGCACGTGGGCCCGCGGCGCCGCTGGGCTCGCGGCCACGCGGGCGCTGCGGGTCGCGCGGTTCGGCGACAACATGCGCAACGTCGCGGTGACCGAGGGGGACAAGACGGAGGCCGAGGTGCGGTTCGGCGTCTCGGTGAACACCTGGGGAGTGAACGACCTGGCCGCGGCGGTGGACGCGGTCGCCGACGTCGACGTGGACGCGCTCGTGGTGGAGTACGAGGACTCCTACGACGTGGCGGCCGAGCTCCGCCGCGGCGGAGACCGGCACGACTCGCTGCGGTATGCGGCCCGCCAGGAGCTCGCGCTGCTGGCGTTGCTGGGCGACGTCGGGGCCGACGCTTTCACGACGAACTTCGAGGACCTGGGCGCGCTGCGCCAGCTCCCGGGGATCGCGGTGCAGCGGCTCATGGCGGCCGGCTTCGGGTTCGGCGCCGAGGGCGACTGGAAGACCGCGGTGCTGGTGCGGGCCGCCAAGGTGATGGGCGCCGGGCTGCCTGGCGGCGCGTCGCTCATGGAGGACTACACGTACGACCTGACGCCGGGCGCCGAGCTGATCCTGGGCGCGCACATGCTGGAGGTCTGCCCGTCGCTGACCTCCTCGACACCGCGTGTCGAGATCCACCCGTTGGGCATCGGCGGCAGGCAGGACCCGGTGCGCATGGTGTTCGACGCCGACCCCGGCGTCGGCGTCGTCGTCTCGCTGGCGGACCTGCGCGAGCGGTTCCGGCTCACGGCCAACGTGGTGGACGTCGTCGCGCCGCCCGCGCCGCTGCCGCACCTGCCGGTCGCGCGCGCGGTCTGGCGTCCCCGGCCGGACTTCCCGACGAGCGCCGAGGCGTGGCTGACTGCCGGGGGCGCGCACCACACCGTGCTCTCGACGGCCGCGGGCGTCGACGCGTTCGAGGTGTTCGCGGAGCTCGCGGGCGCCGAGCTCCTGGTGATCGACGAGGCGACGACGCGCCGCGGCTTTGCCCAGCAGGTCCGCTGGAATCAGGCGTACTGGCGTCTGGCGCAGGGCTTCTAGGCGGTGGTCGGTCCCGCAAGCCCGTACTGGCCGGTAGGCCCGCTGGCCCCGGCCGGTGGGCATTCCTCCGTGGGAACGGGCGCGAAGTCACAGGTACGTAACGGGTTCGTCGTTCCCTGTCGCAAGCGCAATGTGAGCGCTAACATCCGTGTGATCGCTCACATTCGACGGCGAGCGAAAGCCCGTCCGGCCTCTCGCCGGAGCTAGCAGGACGCGGATCGGCCGCCCCGGCTGAGTCGCACATCGGGTGGTTTCTCGAGGAGGAGAAGCAATGTCCAGCAAGAAGAAGACGCTCCGGGCCCTCGCGGCCGGCATCGCGGTCCTCGCGCTCAGCCTCACGGCCGCGTGCGGCAGTGACGACGACGCGGGCGGCGACGACACCGGCAACGGTGACGCCAACGCGCTGATCACGGTCGGCTTCGCCCAGGTCGGCGCCGAGTCCGGGTGGCGTGCCGCCAACACCAAGTCCATCCAGGAGACGCTCACCAAGGAGAACGGCTTCGACCTGAAGTTCTCCGACGCGCAGCAGAAGCAGGAGAACCAGATCCAGGCGATCCGCTCCTACATCGCGCAGGGCGTGGACTACATCGCGTTCTCGCCAGTCGTCGAGACCGGCTGGGACGCGGTCCTCAACGAGGCCAAGACCGCCGGCATCCCCGTGGTCCTCACCGACCGCGCGGTCGACGTGGACGACGAGACGCTGTACGAGACCTTCATCGGCTCGGACTTCGTCGAGGAGGGCCGCCGCATCGGCCAGTGGGTGTCCGACGAGTACGGCACCGAGCCGATCAACGTGGTCGAGCTGCAGGGCACCACGGGCTCGGCGCCGGCGGTCGACCGCAAGGCGGGCTTCGAGGAGGCCATCAAGGGCAACTCCAACGTCAAGATCATCGCGTCGCAGACCGGTGACTTCACGCGCGACGGCGGCAAGAAGGTCATGGAGGCGTTCCTCTCCGCCAACCCGGACATCGACGTGGTGTACGCGCACAACGACGACATGGGCCTGGGCGCCATCGAGGCGATCGAGGCGGCCGGCAAGAAGCCGGGCGTCGACATCAAGATCGTCACGATCGACGGCGTCAAGGACGGCATGACGGCGCTCTCCGAGGGCAAGATCAACTACATCGTCGAGTGCAACCCGCTCCTGGGCCCGGACCTCGCCGAGATCATCAAGACGCTCCACTCGGGCGGCACGGTCGAGAAGCGCATCGTCACCAAGGACGGTGCGTTCGACACCGAGGAGGCCAAGGTCGCCCTGCCGGACCGCCAGTACTGATCCGGACCTGACCGCGGCAACCAGCCCAGCCGCCTGACGGCTGCCGCCCCCGGGAGTGGATCGCATCCACACTCCCGGGGGCGGCGCGTCCCGCGCATGAAGGGTCAACGATGACCGAGCCCAGCAACCCGTCCGACGCCGCGCCGGAGCCCGCGCCCGACGAGCCCCGCGTTCCGCCCCAGCCGCAAGCCGCCCCCGCGGCGCCGATCGTCGAGATGACCGGCATCTCGATCGAGTTCCCGGGCGTCAAGGCGCTCGACTCGGTGGACTTCCGGCTGTTCCCCGGAGAGGTCCACGCCCTGATGGGCGAGAACGGCGCCGGCAAGTCCACCCTCATCAAGGCGCTCACCGGCGTCTACGGCATCGACTCCGGGACGATCCTCGTCGCGGGAGAGCCGCAGGTGTTCTCCGGGCCCGCGCACTCGCAGGCCGCGGGCATCAGCACCGTGTACCAAGAGGTCAACCTCTGCGACAACCTGACCGTGGCCGAGAACGTCATGCTCGGGCACGAGGTCCGCCGCGGCCCGTTCGTCGACTGGCGCGCCACCCGGCGCGCCGCGCGCGGCTACCTCGCGACCCTGAACCTCGACATCGACCCCAAGTCGACGCTCTCGTCGCACTCGCTCGCGGTGCAGCAGCTCGTCGCGATCGCGCGCGCCATGGTCGTCGACGCGCGCGTCCTGATCCTCGACGAGCCCACCTCGAGCCTCGACGCCGACGAGGTGGCGCGCCTGTTCGCGGTGGTCAAGTCGGTGCGGGACCGCGGCGTCGCCGTGCTGTTCGTCTCCCACTTCCTCGAGCAGATCTACGCGATCAGCGACCGCCTCACGGTGCTGCGCAACGGCCAGCTCGTCGGCGAGTACCTCACCGCGGACCTGCCGCGCGTCGAGCTCGTCGGCAAGATGATCGGGCGCTCGCTCGAGGTGCTCGAGGAGCTCGAGGGCCGCACCGAGCGCACGCAGGTGGACCGCACCGGCACCCCCGTGATGCAGGCCGTGGGCCTGGCGCGGCGCGGCTCGATCGAGCCGTTCGACCTGGACGTGCACGCGGGCGAGGTCGTCGGCCTCGCCGGGCTGCTGGGCTCGGGCCGCACCGAGCTCGCCCGGCTGCTGTACGGCGCCGACCGCGCCGACCACGGCGAGACGATCGTGGACGGCTCGGCGGTCAAGCTGCGGACCCCGCGGCGCGCGCTGGACCGCAAGATCGTCTACTCGTCGGAGAGCCGCAAGACCGAGGGCATCATCGGCGACCTGACCGTGCGCGAGAACATCGTGCTGGGCATCCAGGCCGAGCGCGGCTGGCTGCGGCGCGTCCCGCAGCGCCAGGCCGACGAGGTCGTGCAGCGCTACATCGAGGCGCTCGGCATCCGCCCCGCCAACCCGGACGCGATCGCGGGCAACCTCTCGGGCGGCAACCAGCAGAAGGTGCTGCTCGCGCGGTGGCTCGCGACCGCGCCCAAGCTGCTGATGCTCGACGAGCCGACGCGCGGCATCGACGTCGGCGCCAAGGCCGAGATCCAGAAGCTGGTCGCCGATCTGGCCTCGCAGGGCATGGCGGTGGTGTTCATCTCCGCCGAGCTCGAGGAGGTCCTGCGGCTCTCGCACCGCATCGCGGTGCTGCGCGACCGGCAGAAGGTGGCCGAGCTGGAGAACACCGACGACGTCACCACCGACGTCGTCGTCGACCTCATCGCGAGCGGAGGGGCGAGCGCATGAACGTGGGCCGAATCACCCACCACCGGCTGTTCTGGCCGGTCGTCGCGCTGGTGCTGCTCATCGTGGCGAGCGCGATCAAACGGCCGTCGTTCGTGTCGATCGACATCCAGGACGGCCACCTGTACGGCGGTCTCATCAACATCCTGCGCGGCGCGGCGCCGCTCATGCTCGTCGCACTCGGCATGACGCTGGTGATCGCGACGCGCGGCATCGACCTGTCGGTCGGCGCCGCCATGGCGATCGCGGGCGCGGTCGCGCTGACGCAGATCGCGTCGGCGCCAGACCCCACCGCGGTCGGCACGGTCGTCGGCGCGATCCTCACGGCGCTCGGCGTCTGCCTGGTGATCGGGGCGTTCAACGGGTTCATGGTCGCGGTGGTCGGGATCCAACCGATCATCGCGACGCTGATCCTGATGACCGCGGGCCGCGGCGTCGCGATGCTGATCACCAACGCGCAGATCACCACGGTCACCAGCCCGCCCTACAAGTCGATCGCGACCGGGTTCACGCTCGGCCTGCCGAACGCGGCCTGGATCGCGGCGATCGTGTTCGCGGCGACCGCGCTGATCACGCGGCGCACCGCGCTCGGCGTGCTGATCGAGTCCGTGGGCATCAACCCGGTGGCCTCGCGCCTCGCGGGGGTGCGCGCGCGCACGATCATCTGGATCGTCTACATCGTGTGCGCGCTGTTCGCGGGCGTGGCGGGCATCCTGGGCAGCTCCAACATCATGGCGGCCGACTCCAACAACGCCGGCCTGTTCATCGAGCTCGACGCGATCCTCGCGGTCGTCATCGGTGGGACGTCGCTCGCGGGCGGCAAGTTCTCGCTCACCGGCACGCTCGTCGGCGTGCTCGTGATCCAGACGCTCTCGACGGCGATCGTCGTCCTCGGTGTCCCCGCCGACGCGGTCCAGCTCTTCAAGGCCCTCGTCGTCGTGTTCGTCTGCCTCCTGCAGTCGCCCGTCGTGCTGCACAAGCTCCGTGCCCGTCGCCGCGGCGCCGCGGCCGCTCCCGTGGAGGTGCCGGCGTGATGGCCACCGACCAGTTGACCCTCACCGAGGAGCCCGTGCTGGGCGAGGACCCGCGCCGCGGCTCGTCGTTCCGCGTGGACCGGCGGTACCTGCCGGTGATCGCGACCGTCGTGGTCCTGGTGCTCATGCTCGCGTTCGGCGGCAGCCGCTACGACAACTTCCTGTCACCGCTGCTGATCACGAACCTGCTGATCAACACCTCGTTCCTCATGGTGCTGGCGGTCGGCATGACGTTCGTGATCCTCACGGGCGGCATCGACCTGTCGGTGGGCGCGGTCCTCGCGTTGTCCACGTGCCTCTCGGCGTGGATGTTCCAGGAAGGGTGGGGCGCGATCGTCGCGATCCCCGCGTCCGTGCTGATCGGCACGCTGCTGGGGCTCGCGGTCGGGTACATGATCCGCGTGTTCGAGATCCAGCCGTTCATCGCGACGCTCGCCGCGATGTTCTTCGCGCGCGGCCTGTGCTTCGTGATCGCGCCCGTCTCGATCCCGATCAAGGACCCGACGATCCGGTGGCTCTCGTCGACGCGCTGGGGCTCGCCCGACTTCGTCGTCGTCACGCCCAGCGGCGTGATCGCGCTGACCATCGTCGCGGCCGCGTTCGTGCTGCTGCACTACACGCGGTTCGGCCGCACGGTGTACGCCCTGGGTGGCGGCGAGCAGTCCGCCAAGCTCATGGGCCTGCCCGTGGCGAGCACCAAGATCGGCGTCTACGTCATCTCGGGCACGTGCGCGGGCATCGGCGGACTGCTGTACGCGGTGTACTCGTCGTCGGGCTACGCGCTCACCGGTGTGGGCATGGAGCTCGACGCGATCGCCGCCGTCGTCATCGGCGGAACGCTGCTCACCGGCGGGTCGGGCTTCGTTCTCGGCTCGATGCTGGGAGTGTTCGTGCTGGGCCTGATCCAGACGATGATCACCTACCAGGGCACGTTGTCGTCCTGGTGGACCAAGATCTTCATCGGTGCGCTGCTGCTGGTCTTCGTGGTCCTGCAGCGCGTGCTCGTCGTCCGGCGCCGGTAGCCGGACGGCCCACAGACGCCGCCGGGGTGGGCGGCCATCGCGTGACGACGGCGCGACGGCCCCCGCCTCGGCGGCTTGCGCGTGCCGTCACGGCCGTGCCGCGAACCGCTCCAACAGGTCGGCGTGGCCCGAGACGATGAGCAGGTCGTTCTGGCTGATGCGGGTGTCCGGGCTCGCGTACTGGAAGTCCAGGCCCGGGCTCTTCACCCCGATCACGGTGACGCCGTAGCGCTCGCGGATCTTGGACTGCGCGAGCGTGAAGCCCTGCGTCTCCTTGGGCGGCCGCATCTTGACCACCGTGAAGCCGTCCTCGACCTCGATGTAGTCCAGGAGCTTGCCGGAGACCAGGTGCGCGACGCGCGAGCCCGCATCCGCCTCGGGGAGGACCACGTGGTGCGCGCCGATGCGCTGCAGGATGCGCGCGTGCTCGGCGGAGACCGCCTTGGCCCAGATCTGCGGCACACCGATGTCGACGAGATTGCCGGTGATCAGCACCGACGCCTCCAGGTAGGACCCGACGCCGACCACCGCGACCGGGAACTCGCGCGCGCCGAGCTGCTCGAGCGCCTCGGGGTTGGTCGCGTCCGCCTCGACGAGCGCGACGCGCCCGGCCCACTGCGCGACGAGCTCGGGGGAGCGCTCGACAGCGAGCACGTCCTGCCCCAGCCGGTCGAGCGTGGCCGCGATGGCCGAGCCGAACCGGCCCAGCCCGATCACGAGCACGCCGGAGTTCTTCTTGGGCGCGCGCGGCGCGTTCTGCGACTGCGGCTCGCGCAGGGTCTCAGCCAATGATCGGCCTCTCTTCCGGCAGCCGGATGACTCGACGACGGTTCCGCAGCGCGAGCGCCGCGGCGAGCGTCATCGTGCCGGTCCGGCCGATGAACATCAGGACGGTGAGCACGTACTTGGCCGCGTCGGGCAGGTCGGGCGTGATGCCCGTGGAGAGCCCGCACGTCGCGAACGCGGAGATCACCTCGAACAACACCACGTCCAGTGTCTCGCCGGTGATCGCCAGCAGCAGCAGGGACGAGATCAGCACGAACGTCGCGGACACCAGGGACACCGCGATCGCGACCTGGAGCGCCTCCCGCGGGATCCGCCGGCCGTAGGCCTCGACGTCGCGGTCGCCACGCGCCTCCGCGATGATCGCGAGCAGCATGACCGCGAGCGTCGTCACCTTGATGCCGCCCGCGGTCGAAGCGGAGCCGCCGCCGACGAACATCAGGGCGTCCGTGAGCAGCCACGTGCCCTCGTGCATCTGGCCGATGTCGAAGGTCGAGAAGCCCGCCGAGCGCGGCATGACCCCGGCGAACAGCGACGCGAGCGCGGTGGCGGACGGGTCGAGGCCGCCGAACGTCTTCGCATTGGTCCATTCGAACGCCGCGACGAGCACCGAGCCGACCACCACCAGGCTCGCGCTCGTGACGACAGTGAGCTTGGAGTGCAGGTTCCACCGCCGCGGCTCACGCAGGTGGCGTGCGACGTTGAGGATCACCGGGAACCCGAGCGAGCCGATGAACACGCCCACGATGATCGGCAGCAGCACCCACCAGTCGGACGCGAAAGGCTGGAGCCCGTCCGGCGTGGGCACGAACCCCGCGTTGTTGAACGACGAGACGCCGTAGAACAGCGAGTGCCACGCGGCGGTGCCCCAGTCCTCGTCGTACATGTGGAACCGCGGCAGCAGGATGATCGCGATGCTGACCTCGAGCAGCGTCGAGGTCACGATGACGGTGCGCACCAGCGAGCCCACCTCGCCGAGCCGCGTCGTCTTGGTCTCCGACGAGACGAGCAGCCGCTGGGTCAGGCCGATGCGCCGGGACACCGCCATGCCCAGCAGCGAGGCCAGCGTCATGACGCCGAGGCCGCCGACCTTGATCGCGACGAGGATCACGACGAGCCCGTAGTTCGACCAGTACTCGCCTGTGGGGACCACGACCAGGCCGGTGACGGTGCTCGCGGACGTCGCCGTGAACAACGCGTCGACGAACGGCGCGCGCGTGCCGCTCACTGTGGCGAAGGGCGCCTCGAGCAGGAGCGTGATGATCGCGATCACGCCGCCGAACACGCCCAGCGCGAGCCGGGCCGGGGACGTCCGGGCCGCACGGTCGACGTACTCGCGCGCGCGCCACGCCACGCCGGCACCGCGTGCCAAGTCCCACCTCCCGCTCGTCGGCGGCCGACTCGTCGGGTCGGCGCACAGCGCACTAACTCTGACACCTGTTGGGCCCCGCAACCGCTCAACCGGGCCATTCGCGGTCTCGTGGCCGCAGGCCACCGGTGCGCGGGGCGCGTGTGACAAGCGCAGCGCGAGGTGTTTGGGTGGGCGCATGGCGGGCAGCGCATGATCGAGCGGACGCGCGTGGTGTGGTCCCCCGAGCTGCTGGGGTACGACTTCGGGCATGGGCATCCCATGACCTCCGAGCGCTTGGACCTGACGGTCCGCCTGGCCGACGAGCTGGGCCTGCTCGACGGGGCCGTCGAGCTCGTCGGCGCCGAGCCCGCGTCCGACGACCTGCTGGCCACCGTGCACGAGCGCGCGTACATCGCGGCGGTGCGAGCCGCGCTGCCCGACGCCGAGCGCGGCCTGGGCACGCGCGACGACCCGGTGTTCCCGCACATGCACGAGGCCGCCGCGCGGGTGGTCGCCGGCTCGGTGGACGCGGCGCTCGCGGTCTGGCGCGGCGAGGCCCCGCACGCCGTCAACGTGTCCGGCGGCCTGCACCACGCGATGCCCGGCGCCGCGTCCGGGTTCTGCGTCTACAACGACGCGGCGGTCGCGATCCGCGCGCTGCTGGCCGCGGGCGCTCGTCGGATCGCATACGTGGACGTCGACGCGCACCACGGCGACGGCGTGCAGCACATCTTCTGGGACGACCCGCGCGTCCTGACCATCTCGCTCCACGAGACGGGCCACGCGCTGTTCCCCGGGACGGGCCACGCGCGCGAGACGGGCGGGCCCGGCGCGCTGGGATCGGCCGTGAACATCGCGCTGCCGTCCGGCACGGGCGACACGGGCTGGCTGCGCGCGTTCGACGCGATCGTCCCGGCCGCGGTGCGGGCGTTCGAGCCCGACGTGCTGGTCAGCCAGCACGGGTGCGACTCCCACGTGCTCGACCCGCTCACCCATCTGCGCGTGTCGGTCGACGCGCAGCGCGCGGTCTCCGACGCCATCCACGGCCTCGCGCACACCGCCGCGCACGGCCGCTGGCTCGCGCTCGGCGGCGGCGGGTACGCGGTGCTCGACGTGGTGCCGCGCTCGTGGGCGCACCTGATCGGCATCGCCGCGCACCGGCCGGTGCCGCCCGCCACCGCGGTGCCCGCGGCGTGGCAGGAGCTCGTCCGGGACCGGTACGGCCGCGCGGCGCCGCCGCTCATGACCGACGGGGCCCCCGCGTCGTTCCGGCCCTGGTCCTCGGGCTACGACCCGTCCGACGACGTGGACCGCGCCATCCGCGCCACCCGTTCGGCCGTGTTCCCGGCGCTCGGACTCGACCCGGAGCACGACTGATTCACTCTCGTCACCACTTTCACACCTGTCCCACCCGCCACTAGGGTTTGCCCAGCGCCCGCGTGGGCGCCGCGGGGCCGGCGACGGGCCAGAACGGACGAGCGAGACGACGATGAGCGACCAGACCGGCCGCGTGCGCTACCTGACGGTGCTCGAGGTGGCCGACATCATGCGCGTCTCCAAGATGACGGTGTACCGGCTGCTGCACTCGGGCGAACTGCCCGGTGTGCGCGTCGGCCGCTCGTTCCGCGTCCCGCAGGACGCGCTCGACCACTACCTCGCGTCGTCCCTCCACATGCCGCAGCAGGCCGACGACAGCGCGGACCGTCGCTCGTCGTAACCGGCGCGTCGCGGGAGGGCCGTTCGATCGCGTAAGGTAGGGGCTCGGACTTTCCTGCGTGGACGACTCGATGCTGTCGACCACCACGCGTCGATCGACCATCGAGTAGAAGCGAGAGTGGACCTATGGGCTCCGTCATCAAGAAGCGCCGCAAGCGGATGGCCAAGAAGAAGCACCGCAAGCTGCTTCGCAAGACGCGCCACCAGCGCCGCAACAAGAAGTGAGCTGAGCGGCTCAGCCGCACAGCTCCCGCCCGGGCCCGGTCATCCGACCGGGCCCGACGCATACCCACCCGCGAGCGTGCACTCCAGCCGCGAGCGTGCACTCCAGCCGTGAGCGTGCACTCCAGCCGTGAGCGTGCACTCCAGCCGTGAGCGTGCACTCCAGCCGTGAGCGTGCACTCCAGCCGTGAGCGTGCACTCCAGCACGCCCCGCTCCGGCATAGGGTGCCGAGCGTGGGAGTGCAGGTGCGCAGAGCGAGGGTGACCGAGGTCGACGAGATCGCGGTGCTCGCCGCGCTCACCTTCCCGCTGGCGTGCCCGCCGGGCTCCACGCCTGCGGACCAGCGGGAGTTCATCGAGACGGCGCTCTCGTCGTCCATGTTCCGCCGCTACCTCGCGGACCCCGCCCGCACGGTGCTCGTGGCGCACGACGGGGGCGCGCAACTCGTCGGGTACGCGATGGTCGTCGGTGGCGTGCCCGCGGACCCGGACGTGTCACAGGCGCTCACGCTGTTCCCGACAGCAGAGCTCTCCAAGCTGTACGTCCACCCCGCGCGCCACCGCTCGGGCGTCGCGTCCGCGCTGATGCGCGCGGCGCTCGACGACGCGCGCGCCCGGAGCGCGAGCGGTGTGTGGCTCGGCGTCAACCAGCTCAACACGCGTGCGCAGGCGTTCTACACCGCCGCCGGCTTCCGCCGGGTCGGCGTGAAGCACTTCCAGGTCGGCGGCCGCCTCGAGGACGACTTCGTCTACGAGCGCATGCTCTGACGGCGCGGCTGGAGTGCACGCTCGCGGCTGGAGTGCACGCTCGCGGCTGGTGTGCACGCTCGCGGTGGGTTAGGGGTGGGGGCGGCGGAGGTTGCGGAGCCAGAGCGTCGTCGCCCACGCGAGGCCCGCGAGGCTCGCGGTCTGGACGCCCCGGCGCACGCCGCGCCTCCGGCCGCGGAACTCGAGCATCGGCCAGCCGCACCGCGCGGCGTGGCGGCGCAGGCGCCGGTCGGGGTTGATGGCGCAGGGCTGCCCGACCTCGGACAGGATCGGGACGTCGTTCGTCGAGTCGCCGTAGGCCGACGACTGCGCGAGGTCGATGCCCTCGCGCTCGGCCAGCACGCGGACGGCCTCGGCCTTGGCGCGCCCGTGCAACAGGTCCCCGACGAGGCGCCCGGTGTACAGCCCGTCGCGGTGCTCGGCGATCGTGCCGAGCGCGCCGGTGCAGCCGAGGCGCCGGGCCAGCAGCTCGCCGATCTCGACGGGCGTCGCGGTCACCAGCCACACGTCGTGGCCCGCGGCCACATGTTCCCGCAGGAGCCGCTGGGTGCCCTCGTAGAGCCGCAGGCACAGCACCTCGTCGTACACGTCCTCGGCGATCGCGGTGACCTCGGCCACCGAGTGGCCACGCATGATCGACAGCGCGCGCGATCGCAGCTCGTCGATCTGGTGCCGGTTCTCGCCGAACACGCGATAGCGCGCCTGGTGCACACCGAACAGCAGGATGTCCCGCGCGCCGAAGAAGCCGCGCCGGTACAGGCCCACCGCGAGATGGAACGCGGAGGCGCCGCGGACGAGGGTGTTGTCCACGTCGAAGAAGGCCGCGACCTTGGTCGGCGCTTCGATCATGTTGCTCGTGGACACCGGTCCACTGTAACGAGCGTCACGTCGATCCTCGTACCCGCGCAGGCCACCGGGCCGGGCGGCGTACCGTGGCCGAATGGATTCGCCGCGCGTCGTGCTGTTCTCCCGCCCGGGCTGTCACCTGTGTGACGACGCGCGCGCGGTCGTCGTCGCGGAGGCGGGCGCCGCGGGGGCGGACTGGGCGGAGGTCGACATCGACGCCGGGCCGCACGGGTCGCCGTACCAGGAGCGTGACCTGCGGGCGGAGTACGGCGAGCTCGTGCCCGTGGTCGAGGTCGACGGGGTGCGCCAGGGTTACTGGCGCATCGAGGCGACGAGGGTGCGTCGGGCTCTCGCTTCGGGGGCGGCGCGCCCCTAGCCTGTGGAGGTCGACGACGAGGTCGACATTCGGGGGGTGCGATGGGGGACCAGCAGGTGCCGCCGACGACGGTCGCGCGACTGCCGCGCTACTTGCGCGCGGTGGAGTCGTTGGCGCGCGACGGTGTGGTGACGGCGTCGTCGGACGAGTTGGCGACGACTGCCGGCGTGGGGCCGGCGCAGCTCCGCAAGGACCTGTCGTTCCTCGGCAGCTACGGCCGGCGCGGGATCGGGTACGACATCGCGCACCTGGCCGAGCAGATCGGCGTGGTCCTCGGGCTCCGGGTGGAGCGCAGCGTCGTGATCGTCGGGATCGGCAACCTGGGGCATGCGCTGGCCAACTATGCGGGCTTCGCGGAGCGGGGGTTCGCGGTCGTCGGGCTGGTGGACGAGGACCCGGAGGTCGTCGGGACGCGGGTCGCGGGGCTCGTCGTCGAGCCGTTCGCCCAGTTGGCCCGGGTGGTCGCGGACGGCGGCGCGACGATCGGGGTGATCGCCACGCCGGCGGGGCCCGCCCAGGTGGTGTGCGACGCGTTGGTGGGCGCGGGGGTGACCGGCATCCTCACGTTCGCGCCCCGTGCGCTGCGCGTGCCGGCCCACGTGGACCTGCGCGCGGTCGACGTGGCGAGCGAGCTGCAGATCCTGGCCTTCCACGCCACGCGTCGCGAGGCCCCCGGAGCCTGATGCCCCACCAACGCCGAGTGCGCCCCGAGCGCACCGCGTGCGGGCCACGCAAGGCCCGCACGCGGCGCGCTCGAGGCGCACTCGGGGGAGAGGGGGTCAGCCCTGCTTGATCAGCGCCACGTCCAGGCTGATCGCGACCTTGTCGCTCACCAGGACGCCGCCGGCCTCGAGGGCCGCGTTCCAGGTGATGCCGAAGTCCTTGCGGGAGATCGTCGTGGTGGCGGAGAACCCGGCGCGCGTGTTGCCGAACGGGTCGACGGCCACGCCGGAGAACTCGGTGGCGAGCTCGACCGACTGGGTGACGCCGTGGATCGTGAGGTCGCCGGTGATGACGTAGTCCTCGCCGTCGGCCGTGATCGCCGTCGACGTGAAGGTCCAGGCGCCGAACGCCTCGACGTCGAAGAAGTCGCCGGACTTCAGGTGGCCGTCGCGGTTCGCGTCCCCGGTGGTGACGGTCGCCGGGTCGAGCGTCGCGGTGACCGTGGAGGCGGCGGCGTCGTCGCCCACGAGCACGTCGGCCGAGGTGATCGCGACGGTGCCGCGGACCTTGGAGATGCCGGCGTGGCGCACCGTGAAGGCCGCCTCCGAGTGCGAGGCGTCGAGCGCCCAGGCACCGGTGGTCAGGTCGGCGGGCAGCGTGGTGGTGGTCGTGGTGCTCATCGCGGTCTCCCTGCGGTCGTCGTGAGGATGGGACGGCTAGTTGAACCATCAACCATCCCGGTAGTTCAAAGTTGTACTACACTCGGTCGAGGTTCCGCAACACGCGACCGCCTGCCAAGATTCCCGACGAGACGCCCGAGGAGGGGAGCGCATGGCCGAGACCACCGCCGAGCAGCCCGTGCGCTGGCTCACCGCCGACGAGCAGCAGCACTGGCGCGCCTACCGCGACGGCGCGGTGCGGCTCTTCGACGTGCTCGCTCACGAGCTCGAGGCCGCCACCGGCCTGTCCACACACGAGTACGAGGTGCTCGTGCGGCTGTCCGAGTCGCCCACCCGCACGCTGCGGATGTCAGGGCTCGCGGACGGCGTCGCGCACTCCCGCAGCCGCCTCACGCACACGATCCGCCGCATGGAGGAGCGCGGGCTCGTCGCACGCGTGCAGTGCGAGGGCGACGCCCGCGGAGTGAACTGCACGATGACCGACGAGGGCTGGCGCGTGCTCGTCGCCGCGGCGCCCAGCCACGTGCAGTCCGTGCGCGACCACCTGGTCGACGTCCTCACGCCCGAGCAGTTCCAAGCGCTCGGCGAGGCCATGAAGGCCGTGCGGGACCGGCTCCCGGGTGGCACGTGTCACGCGGAATGATGCGGCAACGCGGCGGATCCACCCAGACCGGTAGGGGAGACTGACCCCCATGGTCTCGACCACCGTCCACCTCATGCGCCACGGCGAGGTCTTCAACCCCGACGGCGTGCTGTACGGCCGGCTGCCCGGCTACCGCCTGTCCGAGCGCGGCCGCGCGATGGCGCTCATGGTCGCGTCCTACCTCTCGGGCCAGGGCGTCGAGGGCTCGTGGCTGTCCGACGACGACGACGGCGCCGCTGCCTTGGCCGCCGCCGCGCCCCGCGGGCACCGGCATGACGTGGTCGCCGTGATCGCCTCCCCGCTCGAGCGCGCGCAGCAGACCGCCGCGCCGATCGCCGCCGCCTTCGGCCTCGAGATCCGCACCGACGCCCGGCTGATCGAGGCCGCGAACCACTTCGAGGGGATGAAGTTCGGCGTCGGCGACGGCTCGCTGCGCCACCCCGAGCACTGGCCGCACCTGCGCAACCCGTTCCGCCCGTCCTGGGGCGAGCCGTACCGGGACCAGGTGGACCGCATGCTCGCGGCGGTCGACGACGCGCGCGCGCTGGCCCGGGGCCACGAGGCCGTGCTCGTCTCGCACCAGCTCCCCGTGTGGGTCACGCGCCTGGCCGCGGAGAACCGCCGCCTGTGGCACGACCCCCGCCGCCGCCAGTGCTCGCTCGCGTCGCTGACGAGCCTGCGGTTCGAGGACGACGAGCTCGTGGGCGTCGGGTACGCCGAGCCCGCGGCCGCGTTGCTGCCCGGCGCCGCCAAGGTCGCGGGCGCGTGACACGCGCGCGTGCCAGCCGGCTCGTCGGCGCGCTCGTCGCGGCGGCCGTGCTCACGGGCAGCCTCGCGGGGTGCGGCCCCGCGACCCCGACGAACGACGTCGTCGGCCAGGACTACCAGTCCGGCGACGGCAGCATGACGCAGTGGGCCCCGGGCAAGCGCAAGGGGCCGGTCGAGCTCGCGGGCGCCGACTTCACGGGCCAGCGCCAGGACACCGCGCAGTGGCGGGGCGACGTCGTCGTGCTCAACACCTGGTACGCCAGCTGCCCGCCGTGCCGCGCCGAGGCCCCCGACCTCGCGGCCGTGGCCAACGACTACGCGGCGCGCGGAGTGCACGTGCTCGGCGTCAACAGCACCGACGAGGCGGGCGCCGCGCTCGCCTTCATGGAGAAGTTCGCGATCCCGTTCCCGTCCATCGCGGACTCCGACGGCTCGGCCGTCGCCGCGCTCCAGGGTGTGGTCCCCGTCAACGCGGTCCCGACGACGGTCGTGCTCGACCGCGACGGCAAGGTCGCCGCGCGCGTGCTGGGCCTGATCGAGGAGTCCACGCTGCGCGCGGTGCTCGACGACGTGCTCGCGGAGCCCGCGTGACCGCCGACATCGGCGACGCGTTCGGCCGCGCGGCCGCGAGCGGGTCGCTGCTGCTCGCGGTGCCGGTTGCCTTGCTCGCAGGGCTGGTCGCGTTCGCGTCGCCGTGCGTGCTCCCCCTGGTCCCGGGGTACCTGGGGTACCTGGGCGGCATGTCCGGGGCCGCGGGCTCCGGCGCCCGGGCGGGCGGTGGGACCGCGCTCGCGGCGCCGAGCCGTGCGCGTGTGCTCGCGGGCGTCGGGCTGTTCGTCGCAGGGTTCACCGCCGTGTTCGTCGCGTTCGGCGTGCTCGGCGGCACGATCGGCGCCGCGCTCAACGAGCACATGGACGTCATCACGCGCGTGCTCGGCGTCCTGGTCATCCTGCTCGGGCTCGCGTTCATGGGCCTGGTGCCGTTCCTGCGCAACGAGCGCCGGCTGCGCCTCGCGCCGCGCGCGGGCCTGTGGGGCGCGCCGCTGCTGGGCGTGACGTTCGGCCTCGGCTGGACGCCGTGCATCGGCCCGACGCTCGCCGCGATCCTCACGCTCTCGCTCGACGAGGGCTCCGCGTGGCGCGGCGGGCTGCTCGCGGTCGCGTTCTGCGTGGGGCTCGGGGCGCCGTTCCTGCTGGTCGCGCTGGGTCTCGAGAGCTCGCAGCGCGCGCTCGCGTTCCTGCGCCGCCACCGGCTCGCGATCATGCGCATCGGCGGCGGCATGCTCGTGCTGCTCGGCCTCGCGCTCGTCACGGGCGTGTGGGGCTCGTGGGCCGCGTGGCTGCAGGGCCTGATCGCCGACGACTTCGTGACGGTGGTGTGATGTACCGGCCCGAGGGACTCGAGGACACGTTCGCCGCCCCGTCGTCGGACGAAGCCGCAGGCGACGCGCGCGTCGTCGTCCCCACGCTCGGCCTCACCGGGTGGCTGCGCTGGGCCTGGCGGCAGCTGACCAGCATGCGGGTCGCGCTGCTGCTGCTCATGCTGCTGGCGGTGGCCGCCGTCCCCGGCACGGTGTTCCCGCAGCGCGCGCAGGACGCCGCCAAGGTCGCGCAGTACATCCAGGACCACGCCGCCGGCCCCTGGCTGGACCGCCTGGGGTTCTTCAACGTGTACTCGTCGGTCTGGTTCTCGGCCATCTACCTGCTGCTGTTCATCTCGCTCGTCGGCTGCATCCTGCCGCGCACGCGCGCGCACCTGTCCGCGGTCCGGGGCCGCCCGCCGCGCACCCCGCGGCGCCTCACCCGCTTCCCCGCGCAGGGCGCCGGCTCGTCGCCGGCGTCGCCGCAGGCCGTGGTGGCCGTCGCGCGCGACGAGCTGCGCCGCAGCCGCGTGCCCGGCTGGCCGCTCTACCGCGTCGACGTGCGCGACGAAGGCGCGGGCGCGTGGTCGGCGTCCGGCGAGCGCGGGTACCTGCGGGAGACCGGCAACCTGCTGTTCCATCTCGCGCTCGTCGGGCTGCTGGTCTCGGTCGCGACCGGGCAGATGCTGCACTACCGGGGCCAGGCGCTCGTCGTCGAGGGGCGCGGCATGGCCAACGCGCAGCAGGCGTACGACACGTTCGAGCAGGGAGCGGCCTTCACGCCCGAGTCGCTGTCGCCGTTCACGCTCACGCTCGACTCGCTGACCTCGCGCTTCGACCCCGAGACGCTCCAGCCCCGCGACTTCGCCGCGCACGTCACGGTCCAGGAGCCCGACGGCTCGGCGCCACGCGAGGAGGCCATCAAGGTCAACCACCCGCTGCTCGCGGGCGGCGCCAAGGTGTACCTCCAGGGCAATGGGTTCGCGCCCAACCTCACGGTGCGTGACGCGGCCGGCAAGGTCGCGTTCGCCGGAGCGGTGCCGTTCCTGCCGCAGGACGAGGTGTACACCTCGCGCGGTGTGGTCAAGGTGCCGGACGTCAGCGGCGACCAGGAGCAGATCGGCCTCGTCGGGTACCTCCTGCCGACCGCGCAGGAGGTCGGCGCCTCGCTCTACCGGTCGGTCAGCCCGCAGCCCGACAACCCGGTGCTCGTGCTGTCGGTATGGTCCGGCAACCTGGGCCTCGACACCGGAGTGCCGCAGAACGTCTACCAGCTCGACGAGGCGCGGCTCACGCAGTCCACGGACTCCGACGGCCGGCCGGTGACGCTCTACCTCAAGCCCGGCCAGACCGCCGACCTGCCCGACGGGCTCGGGTCGGTCACGTTCGAGTCGCTGCCCCGGTTCGCGGCGCTCGACCTGCGGCACGACCCCGCGCTCGCGTTCGTGCTGGTGTTCGCGCTCCTCGCGCTCGTCGGGCTCGCCACGTCGCTGTTCGCGCCCCGGCGGCGGCTCTGGATCCGCGCGGTCCCGGGCGACGGGGGATCTACAGTGGTGACCGCCGCCGGCCTGGCGCGCGGCGACGACGTCGGGCTGCAGCCCGAGCTGGACCGGGTGCTGAGCGCGACGCTCGCGGCCGCCGAACGGAGCGGGGAATGAACAACTACGGGGACCTGAGCACACTGCTCGTGTGGGCCGCGGCCACGGCCTTCACCGTCGCGCTCGTCGCGTACAGCGTGGACCTCGCGCGGCTCGCCGAGAACGGCAAGCGCCGCACCCGCGGCCTGCAGCGCGTCGAGGCACGCGAGGCCGAGCTCGTGCCGTCGGCCGTAGCCGCCGCCCCGGTGGCGGTGGCGTCGTCGGCCGAGGCCGCGGGCGGGGTGTCGTCCACCGTGGCTGTCCAGGCGCC
>JAEWOA010000036.1 GCA_023461115.1 Actinomycetes bacterium
GGTGTGCGGCGGCCGCGCTCACGTACCGGGGCGCCCACTGCGGGTCGTCGGCCTCGTGCGCGGACCAGCGGCGGCCCAGGTCGTCGAACGGCACGACCGCGCCGGCGCCGTCGGCGGACAGCACCGCGGGGGCAGGGCTCGGGCCGCCGGTGCGCAGCACCCACCGTGCGCCGGGCACGTCCGCGACGACGAGGTCGCCCAGGCCGACCGCGAGCGACGAGACGAGCGCGCCGGGATCCGTGGTCGCGCCACTGGCCACCCAGGCCCGGTGCGACGAGGCGAGCAGGGCGCCCACCGCCACCGCCGAGCCGGCGTCGACTCCGCTCGAGCGCAGGTGTGCGCGCATGCGCTCCATGTGCCCGTGCTCCGGGGCAGTCAGCTCGCGCATGCCGGGTGCCGGCGCGCGTGCCGGGAGCACGCCCGCCTCAGGTGCCGTGCCCTCGTCCATGCCCGGCGAATCGGCCCCGCCGGGGGTCGGCTTGAGCGGCCGCCGGCGGGTTCCACCGGATGGCCCACGCGTGCCGCGCGCGGTTCGTCGGCGCGTCAGGCGGGAGTCGACGAGGGTGGGCGGACGGCCGTGGCGGACGCCGGGATCGTGGCCCACGAGATCAGACCGCCGCCTGCCAGGAGCCCGGCGCACACCAGCATCGCGACGCGGTGCGCGGGGGCCAGCGCGACCGGGTCGGTGAGGGACGCGCCCACCCCCGCGACCAGCGGGAGCACCGCGATCGCGAGCAGCCCGGCGACGCGAGCGACCGCGTTGCTCACGCCGCTCGCGACGCCCGCGAGCCGCTCGGGCGCAGCGGCGAGCGCGGTCGTCGTCAGCGGCGCGACGGTCGCGGCGAGGCCCAGGCCGAAGACGAGGATGCCCGGCAACACGGCGGTGAGGTACGGCGACGATTCGTCGACCCCGGCAAGCAACAGTGCGCCGGCCGCGCAGACCAGCGGCCCGATCGTCATGGGCCAGCGCGGGCCGAGCCGCGCCCCCAGGGCGCCCGCGGTGGGGGAGAGCGCGAGCATCAGGAGCGTGACGGGCAGTGGCGCCAGGCCCGCGGGCAGCGGGTCGTACCCGGCGACCACCTGCAGCGTGACCACCAGGAAGAAGAACACCCCGGACAGCGCGGCGTAGATCAGGAGCGTCGCGGCGCTGACCCCCGCGAACGGTCGCCACCGGAACAGGCGCGGCGGCAGGATCGGCGCCGCGGCACGGGACTCGACCACGACGAACGCGCCGAGCGCCGAGACGCCGACGGCCAGCGCCGCGCCGACCACGCCCGTGAGGGCGCCGTCGTCGGTCCACGCCGTGAACCCGTACGTCAGCCCTGCGAGCCCGAGCGCGGCCAGCGCGGTGCCGGCGACATCCAGCCGACGCGGCGCCTCGTCGTCCGCGGACTCCGGGACCTGCCGCAGCGTCACGGCCACGACGAGCGCCGCGAGCGGCACGTTGATCCCGAACACCCAACGCCAGTTCGCGGCCTCGACGAGCCACCCACCCAGGAACGGCGCCACCGCACCGGCGATCCCGGACATGCCGGACCAGGCGCCGATCGCCCGCCCGCGGTCCTCGCCCGCGAACGTCGACTGGATGATCGCGAGCGAGCCGGGCGTCAGCAGCGCACCGCCGATGCCCTGCACCGCGCGCGCCGCCACCAGCCACCCCACGCCGGGCGCGAGCGCGCAGCCCAGCGACGCGACCGCGAACCACACCACCCCGACGAGGAACACGCGCCGCCGCCCGAATCGGTCTCCCAGCGAGCCCCCGAGCAGCAGGAACGCGGCCAGCGTCAGGCCGTAGCCGTTGACGGTCCACTGCAGGTCGGCGGTGCTGGCGCCGAACTCCGCGCCGATCGCCGGCAGCGCGATCGTGATGATCGTCGCGTCGATGAACGCGAGCGCCGATCCGAGGACCGTCGCGGCGAGCACCCACCGCCCACGCGCGGAGCGGTACTCGACGACGCCGCGCGGCGGGTCACTCGCGGGGCCGGTCACGGTCCTTGCTCGGCTGCACGCGCTTGGGCTCGCCCGGCATCTTCGGGTACTCCGGCGGGTAGGGCAGGTCGCCGTGGCCCTCGTCGGCCGCCTGCCGGTCCGCGAGCTCCAGGAGCGACTCGATCGAGTACCGCGGGGTCTCGTGTGCCGCGAGCGGCGCGAACAGGTCCCCGGCCTCCGCGAACCGCGCCGGCATGCTCAGCACGTCGAAGTCGTCGGGGTGCACGTCGCCCACCTCGTCCCAGCGCAGCGGCGCCGAGACCGTGGCGCGCAGGTTGGAGCGCACCGAGTACGCCGACGCGATCGTGCGGTCCCGGGCCATCTGGTTGTAGTCGACGAAGATGCGCTCGCCGCGCTCCTCCTTCCACCACCTCATGGTGACCTCGTCGGGCATGCGACGCTCCAGCTCGCGGCCGAACGCGATGGTCGCGCGGCGGGCCTCGACGAACGACCAACGCGGCTCGATCGGCACGAAGATGTGGATGCCGCGGCCCCCGCTGGTCTTGGGCCAGCCCTCGAGCCCGTGCTCCGCGAGCAGCTCCCGCACGCGCGGCGCGACGCGTGCGGCGTCCGAGAAGTCGGTGCCCGGCTGAGGGTCCAGGTCGATGCGCAGCTGGTCGGGGCTCTCGACGTCGGCCGCGGTCACCGGCCACGGGTGGAACGTGATCGTGCCCAGGTTCGCGGCCCATGCGACGACGGCCAGCTCGCTCGGGGCGACCTCGTCGGCCGTGCGCCCGCTCGGGAACGCGATCCGCGCGGTCTTCACGTAGGGCGGTGCGCCCTGCGGGACGCGCTTCTGGTAGAACGCGTCTCCCGAGGAGTCCGCGCGCGTCGCCAGCTTCGCTCCCTCGAACACGCCGGCGGGCCAGCGCTCGAGCGTCGTCGGGCGGTCCAGGAGCGCGGCCAGGATGCCGTCACCGACGCTGAGGAAGTACTCGACGACCTGCAGCTTGGTGATCCCGCGCGTCGGGAAGTACGGCTTGTCGGGGCTGCTGACCCGCACGGTCGTGCCGCGGACGTCGAGCTCGACCGCCGGAGTCTTGGAGGGCATGGGGTCAACCTAGGCCTCGACGACGCGCGGTGCCGGTGGTCCGCCGATCAGCCCGCGCTGGTGGGCGATCGTCACGGCCTCGGTGCGCGACGACGCTCCGAGCTTGGCCAACACGTTGGACACATGCACCGAGACCGTCTTGGCGGAGATGAACAGCTCGGCCCCGATGCGGGGGTTCGTCAGCCCTTGCGCGACGAGTCCCAGCACCTCGGCCTCGCGCGCCGTGAGGACGTCCGTGGCCGCCGGTTCGGCCGCGTTCAGCCCGAGGCGCGCTCGTCGGGACAGCGCGCGCACCGCGTCCGCCAGCGGCCGGGCGCCCAGGT
>JAEWOA010000037.1 GCA_023461115.1 Actinomycetes bacterium
GATAATGACCGTCCATAAACTATCTTCATAAGCACGATCAAGCAATCTTTGAAGTTGGTTTGAAACCTTTAAAGAAAGACCATTGGACTCATAAAAGTTTTGATTTTTCCAAGCTGCGTAACTTAAAGCACTATAACGCTGAACAATTTGTACCACAGGCTTGTCACTAGGAATTCCTTTTATACCTGCAGTTGTAAAATATGTATTTTGCTGATGATAAGAAGTTTCTCCAGCCAGCAAACCATTACACGCAATGCCTGATTTTTCTGCTTTTAAATCAACGTTAGCAACTTCAACAGGAGTATTATTACGTACAAATGTCAGATGTGCGTATTTAAAATCTTCACAACGATTAATTTCAAACTTACTGTACGTAATTCTTCTTCTAATCAAATCCGCTATTTGATCTGCATTACCATCTACCAATGACAGTTTACATAATTGCTTTAAATGCATTTGACTCACAGCATCTGCAACTTGATCAAAATATGTTACCTTTAATTCATCATCATAGATATTGACATGAATTTTAGGAATATCTTTAGACTTAAGTTTTTGAACAAAACCAACTAAACCTAAGAATAATTCCTGATTAAATCCATTATGAATGGAGTTTATTAATAAGGTATCTCGCTCACCTTGATTGAATAAGATTTTAAAAGCTTCGACAAATTCAGATGTTTTTTGTCGAACCAATGGTCTTATATAATTTAACTGAGTTTGTTTATGTGGAATGACTTGAATCCACATTGGGTGTTCCACAACTGCTTGGCTATAACTAAAATCATGCTCAGCATGCCAGTTGAATGGAATCAAACCTTCTGCACTTAAACGGCGCAATGTTGTGGCATGCAGATTTTTAAAAGAGCCTGTCGAATCCTTTAAGCATTCATTCATTAAATTTAAAAAATATGAAAGATTCAATGGATGAAATGGATTGATATATTCCTTTCCATCTAGCTCACTAAATCCTAAATTTACTAGAATTTTATCTCGATCAGAAAGCATACGCTCCGTTGGAATCTCATGAATGAGCTTTACATATTCTGCAATAACCCGATTCACGATTGCTCTGAATTCAGCCCCCCAAGAAACTAAACTTAACGCTGTATTTCGATTCTTTAAATAACGATAAAGTTCTGTATAAGAATGATGTAGTTCAGGATAAAGTTCTTCTAAATGATCAATAGAAATTTCATCTCCACGGACTGTCGCAGTAGAAAGTAAATTTTTAGAAATAAGCTCTAATTCTAATTCCAATAGTTTTTTATACTCATTTTTAGTTTTGTACTCTCGACCTAAAAATGAAATTCTAGAGTTTTTAGTATTGTAGATTCCAAACACTTGATCATTAAAGAAATACTGATAGGAATCAGTATTAAAAATTAAAGGTAGGTTTAAACTCGAAACTGAAAGAATACCTTGTATTTCAAAGTTCAAAGTTTGTAATTTTTTCTTGATACTAAAATTAACTTGCTCCTCAGTATTGAGAAGCTTCTCAAAATCTACTGAACCAAACTCATCTGTATCAACACTTTCGCCACACTGTGACAGTATATAAGCTGAGCGGTTTGATGAATCAAAAGTAAAATCTGATTGGTCCGTTTCAAGAATAATTAATTCTTTATTCGGTACCAATAAAAATTTATCCTCAAACGAACTTACAGGAAATGTATTTTCTGGAATAAGTAATACTCTAAATTTGAAACACTCTTTAGGCTTTGATCTCTTGATTTCAAAATTTAGATACTTAGGTATACCCTCAAATTCCGTTTCTATACTTAACACCGTTTTTTTATTAGAACGGTTGTTAACTTTATAATCTAAAAGCTTCTTAAATTTAGAGGATACTTTAATATCATCTTCAGATAATTGTCCTTGTATAAATACTAAATCTAAATTAACTGACAAATGATCAGGAACAACCTCTAAAATCAAATGATGATCACGACTTGCCAAACTACTTTTTTGAGATATAGCGCCTTTGGTGCGATGATATTCTTTAATCGCAGAAGAATTCAATTCAGCAAACTCAATCAGATCAACAGAGTTTTTTATTCGTTCTTGATAACATTCACCGTAATCGAGTGTACTTCTCCAAGAATTCAAATCATCGTCAGAAAAAAATCTATTGATAAACTTTTCACTAAAATCTAAATCAACCAATTTTTCGACGTATTCTGTTGGAAACTGCTCAACGATATATTCAATATCTTCTTTAAGGCGCTTATTTGCATCTAGCCTTTGCTCAATTTGGGTAATACTTGCCTGTTTTAAGTCAATTAGCGCGGCGTCATTCAGATAACCAAGCTCATTAAATTCAATTTTTCCATCTTGAACTGCATTAAACAGTTCTCTAAAACCAAACATGGTTGCGCCATCGGCACAAATTATTTCAAACTGATGGTTTAATAATTGCTTAGAAATCGTATGATCTTTAAAAGAACTTTCATCTATATAACTTAATAAGGCCAGGTAAATAGATTTAGGGTTCCAAATACTATCGGCCAAGGTTAAATCTTTAGATGAATTATTTAATGTATCTAACGATGAATTATGAATGATTAGTAAAATGGAGTCTTTAAATTCCCCGATTTGACTTGAAACATGATCCCTTAAATAAGAAATATAATTTTCAGAATAGCCTTGTTCATCATCAGAGTGAAGAACAGGAATGATCCTCAATCCATTTAAGTTGAGATAATGAATTTTTTCTTGGTGTAAGTAAAAAAATGTTTCTAACTTTCGATGAAAAGCCTCAAATAACTTAAGACTATTTTCATCATCTGGTGATTTAAAGTGGAGTTTCTCACCAATTTTTAAGTGATTTTTTGCCCAGTCAAAAAATAGTTCAACCAAAAAATCTTCATATTGTTTTTTTGACATAGATTGCATCCCCACTATCACTCATTTTTTCAACATTACCCAAACGCTCATAAAAATTAACTAACGCTTTTCTACTTTCTTTATCAAAATAAATTCCTCGCGACTCTAATTCTGTAATAACTTCGTATAAGCGCAACTTTTCTCTATCGCCAATTACTAAATTCGTTAATAACAGCAAATATTCCTGAGTGAGCACGAAGACAGTACCTGCACTTCCTCGAGTCTGCGTAAATGGTTTCAAAATAGTATTTTTGATGGTACGAACAACATTTGAATTTCGGCTTGCTCTCGTTTCACCCTTTGCAAATTGCGCTTTAAACAAATGCTGTAATGCATCAATTGCAGATACGACATCAACAAACTTATGATCTTTGATTTTTAAACTTCTATTTTCAGCAAACGCTTCATAAAATTGCTCTAAGTTCGCAAGATCAACTTCACTGAATTTTGTGACTAATTTCCACAATGGTATTTTTTGCTCGGTCGTATTTTGCAAACTTTCACACAGAGCTAAAGTTGGAAAGATTGAATCTAGCCCTTTCTCTACCAATTTATAGCCACTTCTTTGTAGCGAAGCACGCTCACGACTTGCTTTTTCAGTATCTAAGATAAAATAACAAGCTTTAATAGGTGGCTCATCGGCTTCTTTCCAACCATTTATGGCAATGGAGAGTTGCGCTGTATACAAAAATGTATATAACTCTAAAAATAGCTGAATATTCTCTAAAAAATATTTTGAATGATTTGTTAAAAAAATGAGATCTTTACCGAAGATATTCGATAGCTTTGGCAAATAAGAGCACATTCCTTCGTAATCCGGCAGTCTACTTGGGAAAGATTTTTCAAATGACTCATAAATTTTTTGTTCGATGAAATTTAAGTTATTTACATCATTTTTATAAATATGTTTTTCAAGTAGCAGTGTTTTAAGTAGCGCAACTATACGCTTTTCAGCTGATAACTTTTGTGTATCTTCTGACAGAGAAAAAATACGTAATTTAGGCGAAATCTTGGCAATATTATTTTTTAAAAAATAAATATCATTGACCATTTTCCAAGCTTTTTCATTTTGGACTTCATCTTTAAACGTTAACTCAAAATCTTTTTGGAATGCTTTTAGATCAACTTCGAATTTATTTAACTTTTTTTCAGCAAGTAGCCCATACAACTCACTTAAGAATAAACTCGTTACATGCTCCCAATTGAAATCGTTGCTATTTTCATTTGTACTAATAGGATAGAAGCTAGCCATACTATTGCTTGATGGCTTTAGATCAGTAGTTAGACTCAACATTAATACCCTACCTCGATACAACTATCTTCACGTATAAATTTAATTTCTTCAAAACTAGATTTGAAATTTATTTGATTAGATTTATTTGCAAAAATTAGTAATCTATTTACTATTTCATTTAGCATGACAACAACACTTCTATCATTTTTGTTTGGTCTATATCCAGCTCTAAGCCTACTGAGAAGTTCATATAAATTAATGTCTACACTAAATACTAATGTAGGATCATTTTCTTCATCACAAAAATCCTTAATTCGGATGTAAACATCAAAATGACCATTGTTATATTTGGGCTGATCTTTCTCGAGAGCTGAAAAATCAGGACCGATTTTTAAATGGGAAATCACTTTATACTCATCATATTCAGCTATTAAAAATTGTTCATCGCCTAAATATGGTGCTTTTTTATTGATATAGCTTCTAATCGCACTAAGCAGCTCTTTATTATAAAAATTTCGCAATACAGAGCGTGATTTCACGGCATCATAATAAATATGATGTCTATAAACCTCTAAATAATTAGACAATAAACTTTCAGAAAAATCCTCTGTGAATTTTTTATGAAAATTATTCCCTATATCTTCAAATTTTAATATGTAAAACAAACGAATATAAGAATTTGAGTTATTTAAACTTCCAATCATCAACTCTGCTTTTAAACTCTGTTTAAATATTTCAAATTCTTGAGTAAGACTATCAAGCTCGTAACCTATAACAAACCGGTCAATCGTTTTGGTTCTTAATCTAGAGGGGTCAAACTCAATGACTTTTTCTAAAATTTCATTATTATTACAACTAAATAAGTTATTAAACAAATAATCTTTTTGACAAATTAATTCATAAATTAGATCTAAAAAGGTTCTTGCCGTAATAAATTGATTCCTGAATAATCTAACTTTCAACAATAACTCAACAACAACTTCCTGTACTTTCTCATTACATAAAAGCTTATAATTTAAGAATTTAAGATAATCAGTACTATTTAAGCCCTCAGACTCGTCTTTTATATAGAGTTGATAAAGTTCTGATGAAGGTGATGTAATTCTCTTCAAAAGCCTCGTAATGAAGTCACTTTTATAGTTAGTCTCAGTAATTTCAAATTTTGGATAGTCTTCAAAGTTTACAAAATTAAAATCATCAGACTTCTCCTTGAACTCTAAATATTTTTTAATTTTATCGCTAATATTTTTATTTTTAGCTTCTTCTGAATAGTTACCCAACATTCCAATATTGATGCCAATGACTAGTGAATGACTTCCTTTATCAAATTCATCAAAAATTCGATCTAGTGTAACTATTGCATTATCGTGAGGCTCAAAACTATGAGTCGCATCCAAATGAAAATGTATATAATGTTGTGTAAATGCTTGTTTCGCACGAAGCATTAGCTCAGATTTACCATCACCACTACTGCCACATAAAAAAATAATTTTTTTCGATTCTTCACTGATCTGTGCCAACAAGGACATGAAATCCTCTTCAATAGGCATCGCGACATACAAATTAGATTTGATTCTAGTTAGGCCTTCATCACGATCACTTTCAGTCGAAACTGCAAATGATGATGATTTAGATAATACGCCCAAAGCATCAACAAAACGCATGCATTACCCCAAAAAATATAATTTTTAAAATCTAATTAGTTTATAGATTAAATCCTAAAACAGCTTAGGAATTGGCTGAAGCATACAGAAAGGTGTAACACTACGTACGTCTAACTATATGTCTTTAGGTATATTACGATGTTTTATCATTTTTATTCTATCAAAATAAGACTAAAGACGTTTCTGTAGTAATGGATTAGCAATGTCCTCCGAGATAAATTATGCTTAAAAAAAAACTCTAAACCTTACAAATGCATTTCCCTAAGCCCTCTTTTTCCAAAGCACATTCAACCACTTTTCATCACGATCAGGTCGTTTATCTACACTAATCCAATGCCCTAGCATCTCAACGCCATCCAATTTATCTAATAATGCTTTAGCTTGTTCCTCATCTAAATCGGTAAATGCTCTATCCTCTTTTACTCTGTCTGTTGTGCCATATTTAAAAGACATATAGCACACACCGCCACGGCGTAATGCAGCATGAATACGTTTTAAAACATCAGGGAGTCTATTACGAGCACAATGTAGTAAAGAGGCACATGCCCATATCCCATCATAAACATCGTGCATATCAAGCTCATAAAAACTTTGCTGCTGAACAGCGATACCAGTCAGTTTGCTCGCTCGTTCGACCAATACTTCAGAATAGTCGATAGCATCAACTTGATAGCCTTTATTTTTAAAAGCCAAAGTGTCACGCCCTGAGCCACAGCCTAAATCCAGGATGCGTGCTGAATCTGGCAACTCAGCTAAAAATGGTTGGTATAGGCTTTCCATATCCACATACAACGTGGCTTGTAAAAATTGATCTGCGTATTGGTTGTAATAGTCTATTGTTTTCATATTGGTTGCTTAGGCTAAA
>JAEWOA010000038.1 GCA_023461115.1 Actinomycetes bacterium
TCGTCGCCGTCCGCCGCGGGCGAGCCGGCGCCCACGTCGCGCGCGAGCGCCAACGCGGTCCGCGACGGGTCGTGCAGCTGGACCGCGACGCCGTGCGCCGTGAGCGCCAGCCCGACGGACGTGCCGAGGAGCCCGGTGCCGACGATCCGCACCGGGCCCTTCGTCGCCAGGGTCACAGGCCCGCCTGCGACATCAGGGTGCCCAGCTCGGTCTTGCCGAGCACGCGCGTGCGTCCGGGCTTGAGGTCGCCGAGCCGGATCGGGCCGATCTTGGTGCGCACGAGCCTGGTCACCGGGTGGCCGACCTCGTCGAACATGCGGCGCACGATGCGGTTCTTGCCCTCGTGCAGCGTGATCTCGACGAGCGACGCGTGCGACACCGACTGCACGATCGTCACCTTGTCCGCCTGCACGAAGCCGTCCTCGAGCTCGATGCCCTTCTGCATGGCCTGCGCCGTGGACGGCACGACCTTGCCCTGCACCTCCGCGAGGTACGTCTTGGCGACGCCGTGCGACGGGTGCGCCAACCGGTTGGCCAGCTCGCCGTCGTTGGTGAAGAGCATCAGCCCCTCGGTGTCGGCGTCGAGCCGGCCGACGTGGAAGAGCCGCTCGCTGCGGTCGGTGAAGTACTGCCCCACCGACGGGCGCCCCTCGGGGTCGTGCATCGTGGAGACGACGCCCTTGGGCTTGTTGAGCGCGATCGTGATGAGCGAGTCGTCGAGCTGGATGCGCAGCCCGTCGACGTGGATCACGGCGCGCTTGGGGTCGACGCGCACCCCGAGCTCGACGACGATCTGCCCGTCGACCTCGACGCGGCCCTCCTCGATGAGCTGCTCGCACGCCCGGCGCGATCCCAGGCCCGCGGTCGCGAGCACCTTCTGGAGCCGCACACCGTCCGGGTCGTGCACGTCGACCGCCGGCTGGGTGGGCCGGACCGGACGCCGCGGCGCCGGCTTCGACGACTTCGCGGCGGGACGCGGATTGCCCGAACGCCCGGGACGGCCCTGGCCGCCCTGGCCGGCGCGGCCGGAGCCGCCGCCCTGGGCGGGGCGGCCGCTGCCGCCACGGCGTGGCTGAGGGGGTGTCATGCGTTCTCTCCGATCGACCGGCGGCCGTCGTCGACATCGTCCAGCGAGTCGATCTCCGGCAGGTAAGGCGCCAGCGGTGGCAGCTCGTCGACGCTCGACAAGCCCATCCGCTCCAAGAAGTATCCCGTGGTCCCGTACAACACGGCGCCACTGAGCGGATCATGGCCCACCTCGGCCACCAGACCGCGTGCCGTCAACGTCCGCACGACCCCGTCGACGTTGACCCCGCGGACCGCGGACACCTGCCCGCGCGTCACGGGCTGCCGGTAAGCGACGACCGCGAGCGTCTCGAGCGCCGCCTGCGTGAGCCGCGCGGTCTGCCCGTCCAGGACGAACCTGCCGACGACGTCCGCGTACGGGGCGGCCGAGTAGATGCGCCAGCCCTCCCCCGCGCGCCGCACCTCGAAACCCCGCGGCCGGCCGCCGAGCTCGCCTCGGTACTCCGCCGCGAGCTCGTCGAGCAGCGCCTCGACTCGCGCGGTGGGCAGCGCGAGCACCGCCGCGAGCCGCACCGCCGCGATGGGCTCGTCCGCCACCATCAGCACCGCCTCGAGCGCGGCGAGCGCGCCACCCGGCAGCTCGTCGACGTCGAACGCGAGCTCGTCCGGTTCGCTGGCCGCGGCCTCGTCCGGGACAGGTGTCGTCTCGTCGGTCATGCGTCGGCCTCCTCGGGCTCGGCTTCGGGCGCGCTCTGCTCGTGCGTCGTGTCGAGCTGGTCGAAGTCGTCCGACACCTCGACGTCGCCGTCCTCGGCGCCGGTCCAACGGACGGTCAGCTCGCCGAGCGGCGTCACCTGGTCGAAGGCCACGGCGCCTTCCCGGAACAACTCCAGCACGGCGAGGAACCGCGCGACCACCACGATCGTCGAGTCCGCGTCCGCGACGAGCGCGCGGAAGCTCGACGCGCCCACGTGGCGCAGCCGGCCGACGAGCACCGCGGCCTGCTCGCGGACGCTGACCGGCGGCGCGTGCAGATGGCTGAGGTCGACGCCGGGCGGCGCTGGCTTGGGCGCGATCGCCTTGGCGGCGAGCGCCGCGAGCTGGTCCGGGCCGATCTGCCAGACGAGCTCGGGCAGCAGCGCGGCGAACTGCGGCTCGAGCGTGACCAGCCGCGGGAACCGCCGGCCCTCGGTCGCGTACCGCTGCGCCAGGTCGGCAGCGACCTGCTTGTACGCGCGGTACTGCAGCAGCCGCGCGAACAGCAGGTCGCGCGCCTCCAGCAGCTCCAGGTCCTCGGCGTCCTCGACGTCCGCGGACGGCAGCAGGCGCGCCGCCTTCAAGTCCAGGAGCGTCGCGGCGACCACCAGGAACTCCGACGCCCGGTTGAGGTCCCAGTCCTTCTCCGCCGCGCGGATCGTCGCGATGAACTCGTCGGTCACGCGGGCCAACGCGACCTCGGTGATGTCGAGCTTGTGCTTGGCGATCAGCCCCAGCAGCAGGTCGAACGGGCCGCTGAAGTTGTCGAGGTGCACCTCGAACCCGGTGGACCCGGCGGGGGTGCCCAGGGGGGCGTCGGCCGCGGCGTCGACCGGGCTAGGCGGCGTCGCCACGGGCGACGAGCTCACGCGCGAGCTGGCGGTAGGCGGCGGCGCCCGCGTGCGTGGGCGCGTACGTGGTGATCGGCTCGGCCGCCACGGTCGCGTCCGGGAACTTCACGGTGCGGCCGATGACGGTGTGCAGCAACGCGTCGCCGAACGCCTCGTGCACGCGCGCCACGACCTCGCGGGCGTGCAGCGTGCGCGAGTCGTACATGGTGGCGAGGATGCCGTCCACCTGCAGGCGGGGGTTGAGGCGGTCACGCACCTTGTCGATCGTCTCGATCAGCAGCGCGACGCCGCGCAGCGCGAAGAACTCGCACTCGAGCGGGATCAGCACGCCGTGCGACGCCGTCAGCGCGTTGACCGTGAGCAGGCCGAGCGAGGGCTGGCAGTCGACGAGGACCACGTCGTAGTCGTCGAGCACAGGGCGCAGCGTCCGGGCCAGCACGGTCTCGCGGGCCACCTCGCCGACGAGCTGGACCTCGGCGGCCGACAGGTCGATGTTGGCGGGCAGGAGGTCCAGGTTGGGGGTCGCGGTCGGGCGGATGACGTCCGCGGCGCGCGCGTCCTTCTCCATCAGGAGGTTGTAGACCGTGCGGTCGAGCTCGTGCGGGTTGACCCCGACCCCGACCGACGCGGCGCCCTGCGGGTCGAAGTCGACGATGAGCACCTTGCGGCCGTACTCGGCGAGCGCGGCGGCCAGGTTGATCGTGGTCGTCGTCTTGCCGACCCCGCCCTTCTGGTTGCACATCGCGATCACCCGCGCGGGCCCGTGCGACGCGAGCGGACCGGGCTCCGGGAAGGAAGGCAGCGGCCGTCCCACCGCGTCGAGGGACTCCTGCGTCGTCTGCGTGCTCACCACGCCGCACAACCTACCCGAGCGCGGCCGGTCCGCTAGGGCGGCACGCGCACCGGTGGACGTGGTGGGCCTAACGCGCCCGGGGATGGCTCAGCTGGTAGACCTCGCGCAACGCGTCGGGGGTCACCTGCGTGTAGATCTGGGTCGTCGTCACCGACGCGTGCCCGAGCAGCTCCTGCACCACGCGGACATCCGCGCCACCCGCCAGCAGGTGGGTCGCGAACGAGTGGCGCAGCGTGTGGGGCGAGACGTGCTCGACGTGGATGCCGGATCGCTGCGCGGCGACGCGCAGCACGGCCCACGCGCTCTGCCGGCTCAGCCGGGCGCCGCGCGTGTTGAGGAACACCGCGGCGTTTCCCACGCCCCCCGCTGCCAGCGCCGGCCGGCCGCGCACGAGGTAGGCGTCGAGCGCCTCCAGCGCGAACGACCCCACGGGGACCAGGCGCTCCTTGCTCCCCTTGCCGAACAGCCGCACCGCGGCGTGGTCCTGCGCGCGGTCCACGTCGTCGAGGTCCAGGCCGACCGCCTCGGAGATCCGGGCGCCGGTCGCGTACAGCAGCTCGAGCAGGGCACGGTTCCGCAACGGCACGGGCCCGTCCCCGAGGCCGGCGGCGTCGATGAGGCTCGCCACCTCGTCCACTGAGATCGCCTTCGGCAGCCGCTTGGGCTGTGCGGGCGGACGCACCGCCCGCGCCGCGTCGTCCGACGTCATGCCCTCGAACACCCAGAACCGGTGCCAGCCCCGGACGGCCACCACCGCGCGGGCCGCGGACGCAGCCGACAGCGCGGCGCGCCCGTCGGAGCCCTGGCGGACCGCGAGGAGGAAGTCCTCGACGTCGGCCTCGCACACGTCGCCGGGCGCCAGGCGCCCGCGCGCGTCGAGGAACCCGCAGTACCGGCCCAGGTCGCGGCGGTACGCGGCGATGGTGTTCGTCGAGAGGCCGCGCTCGACGGTGAGGTGCGCGAGGTACGTCTCGAGCGCGCGGGCCAGTGCGGACATGGCCGGCAAGTCTGGCACGCGCGGCGGCACCGGCATGTCCGCGACTCTCGTCAGAAGGGCAGGAAGACGTCGACCGTGATCGCGACGGACAGCAGCGTCAGGTACGTGATCGACGCGTGGAACACGCTCATCGCCTTCAGCTTGCCGCGCGCCGGGTCCTGCGCGCGGCGCAGCAGCGTCACGCATGACCACAGGAACCAACCGCCCAGCGCGGTCGCGGCAACGCCGTACACCCACGTCATGCCCGCGGCGGGGATCAGCAGCAGCGTGCACGCGATCATCGCGATCGTGTAGCCGATCATCTCGCGCGCGACCTTGGTGTCCTTGGCGACGACCGGCAGCATCGGGACGCCCGCGGCCGCGTAGTCACGGCGGAACTTCATGGACAGCGGCCAGTAGTGCGGCGGAGTCCAGAAGAAGACGACGAGGAACAACAGGACCGCGGGCCAGCCGACCGTCCCGGTCACGGCCGACCAGCCGATCATCACCGGCATGCAGCCCGCCGCGCCGCCCCACACGATGTTCTGCGGCGTGCGGCGCTTGAGGATCATGGTGTAGCCGACGACGTAGATGAGGATCGCCGCGGCGGTCAGGCCGGCCGACGCCCAGTTCACCAGCAGTCCGAGCCACGCGAGACTCACGACGCCGAGCACGAGCCCGAAGGTCAAGGCCTTGGCCGGGCTGATCTCGCCGGTGGCGGTCGGACGCTTGCGCGTCCGGTTCATCACCTGGTCGATGTCCCGGTCGATGTAGCAGTTGAGCGTGTTGGCCGAGCCCGCCGCCATGGCGCCGCCGGCCAGCGTCGAGAGCACGAGCCAGGGGCTCGGCCAGCCGTTCTGCGCCAGGATCATCGTCGGGATCGTCGTCACCAGCAGCAGCTCGATGACCCGCGGCTTCGTCAGCGAGACGTAAGCGCCCACCCGAGCCCACGCACGCGCGAGCGCCGACACCGGCTCCGTCGACCGAGCCGACGTCGGCCGCGACGCTGCGGGCGCCCCGGTCTCGTCGACCGTCAGGGGGCTGGTGAGGCGCAAAGCATGTCCGTTCGCAGGAGGCGTCCCGGTGCGGCGGCCCGCGGTGGCGGCCCGCTCGTCGTCCGGGTGGGGGGTCTGGTCGCCTCGCCATGCTACGACGTGGGCCCGACGAAAGGGGCGCCACGCCGCCGGGCCGGTCGTGTGAGATCAGTCGCTCCTGGCGCCGGCCGGGCGCGCCCGACGACCGGCCGACGACCGGCCGACGACCGTGCCCGATCACCGTGCCCGACGACCGTGCCACCTCGGCCGATGGGCACGCACGGCGCCATGCCACGGGTGCGCTATAGGCTCGCCATGCAAAGGCCAAGGCACCTGCCATCGTCGCGTCCCCGGCCCGCGCCGGTGCTCCACCGTGAGCGCCCGATCACGTCAGACATGACACCTGGCTGCTGGTCCGGGTGGGAATGAGGTGCGGTGAACGCGAAGGCTCCCCTGGCCCAGACCGTGGGCTGGTCCGACCTTGACCTGCGGGCGGTCGACACCGTCCGTGTCCTGGCCGCGGACGCCGTGGAGAAGGTCGGCAACGGCCACCCCGGCACCGCGATCAGCCTCGCGCCCGCGGCGTACCTGCTGTACCAGACGGTCATGCGCCACGACCCGACGGACCCGCACTGGCTGGGCCGCGACCGGTTCATCCTCTCCGCGGGGCACTCGTGCCTGACGCAGTACATCCAGCTCTACCTGGGCGGGTTCGGCCTCGAGCTCGAGGACCTGCAGGCCCTGCGCACCTGGGGCTCCAAGACCCCGGGGCACCCCGAGTACAAGCACACCCAGGGCGTCGAGATCACCACGGGCCCACTGGGCCAGGGCCTCTCGTCGGCCGTGGGCTTCGCGATGGCGCAGCGCCGCGAGCGCAACCTGCTGGACCCCAACGCGGCGCCGGGCACGAGCCCGTTCGACCACTACACGTACGTCATCTGCTCCGACGGCGACCTGCAGGAGGGCGTCACGAGCGAGGCGTCGTCGATCGCCGGGACGCAGGAGCTCGGCAACCTCGTCGTGGTGTGGGACGACAACCACATCTCGATCGAGGGCGACACGGAGATCGCCTTCACGGAGGACGTGCTGGCCCGCTACGAGGCCTACGGCTGGCACGTTCAGTTCGTCGACTGGACCGCGGGCGGCGAGTACCGCGAGGACGTCGACGCGTTGGCCGCGGCGATCGAGGCCGCGAAGGCCGTGACCGACAAGCCGTCCTTCATCGGCCTGCGCACGCTCATCTCCTGGCCCGTGCCGGGCAAGACGAACGACCACTCGTCCCACGGCTCGAAGCTCGGCGCCGACGCGGTGCGCGGCCTCAAGGAGGTCCTCGAGTTCGACCCGGAGCGCACGTTCCAGGTGGACGACGACGTGATCGCGCACACCCGGTCGCTGGCGGACCGCGCCGCGGCCGCGCGCGCGCAGTGGCAGGTCGGCTACGACGCCTGGCGCGCGGGCAACCCGGACAAGGCCGCGCTGCTCGACCGGCTCGTCGCGCACGAGCTCCCCGAGAACTGGGACGACGCGCTCCCGGTGTTCCCGGCAGGCAAGGCGATCGCGACGCGCGCGGCTTCCGGCGAGGTGCTCTCCGCGATCGCCGACGAGCTGCCCGAGCTCTGGGGCGGCTCGGCCGACCTCGCGGGCTCCAACAACACGACCATGAAGGGCGCGACGTCCTTCATCCCCGCCAAGCGCTCGACTCACGAGTTCGGGGGCGACGAGTTCGGCCGCACGCTGCACTTCGGCATCCGTGAGCACGGCATGGGCGCGATCCTGTCCGGGATCACGCTGCACGGCTTGACGCGCGCGTACGGCGGCACGTTCCTGCAGTTCGCGGACTACATGCGCGGCTCGGTGCGCCTGGCGTCCCTCATGGGCGTCCCGTCGATCTACGTGTGGACGCACGACTCGATCGGCCTGGGCGAGGACGGCCCGACGCACCAGCCCGTCGAGCACCTCACCGCGCTGCGCGCGATCCCGGGCCTGACGATCGTCCGGCCGGCCGACGCGAACGAGACCGCGCAGGCATGGAAGGCAGTCCTCGAGCACCGCGACGGGCCGGTCGGCCTGATCCTCACGCGCCAGAATGTGCCGACGTTCCCGCGCGACGAGGACGGCTTCTCGTCGGCCGCCGGCGTCAAGAAGGGCGCGTACACGCTCATCGACGCGAGCACGGGCGACCCCGAGGTGATCCTCATCGGCACCGGCTCGGAGGTGCAGCTCGCGGTCGAGGCTCGCGAGACGCTCGAGGCCGCGGGCATCGCGACCCGCGTGGTGTCGGCGCCGTCGCTCGAGTGGTTCGCGGAGCAGGACGCCGCCTACCGCGAGTCGGTGCTGCCCGCGTCGGTGCGCGCGCGCGTCTCGGTCGAGGCCGGGCTCGCGATGTCGTGGCACAAGCTCGTCGGAGACGCCGGTCGCTCGGTGTCGCTCGAGCACTTCGGCGCCTCGGCCGCGTTCGAGACGCTCTACCGCGAGTTCGGCATCACGGCTGACGCCGTGGTGGCGGCCGCGCACGAGTCGCTCGCCGCGGCGCGCGGCGACAGCGCGCCGTCGGCCGCCGGCGCGGCCCCGGCCAGCAC
>JAEWOA010000039.1 GCA_023461115.1 Actinomycetes bacterium
CACGCAGAAGCCGCAAACAATCGGAAGGCAGGGCAGGGGTCGCGTAACCCAAAGCGGTCAGATCGTTGATGAGCCGTACCTGCGCAGCACCGGTCAGATCGGCAATGCCGTCTTCGGTCATGTCCCAGTCGCGATTGGTCAGTTCAGCGCGACCGCCTGCGACAGGACCTGCGGCGGCAATACAGGCGGCATCAATGCGAGGGGCGCCCCGTTCACGCAGAAACAACTGCACGACGTCGTCAAAACTGGCAAAATCGTCGCCCTGATAACGTTCGATGCTGGCCACGTCGATCTCGTCACCATGTGCAAGCGCCAATCTGGTATTGGTGCCGCCCACATCGCCCAATAGAACTGCCATCTTCAATCCTCGCCGTCGATCCTGGACCGATATTAATCCGCCCCCCACCCGGATACGAGGGGCTGCCTGCCCAAATATCCGACAGCCTGCGTTAAGATTTTCGAAGGAAGTTGGGGATAGTCTCGCGTTGGGGTATTTTTCAACCAAACTACTGATAACGCAGCTTTTATAAGGAGTTTTGACTAGCTTACACTTGGTTGAAATCTGGAAAAACCGGAACCCGCAACTGACCCGGCACGTTTACTTTTCGCAAATTGAAAGAAGGAAAGGCTGAACCCATGACCCGCACCGCATCCCGCATCGCCCGCCAGATGATGGCCGGCAGCGTCGCGCTGCTGATGGCGATGCCCGCATATTCCGCCATTCGTTCGGATCAGCCCGTGCAGGGTTGGTCGGCTATGGCTGGTGTCGATACCGCAACCCTTCTGGATCAGGCCCAAGACATGCCGACATCCGATCTGGCGGTAAACGATCAGCCCTATTGCGCGGATAACAGTGAAATCCACCAGACATTGCAGGAAGAGTTCAACGAGAACCGCGTAGACACGACCAGCCATCAGGGAACCGAGCTGTGGGGCTCGCAGCAGATGGGCACGTGGACACTGGTTGCGCCGCGTGGTGATCAGACAAGCTGCATCATCGCATCCGGCATCGGTTACGACACTCAGCGTGACGTTGAGGTCTATTACAAGGTATCGGGTCTGCAATAACACAGCCGCGTTCTGTCCTTGAAACAAGGGCAGGGCGCTTATCCTCTGTGTGATCCAGCGCGAAAATCGTCCCTCAATATTGCGCTTTCGGCAGTCTCCGCGCTATGTCTCTGGTCAAACAGGGGGATCACCATGAAATTTGTTTACGCTGCCGCCTTGCTGGGTGCCGTTCTTTCCGCGCCCGTTTCCGCGAATGAGATCAAATTCGGCTATGCCTTGGCTGAAGACAGCCATTACGGCGCGGGCGCCAAAGCCTTTGAAAACTCTCTGAAAGAGAGCCTTGGCGATGCGTTCACGTTCCGCGATTTTCCGTCCTCGGGTCTGGGCGGCGAGCGTGAAGTGATCGAGGGTTTGCAGCTTGGCACGGTCGAGATGACCATCGCTTCCAGCGGCACCCTGTCGAACTTTGTCCCCGAAGCGGGCGTTTTTGACGTGCCGTTCCTGCTGCGTGACAAGGCCCATGCCCGCAAGGTTCTGGACGGCGAAATCGGTCAGGAAATTCTGGCTAAATTCGACGACGCCGGTGTCCATGCACTGGCTTGGGGTGAGCAGGGCTTCCGCCATATCACCAACAATCGTGGCCCGATCTCGACTCCGGCAGATGCTTCTGGCCTGAAGATCCGCACGATGGAAAACCCCGTTCATATCGAGGCTTTCCGTGCCTTGGGTGCCGCGCCGACGCCGATGGCCTGGCCCGAAGTGATCTCGGCGCTGGAGCAGGGGGCCATCGACGGTCAGGAAAATCCACTTTCGGTGATCGTCTCGGCCAATCTGGGTCAGGTGCAGAAATATCTGACGCTGGACAGCCACGTCTATTCGCCCGCGATCATCCTGATCTCGCCCCAGCTTTGGGAAAGCCTTGATGACGATCAGAAAGCCGCCTTCAACAAGGCCGCCGCTGCTGGCGCCCAAGCGATGCGCGATTATGTCGATCAGGTCGATGAATCCGGTGTCGCCGCGCTGAAAGAGGCCGGTATGGAGGTCAACGAGCTGACCGACGAACAGAAAGCCGCTTTCCGAGACGCCCTGACCGAGCCCTACAAATCCTACGAGGAACAGTTCGGCAAAGAGCTGATGGATCGTATTCAGGCGGTCGAATAAGCCAAAGATGCGCCAGATCGAACGCGCCTTCATCCAGCTGAACATCGCCGTCCTTGTCGCCGGTCTGGCGCTGATGTCGGTGGTGGTCGGCTGGAACGTGGTCGCCCGCTACTTCATCGGCAATGCTTTGCCCTGGGCCGATGAGGTCGCGCGCTACACAATGATCTGGCTGGCATTTCTGGGCAGCGGCCTTGCGCTGCGCGAAGGCGCCCATGTCGCCATTGCAAACGCGCAAGAGGCGTTGCCAAATCAGGCGCAAAAATATCTCAGGATCTTTATCCTGCTGATATTGTTTACTTTCTTTGCCTTCATGGTCTGGATCGGCATCGACTATATGAACCGGATGGCGGTCCAGAAATCGGCGGCTTTGCGTGTGCCAATGAAGTGGGTCTATGCCGCTATGCCTGCCGGGTTCGTCCTGATGTTCATCCATTTGGTGCTGATTGCGCCGCGCTATGTGCAAGCGGGCTTCCAGCCCAGTGACGAGGCTGTCCGTGGCTGAGATTCTGATCATTGCTTTCCTTGGCCTGATGCTGCTGGGCGTGCCGATCGCGTTTTCGTTGGCCTTGTCGACCTTTATCGCCGTCGGCGTCACGGGGCGTTACCCGCTAGTCGTGGTCGTGAAGGAAATGTTCACAGGGCTGGACAGCTTTCCCTTGCTGGCCGTGCCATTCTTCATCCTCGCGGCCGAGATCATGTCGGCGGGCGCGATCTCAATGATGTTGCTGCGCTTTGCCTCGCAATTCGTGGGGCATCTGCGGGGCGGTCTGGGCTATGCGAATGTGATGTCGTCGACCCTGTTCGCGGGGATTTCGGGTTCCGCGCTGGCCGATGCGGCGGGGCCGGGGGCCATGATGGTCCGCATGATGGAGAAAAGCGGCTATTCCAAGCCCTATGCTGGCGCGCTGACAATCGCATCTTCGGTGGTTGGGCCGATCATTCCGCCTTCGATCACGATGATCATCTATGCGCTGCAGGACAGAAACGTCTCGGTCGGATCGCTGTTCATGGCGGGCGTCTTGCCCGGTCTGCTGATCTCGCTGTCGATGGCGGTCGTGAACTGGTGGATCAGTCGCAAGCGCGGCTATCGCAGCGATGAGGCCCGACCCTCGGCGATGCAGATGGTGCGCAATACAATCATGGCGCTGCCTGCGCTGATGCTGATCGTGCTGATCGTTGGCGGTATTCGCGGCGGGATCTTCACCCCGACCGAGGCCTCTGTCGTCGCGGTCGCCTATGCGATCATCGTCAGTGCCGTGATCTACCGCGGATTTACGTTCCGCGACCTTTGGGGGGCGTTCCAGCGCGCCGCGATCATGTCGGTGGCGGTGCTGATGATCCTTGCGGCAGCCCGTGCCTTTGCCTGGGTGCTGATCATCGAGGGTATTCCGCAGGCAATGGCTGATGCGGTGATCGCCATGGACCTGTCACCTATCGCATTTCTGTTGATGGTGAACCTGCTGCTGCTGGTCTTCGGGATGTTCATGGACCCGCTGCCCGGCGTCATGATCTTGGTGCCGATCCT
>JAEWOA010000040.1 GCA_023461115.1 Actinomycetes bacterium
CCCGCGTGCGCGGTGCGGACGACGCCCCAGACCCCGCGGCCGGCGTCGGCCGTGAAGCCGTGCACCTCGTCGGAGCCGATCTCGACGCCGTCGGCGCCGACGCCGCCCGCGCCGCTCGTCGTGCCACCGCTCGTCGCGCTGGCCGTGTACGCGTCCGCGATCGCGCGGGCGATCGGGTGCTCCGCCAGCCGCTCGACCGCCGCCGCGTAGCGGAGCGCGTCCGCGCGGGCGTCGTCGTCATCGAGCCCGCCCGGGAGCACGACCTCGGCGAGCGCCATGCGGCCCTGCGTCACGGTGCCAGTCTTGTCGAGCACCACGGTGTCGACCGCGCGCGTGCGCTCGAGCACCTCCGGGCCCTTGATGAGGATGCCGAGCTGGGCGCCGCGCCCGGTGCCGACGAGCAACGCCGTGGGCGTGGCCAGGCCCAACGCGCACGGGCACGCGATGATCAGCACCGCGACGGCCGCGGTGAACGCCTGTTGCGCGCCGCCGCCCGCGAGCAGCCACCCGACGAACGTGACGACCGCGAGGGCGAGCACCACCGGGACGAACACCGCGGAGATCCGGTCCGCGAGCCGCTGGACCGGGGCCTTGCCGGTCTGGGCCCGCGCGACCAGCCGCCCGATCTGGGCCAGGCGTGTGTCGCTCCCGACGCGCGTGGCCCGCACGACGAGCGCGCCGGACGTGTTGATCGTCGCGCCGACCACCTCGTCGCCCGGCTGCACGTCGACCGGCACGGGCTCGCCCGTGAGCAGGGACGTGTCCAGCGCGGAGGTGCCGCTCACGACGACGCCGTCGGTGGCGACCTTCTCGCCGGGGCGGACCACGAACTCGTCGCCGACACCGAGCCGGCCGATCGGGACGCGGCGCTCGCTGCGCCGGCCGTCCGCGTCGGTGGTGAGCACCGCGACGTCCTTGGCGCCGAGGTCCAGGAGTGCGCGCAGCGCGTCGCCCGCTCGGCGGCGCGAGCGGTGCTCGACGTACCGGCCGGCCAGCAGGAACGTGGTGACGACCGCGGCGACCTCGAAGTACAGCTCGGGCGCGGCGCCCTCGTGCGGTGCGCGCGGCCAGAGGCTCGGCTGCATCGTCATGCCCGGCTCGCCCGCACCGCCGAACACCAGCGCCCACAGGGACCAGCCGGTCGCGGCGACGATCCCGATCGAGACCAACGTGTCCATCGTGGCGGCACCGTGCCGCGCCGCGCGCGCGGCCGCCCGGTGGAACGGCCAGGCAGCCCAGGTCGCGACCGGCAGCGCGAGCGCCGCGACCACCCACTGCCACCCGGCGAACTGCAGCGCAGGGACCATGGAAACGAGCAGCACCGGCACCGTCAGCGCCGCAGCAACGACCACCCGCCCCCGCAGCTCACCCCCAGTCCCGTCCCCCGCACCCGCCGAGTTCGTCGGTGAAGGCTGAGTTCGTCGGTCATCTCCGCCGATCTCGGCGCTCTCCGACGAAGTCGGCGGGTGGGGGGCAGGGGTGGGGGTGGGGGTGGGGGGAATCGCCCTGTAGCCCGCGGAGGAGACTGCCTCCAGGAGGTCGTCGAGGGTGATCGCCGGGTCTGCCGAGACGACGTGCGCCGACTCGAGCGGGAGGTTCACCGTGGCCGTGACGCCCGGGAGGCGCTGCAGCTTCTTCTCGACGCGCGCGACGCACGACGCGCACGTCATCCCCTCGACGGCGAGGTCGACGACGAGCGCCTGCCCGCGTTCGCTGCCCATGCTTCCTCCTGGACTGGATTGCACGCTCACGGATGGGAGGGAGGGCTAGAGCAGGGAGTTGCGGGGGGTGACGGCGTAGCCGGCCTCGTCGATCGCGGCGGCGATCTGCTCGGCCGTGAGCGGGGCGTCGCTCGTCACGGTGACCGGCGACGAGCCGCCGGCCGTGAGGGTGATCGCGACGTCGCCGACGCCCGGGATGGCCTGCAGCTCGGTGGTGACGTGCTGGACGCAGTGCCCGCACGTCATGCCGTCGACGCCGAACGTGGTGGTGGTGCTCATGGCTTGTTCTCCTCTGGCTGTGTGATCTAGCCGCTCTAGCTGCGGACCAGGCGCGCGATCGCGTCGGACGCCTCGCGGACTTTGGCGGCGCCGGCCTCGGGGGACTCGCGCGCGGCCTCGACGACGCAGTGGCCCAGGTGGTCCTCGACGAGTCCGATCCCCACGGCTTGCAGCGCCTTGGTGACGGCGGAGATCTGGGTGAGGACGTCGATGCAGTACACGTCCTCGTCGACCATGCGCGCGATGCCGCGCACCTGGCCCTCGATGCGCTTGAGGCGCGCGAGGTACGCGTCCTTGTCCTGCGTGTAGCCGTGCATGTCGTGGTCCCTCCGCCGGGTCGAACGCTCGGAACGCTATACCCCCAAGGGGTATTCCCGCACGGGACGGAAGTCCGTCCTGCCGAGCCGCTTCCGGGTGGCCGCGTGCGGCCGCCATCCCGCCTGGCGAGACGCCTGGTGACGACCGCGGACGGGATTCCCTACTATCCCTAGCGTTCTGATCGGGTTACTCGGAATAAGCCGAGCCGCCCCACCCACGACGGAGAGAGTCCGACCATGAAGCCCACGTTCACCCGCTCGTCGTCACGCATCGCCGCGGCCCTCGTCGCCGTGTGCCTGATGGCGGTCGGGGGCTGCGCCTCGTCGTCGGACGACATCTCCGGGAGCCCGAGCGCCACGGCGGACGACAAGCCCGCCGCCGCGCCCCAGCAGCTCGACCTCGTCGGGTTCGCGGTCGTCAAGGCCGCGTACGACGACCTCGGCGAGCAGTTCGCCCAGACCGACGCGGGCGCCGGCGTCACCATCACCGGGTCGTTCGGCGCCAGCGGCGCCCAGAGCCGCGCGGTCATCGCGGGCCAGCACGCGGACATCGTCGCGCTGTCGATCACCCCCGACGTCGCCAAGATCGCCGACGAGGGCCTCGTCGCCGCGGACTGGGACGGCGACGCGGCCAAGGGCATCGTCTCGTCGTCGGTCGTCGTGATCGCGGTCCGCCCCGGCAACCCCCGGCACATCGCGGGCTGGGACGACATCGTCAAGCCCGGCGTCGGGATCGTCACCGCCGACCCCGGGACCTCTGGCGCGGCCAAGTGGAACCTGCTCGCCGCCTACACCCAGGCGCTCGGGGCGGACGACGACAAGGCCGCCGCGGAGGCGTACCTCGGCAAGTTCGTCAAGAACGTCGTGAGCTGGAACGACAGCGGCCGCACCGCCACCGACGCGTTCGTCAACGGCACCGGCGACGTGCTGATCTCGTACGAGAACGAGGCCATCGCGGCCCGCGCGGCGGGCATCGAGCTCGACTACCTGGTCCCCGACACCACGTTCCTGATCGAGAACCCCGCTGCCGTCACCACCGACGCTCCGCCCGCGGCCGCCGCCTTCCTGGACTTCGTGCGTGGCGAGCAGGGCCAGGCGATCCTCGGCGCGCACGGCTTCCGGCCGGTCGGGGGCTTCCCGGCCGCCACCGGCGTCGAGGGCGCCAACGACCCCGCCAAGCCGTTCCCGGCCATCGACAAGCTCTGGACCGTCGCCGACCTCGGCGGCTGGTCGACCGTGAACGACGAGCTGTTCGACAAGGAGAACGGCCTGGTCACCAAGCTGCGGGCGCAGTAACCGTGTCCCTGACAGCCATGCTCGACCGGACGGCGCCCGCCACGCGCGGGCGCCGGTCCGGGCGGCGGCCGGGGCAGCTCACGTCGGGCGCGCGGCTCGGGCTCGGCATCGGGACCATCTGGCTCAGCCTGCTGGTGCTGCTGCCGATCGCGGCGATCGTCTCCACCGCGTTCGAGGACGGCCTCGCGGTGTTCTGGTCCAACGTGACCACGCCCGAGGCGCTCGACGCGATCCAGTTCACCGTCGGCGCCGCGGTGCTCGTCACCCTCGTCAACGCGGTGATCGGCACCGTGATCGCGTGGGTGCTGGTGCGCGACGACTTCGTCGGCAAGCGCGTCGTCGAGGTCGTCATCGACATCCCGTTCGCGCTCCCGACGATCGTCGCGGGCCTCATCCTCATCTCGCTGTACGGGCCGCGCTCGCCGCTAGGCGTCAACCTCGTCGGGACGCAGGCCGGCGTGGTGCTCGCGCTGCTGTTCGTCACGCTGCCGTTCGTCGTGCGCTCGGTGCAGCCCGTGCTGATCGACGCGGACCGTGAGGTGGAGCAAGCCGCGGCCTCGCTGGGCGCGGGCGGGTTCACGGTGTTCCGGCGCGTCATCCTGCCGACCATCACCCCCGCCGTGGTGTCCGGCGCCGCGCTGAGCTTCGCGCGCGCGCTCGGCGAGTTCGGGTCGGTGATCCTCATCTCCGCCAACCTGATCGGCCAGACGCAGGTCTCGTCGTCCTACATCCTCAAGATGATCGAGCAGCAGGAGCCCGTGGCCGCGGCCAGCGTCGCGACACTCCTGCTCGCGGTCGCGATCGTGGTGCTCGTCGTGCTCGACGTGCTGCAGCGAAGGACGGCCCGCCGTGGTTGACACGTTGGAACGCCCGGTCGCCACGCGGCCGCCGGCGCCGGCGCCTCGTCGGCGACGAACCACCCGCACCGCCTGGGCTCTTCGAGCCCTCACGGTCGGCTACGTCCTGGGGCTCGTCGCGCTGCCCGTGCTCACCGTGGTGCAGCGGACCTTCGCCGACGGCGTGGGGCCGGTGGTCGAGGTCCTCACGTCGCCCGACTTCGTCGCCGCCCTGCGGCTCACCGCGGTGGTCGCGGGCTGCGCGGTGGTGCTCAACACCGTGTTCGGCGTCGGCATGGGCCTGCTGCTCGCGCGCTACGAGTTCCGCGGGCGGCGGTTCCTGTCCGCGGTGATCGACCTGCCCGTGTCAATCTCGCCCATCGTCGTCGGCGTCGCGCTGATCCTGGTCTACGGCTCGGGCGGGTGGTTCGGCGCAGCGCTCGCCGACGCCGGCTTCCAGATCATCTTCGCGACCCCCGGCATGGTGCTGGCCACCGTCCTGGTGTCGCTGCCGCTCGTGCTGCGCGAGGTCGTCCCGACCCTCGAGGAAGCCGGGACCGACCAAGAACAGGCCGCGCAGTCGCTCGGCGCGGGCGCCTGGCAGCGGTTCTGGCGCATCACGCTCCCCACCATCAAGTGGGCCCTGGCCTACGGCGTCGCGCTCAGCCTGGCCCGCTCGCTCGGCGAGTTCGGCGCCGTCCGCGTCGTCAGCGGCTCGGTCCCCGGGCAAAGCCAGACCCTCACGCTCTACGTCAACGACGCCTACCAAGAGTTCGGGCCCGACGCGCAGCGGCAGGCGTTCGCCGCCGCCTTCGTGCTGATGGCGGTCGCAGTCGTGCTGATCGTCGTGATCGCCGCGCTGCGGCCCCGGGAAGGGAACGAGAGATGAGCATCGTCGTCCGCGGCGTGAACCGGTCCTTCGGGTCGTTCGCCGCACTGCGGGACATCGACCTGGACGTGCGCCCCGGCGGGCTCACCGCGCTGCTCGGGCCGTCCGGCGGCGGCAAGTCGACGCTCCTGCGGATCATCGCGGGGCTCGACTACCCGGACTCCGGCACGGTGTCGATCGGCGGCCGCGACGCCACCCACCTGCCACCACAACGCCGGTCCGTCGGCTTCGTCTTCCAGCACTACGCCGCGTTCAAGCACCTCACCACCGCGCGGAACGTCGCCTTCGGGCTCGAGATCCGCAAGCGGCCCAAGGCCGAGATCCGCGCGCGCGTCGCCGAGCTCCTGGAGCTCGTGCACCTCGAGCAGTTCGCCGACCGGCTCCCCTCGCAGCTCTCGGGCGGCCAACGTCAGCGCATGGCGTTGGCGCGCGCGCTCGCGGTCGAGCCCGAGGTCCTGCTGCTCGACGAGCCTTTCGGCGCCCTCGACGCCAAGGTCCGCAAGGAGCTACGCGACTGGCTGCGCCGGCTGCACGACGAGGTCCACGTGACCACGCTCTTCGTCACCCACGACCAGGAGGAGGCGTTGGAGGTGGCCGACGAGATCGTCGTCATCAACGAGGGCCGGATCGAGCAGGTCGGGCCGCCGTCGCAGCTGTACGACCGGCCCGCCAACGACTTCGTCATGGGGTTCCTCGGCCCCGTGACCCGGCTCGGCGGGGTGCTCGTGCGGCCGCACGACATCGAGGTGCTGCCCGACGCGCGCGTCGGCGCCGTCGAAGCCGTGGTGACCCGGCTCCAGCGCGTCGGCTACGAGGTCCGCGCCGAGACCCAGACGCCCACCGGCGAGACCCCGTGGGTGCAGCTCAACCGCGTCCAGGTCGACGAGCTCGGGCTCCGGCACGGGCAGTCCGTGTGGCTGCGCGCGCTCGCCGGCGCGCGCGTGCCGGCCTGATGCACGTCTCCGCGAAAGTCGACTACGCCGTCCGCGCGTTGCTGCTGCTCGCCGCCCGGGCCCCCGCCTTGGTGACTGTCGAGACGCTCTCGTCGGAGCAGGACCTGCCGCGGGACTACGCCGAGGGCATCCTCAACGACCTGCGCAAACACGGCTACGTGGTGAGCAAGCGCGGCGCCGGGGGCGGGTACTCGCTGGCGCGGGCGGCGTCGTCGATCCCGGTGGGCGAGGTGGTCGCGGCGCTCGAGGGGCCGTTCGTCACGGTGCGCGCGGCCCCGGTGTCGTCGCTCGCGTACGAGGGTGTGGCCCAGCACGTGCCGGCGTTGTGGGACACGGTCGACGCGCGGCTGCACAGCGTGCTCGACGAGGTGTCGCTCGACGACCTCCTGGCGGGCCGCATCCCCGCGTGACGGCGAGTCCGGCTCGGGCCGGATCCGGCTCAGGCCGCGCCTCCCCGTGGGGCCGGCTCGTCGCCGCGCCTCGTCGTCGCCGCGCCCCGTCGCCGCGCCTCCTCGACGCGGCGATGCGCGGCACGCGTTTGTGTGGAAGGCACAATGGGCGGCATGCGGGTCTCGGCGAAGGCGGACTATGCGGTGCGTGCGTGCGCCGAGCTGGCATCGGCGCCCGACGGCGCCCCGGTGGCGGTGGACGTGCTCGCGGCAGGCCAGGGACTGCCGGTCTCGTTCCTGGAGCGGATCCTCGGTGACCTGCGCCGGGGCGGTGTCGTCACGTCGGTCCGCGGCCGATCGGGCGGGTACCGCCTGGCGCGCCCGGCCTCGGAGATCACGCTCGCGGACATCATGCGCGCGGCCGAGGGCCCGTTGGTGACGGTCCGCGACGAGCGCCCGCCGTCGCTCACGTACGACGGCTCGGCGGCAGCCCTGCTCGACGTCTGGGTCGCCCTGCGCGTAGCCGTCCGCGACGTCCTCGACGAGGTCACGATCGAGGCCCTGGTAGCGGCCAACCTCCCCACCCCGGTCCAGTCCATGCTGACCCGCGCCGACGCCTGGGAAAACCCCTAGCTCCCCCTCCCCTCCCCTCCATCTCCGCCGAGTTCGTCGGAGACCCGCCAGTTCGTCGGGGATCTCCGACGAACACGCCCTTCTCCGACGAACTCGGCGAGGGGGGTTGGGGGTGGGGGGTCTCGGAGTTTGGGATGGGGTTGAAATGCAAGTCGGCTGGTCGGGATTATCGGGTTAACTTGTCCGGCTCACCCGAGGTCTCCCATGCCGCAGCTCTTGCTCCTGGCCGTCGTCGGCCTTGCCGCGCAGCTCGTCGACGGCAGTCTCGGCATGGCGTACGGCGTGACCTCGACGACGCTGCTGCTGGCCATCGGGACCAACCCGGCCGCCGCATCGGCCACCGTGCACCTGGCGGAGATCGGGACGACTCTCGCGTCGGGGGTCTCGCACTGGCGGTTCGGGAACGTGGACTGGCGCGTCGTCCTGCGGGTGGGGGTGCCGGGCGCGATCGGCTCGTTCCTGGGCGCGACCGTCCTGTCCAAGCTGGCCACCGACGCCGCCAAGCCCGTGATGTCCGGCATCCTGCTGGCGCTCGGCGTCTACATCCTGGTGCGGTTCACCGTGAAGGGGCTGCGCAAGGACCGGATCGGGCAGCCGCTGCGCAAGCGGTTCCTGGCGCCGCTCGGCCTGTTCGCGGGGTTCGTCGACGCGACCGGCGGGGGCGGGTGGGGTCCGGTGGGCACGCCCGCGCTCCTGGCGTCGGGCCGCATGGAGCCGCGCAAGGTGATCGGGTCGATCGACACGTCCGAGTTCCTCGTCGCGATCGCGGCCTCGCTCGGGTTCCTGCTCTCACTCGGCTCGCAGGGCATCGACTTCCGGTGGGTGCTCGCGCTGCTGGCGGGCGGCTTGGTCGCGGCGCCGATCGCGGCGTACCTGGTGCGGATCATCCCGCCGCGCGTGCTGGGCTCGGCCGTGGGCGGCGTCATCGTCCTCACCAACACGCGCACGCTGCTCAGGTCGGCGGACGTCTCGGGCACGGTCGAGGGCCTCACGCTCGGGGCGATCGCGCTGGTGTGGGTCGGGGCGATCGTCTGGTCCGTCCGCGCCTACGGCGCCGAGCGTGCGGCCGAGCGCGCCACCGCACCAGCGCCGGCGAAGGAGCCCACCCCGGTCCCATGACCCGCTCGGTCACGACGAACGGGTGGACTCCCGGGCCCAGTGCGGTCCGGAAGTCCACCCGTCGACTCGTCGAGCGGAGTCAGCCCGCCGAGGCCGCCGCGTAGGCCGCCGCCGGGAGGGCGTCCTCGATGCGGGACAGGGCCTCGTCGTCGTGCGCCGACGAGACGAACCACGCCTCGAACGGCGACGGCGGCGCGTAGACGCCGGACTCCAGCAACGAGTGGAAGAACGCGCGGTAGCGCCAGTGCTCGGTGGCCTGCACCGCGGCATAGTCGCGCGCGCCGCCGGCCGCCGCGTCCACCCCGAACATGATCGAGAACAGCGAGCCCGCCCACTGCAACGCGTGCGGCACGCCGGCGTTGGCCAGCGACTTGGTCACCGCGTCGCGCAGCCGCGACGCGCTCTCGTCGACCCGCGCGTACACGTCCTGGCCCGCGAGCCGCAGCGTCGCCAGGCCAGCGGCCACGGCCACCGGGTTCCCGGACAGTGTGCCCGCCTGGTACACAGGCCCGACGGGCGCGAGCTGTGACATGACGTCGCGGCGGCCGCCCAGCGCGGCCACCGGCAGCCCGCCGCCGATCACCTTGCCGAACGTGAACAGGTCCGGCGACCAGCCCTCGCGCAGCCCCTCGAGCCCCCACCAGCCGGAGTACCCGACGCGGAATCCCGTGAGGACCTCGTCCTGGATCAGCAGCGCGCCGTGCTCGTGCGTGATGCGCCGCAGCTCCGCGTTGAAGCCCGGCAGCGGCGGGACGACGCCCATGTTCGCGGGCGCGGCCTCGACGATCACGGCCGCGATCTGCGCGCCATGTGTGGCGAACGCCGCCTCGACGGCCTCGACCGAGTTGTACGGCAGCACGATCGTCTCGGCGGCGACGGCCGACGACACCCCCGCGGAGTCCGGCAGCGCGAGCGTCGCGACGCCGGAGCCGGCCTGCGCCAGCAACGCGTCCACATGCCCGTGGTAGTTGCCCGCGAACTTCACGACGAGGTCGCGGCCTGTGATCGCCCGCGCCAAGCGCAGCGCGGTCATCGTCGCCTCGGTCCCGGTGGACACCAGGCGCACCGTCTCGGCGGCCGGCACCCGGTGGCGGATCTCGTCGACGAGCTCGACCTCGCGCGTCGTCGGGGCCCCGAACGACAACCCCTGCGCCGCCGCGTCCTGCACGGCCGCGACGACCTCGGGGTGCGCGTGGCCCAGCAGCGCCGGCCCCCACGAGCCGACGAGGTCCACGAACTGGCGGCCCTCGACGTCCGTGACGTAGGCGCCCTGCGCGGACGTGAGGAACAGCGGAGTGCCGCCGACCGATCCGAACGCCCGCACAGGCGAGTTCACGCCGCCGGGGATGACGGACTGGGCGTGTGCGAACACCTCGGCGTTCGTCGGGGTCATCGGCTCTCCTCCGCCAGCCAACCGGCCAGCTCCATCGCGTGGTACGTGAGTACGTGATCGGCGCCGGCGCGCCGGATGCTGAGCACTGACTCGTGAATCGCTCGTTCGCGCTCGATCCAGCCAGCCGCGGCGGCGGCCTCGATCATCGCGTACTCACCCGACACCGCGTAAGCGGCCACGGGCACGGTACTCGTCTTCGCGACGTCCGCCAGGACGTCGAGGTACGACATCGCGGGCTTGACCATGACGATGTCCGCGCCCTCCGCGATGTCGATGGCGACCTCGCGCGCGGCCTCGCGGCGGTTGGCGGGGTCCAGTTGGTAGGTCCGACGATCGCCGACGAGCTGCGACTCCACCGCGTCCCGGAACGGCCCGTAGAACGCGCTCGCGTACTTGGCGGCATAGGCCAGGACGAGCGTGTCGTGGCCGTTCTCGTCGAGCGCGTCCCGCACGACGCCGACCTGGCCGTCCATCATCCCGGACAGCCCGACGAGGTGCGCGCCCGCGCTGGCCTGCGCCAACGCCATCTCGGCGTACCGGATCAAGGTCGCGTCGTTGTCCACTCGGCCGTCGGGGGTGAGCACGCCGCAGTGTCCGTGGTCCGTGAACTCGTCGAGGCACAGGTCGGCCTGCACGACGAGTGAGTCGCCCACCTCGGACACCGCCGCCGCGATCGCGCGGTTGAGGATCCCGTCAGGTTCCGTGGCCTGTGAGCCGACCGCGTCCCGGACCGTCGGGATCGCGAACAGCATCACACCGCCCAACCCGCGCTCCGCGGCGCCCGCGACCGCGCGCTTGAGCGAGCCGAGCGTGTGCTGCTGGACCCCGGGCATCGACGGGATGTCACGGGGTTCGTCGAGGCCCTCGCGCACGAACACCGGCAGCACGAGCTGCCGCGGGCGCAGGTCCGTCTCGCGCGTCAGGCGGCGGATCGCCTCGCTCGCGCGGGTGCGGCGCGGGCGGACGCGGCCGGGCTGGATGCGGCTCTGGGTCGCGCGCTGCGCGCGGCCCTGCTTGGCTCGGCGCGGCTCGGGCGTCTGGGTCACCGTTCCTCCTGTGGGGTCTCGACGAGTGTGCCCCCGCTCGTGGCCGCGAGACAGACCAGGGCGTCGACCAGCCCCGTCATCGTCTGTTCCCGGGCGACCCCCGCGAGCGGCAGGCCGAGGCGCTCGGCCTCCGCCTTCGTGGACGGGCCGATCCCGACGAGCGTTGTGCCGGCCGGCGGGCGGCCCAGGTGCTCGACGAGCGCGCGGACCGTGGACGCCGAGGTGAGGATCGCGGCGCCGATCGCGCCGCTGCGCCAGTCGGCGCGGACGTCGTCGGCCGGGGGCGGCGCGGGGATGGTCCGGTAGGCGACGACCTCGTCCACCACCCACCCCTTGTCCCGCAGCCCGACCGCCACGCCGGTCCCGGCCAGCTCCCCCTTGAGGAACAAGACCCTCCGGGCTCCCTCGCCGGCATCGGGCGTGGGGGCGGGGAACTGGGCGACGAGGTTCGCCGCGGTGGAGACGCCCTCGGGGACGAGGTCCACCTGGATCCCGGCGGCCTCCGCGGCCCGCGCGGTCCCCGGGCCCACCGCGGCGACCCGCACCGCCCCGGCGCCGTCTCCGACCGCGCATGCGCAGGTCGGGGCGCCAGGGACCGGCGGCGGCGGGTTCAGCAGCGCGGGGACGGCCGCCGCGCTCGTCAGCACCAGCCAGGAGTATGCGTCTGCGGCCAGCGCGCGCAGCGCGTCGTCGAGCGGGGCCGGGTCGTGCGGCGGGACCGTCTGGATGAGCGGCACGACGACCGGCTCGGCGCCGGCGGCGCGCAACGCCTCGGCGGCCGTCGACTGGCCCGCGACCGGGCGGGGGACCAGGACGCGCAGACCGTCGAGCGGGCCCGTCACGCGCGCGGCCCCAACTCGGCCAGGTCCGCGGCGCCGAGCTCCAGCAGCAGGTCGGCCAGGTCGGCGCCGAGCCCGCGGGCGGACTCGACGTCCGGCAGCACGGGCGCGTCGCCCCGTTCGCTCGCGTCGAGTGCCTCGTCGTGGACCTCGACGCGGCGCATGACCACGCCGTGGCGCAGGGTCCGGGTCCCGTCGGTGCGCGCGACGACGGCCTCCAGGGACAGCACGCCCA
>JAEWOA010000041.1 GCA_023461115.1 Actinomycetes bacterium
GCCCTCAGGCGGTGGGGTGAATGCCCGGCCGAGGCCCAGGTCGACGCGGCCCGGATGGGCGGCGGCGATCGTGCCGAACTGCTCCGCGGCGATCAGCGGGCTCGTCGTGCTCAGCAGCACCGCGCCCGAGCCGACGCGGATGCGGCTGGTCCGGCTGGCCGCGAGCGCCGCGAGCACCGCGGGCGACGCCGACGCGACGCCGGGCGCCAGGTGGTGCTCGGCGTACCAGACGCGCCGGTAGCCCTGCAGGTCGGCGGCCACGGCGAGGTCGAGGCTCGCACGGATCGCGTCGGCGCCTGTGCGGCCCTCGCCGACGACCGCGAGGTCCAGGATCGACAGTGGGACGCGCGCGGCGGCGGGCGTGCTCGGGGAGGTCATGGCTCTCCTTGGAGGCGAGTGGTCAGGCCGCGGCGTGCGCGCGGCCGAGCCGGAAGCGGGACAGGGTGCGGGCATCGTCGTCGGTGGCGAGGTCGGCGAGCAGCCGACCGATGGCGGGCGCGAACTTGAAGCCGTGCCCGGAGAACCCGGCCGCGACGACCAGCCGGCCGACGCGGTCGAGCACGAAGTCGTGGTCGGGCGTGCACGTGTAGGTGCACGAGATCGGGCGGACGTCGTCGGCGTCGGCTCCCGGCAGCCAGTGCCGGACGTAGTCCTGGAGCCGCGCGAGCTGGCCGGGCTCGGGGCGGAACGTGCGCCGGTCCGGGTCCGTGACCGGCCCGACCGCGTGGAAGCCGACCTTGACGCCCTCGCCGGGCGCGGCCAGCCCGTACACGCCGCTCGGCCACGGGTGGGGCGCGGCCGGCTGGTGGGTGAACGCGGGCCAGCCACCGCCGAACCCTGGCCGCACCGCGAAGTGCGCGGGCTGCTCCTGCGTGACGACGAGCGGAGGGAGGGCGCCGGGCCCCAGCGCGTCGCCCACCAGGCGTGTGGTCCAGGCGCCCGCCGCGACGACGACCGTGCGCGCGCGCACCAGCCCGGCGTCCGTGTCGACGACGGCGAAGTCGACATGGTCGCGGATGGCCCGGACGGGGCAGCCGTGCCGCACGTCGGCGCCCCGGGCGGCAGCGGCGGCCTGGAGCGCGGCCACGCTCCGGTCCGCATGGAGCCGCCCCGCGGTCCGCGTCTCGTGCAGCACTCGCCCCTCGAACCGCAGGCCCGGCCAGCGTGCCTCGGCCTCGTCGGCGTCGAGCCACGCGTGGGGCAGGCCGCGGGCCGTGAAGGCGCCCGCGATCGCGTCGAGGTCGGCGCGGCCGAGCCCGTGGCTGACGGCGCCCGTGAACGTGAGCAGCGACGACGCGCTCTCGTCCTCGAGCGCGCGCCAGAGCCCGAGGGCCTCGTGCGCCAGGCCGAGGTAGTCGTCGCTCGCGTAGGAGTTGCGGTAGATCCGCGACGAGCCGTGCGACGCGCCGTTGGTGTGTCCCGGCCCGAACCGCTCGAGGAGCACGACGTCGCGGCCGCGCGCCGCGAGCTGCCACGCCGCCGCCGAGCCGATCACGCCGCCGCCGACCACCACGTGGTCCACGGTCGTGGCCATCGCGCGTCCTCCGTTCGTCGAGCCATGGGGGTGCTGCGCCGCGCCCGGGAGTGGGCGTCCCCCGCTACCAGTCGCGGGCGCGGCGCAGCGATCGGGGTCAGGACTGCTTGGGCAGGCCCGGCGGGTTGGTCTCGGACTTCTCGATCGCCTCGGCCGTCAGGCCCCAGCGCTCGAGGACCTTGGCGTACGAGCCGTCGTCGAACGCGTGGTTGAGCGCTGCCGTGATCGCAGGCGCGAGGTCGTTGCCCTTCTTGGTGCCCACCGCGATCTGCGCCTTGGCGGGCCAGCCGCCGTTGAGCGTGCCGATGACGGCGAACGACTCAGGCTCGACCGCCGCCTTGTACGCCGCGGTGGCGTTGGGGCCGAACGACGTGTCGATCCGCCCCGACTGCAGCGCCAGCACGGTGTCCGCGTCGTTCTGGAAGTACTCGATCTTCACGGGCTCGAGCCCGGCGTCGGTGTTCTCCTTGTCCCAGGCCAGCAGGATCTTCTCCTGGTTGGTGCCCGAGCCGACCGCGACCGTGAGGCCCGCGATGTCCTTGGGCTCGGTGATCGTGGCGGGCACGGTGGTGCTGCCGGCCTTCACGAGCCACCCGAGCTCGTCGTTGCGGTACGACGAGAAGTCGATCGTCTCCTTGCGCTCCTCGGTCACCGTGACGTTGGAGATGATCGCGTCGACCTTGCCGGACTGCAGCGCGAGCGGCCAGTCCTCCCACGCCGTGACCTCGAGCTCGAGCTTCTTGCCCAGCGCGTCCGCGACGAGCTGCGCGATGTCGGTCTCGTTGCCGATCGGGGTCTTCTCGTCGTCGGCCAGGAACGCCAGCGGCGCCACGTACGCGCTCACCGCGACCTTGATCGTGTCCTGGTCCCGGAACTCGGCCGGGAGCAGCGCGATCGCGGCCTCGTCCCTCGTGGTGTGGACGCGGTCCTGGTCGGGTGAGGTGTCGACGTCCAGGCCGGCCTTCTTGGCCGCGGCCTGCAGGTCGGAGTCGCCCTGGTCGCCGTCGGCCGAGGCCGAGGAGCAGGCCGCGAGCCCCGCGAGCAGCGGGAGGACGACGGCAGCGGCGAGCAGCCTGCTGCGAAGGCGGTCGGTCGTGCGGGTCATGGGTGTGCCTTTCGTGAGGGTGCGCCGGGGGTGGCGCGGGGGCGGACTCCGGCGGACGCCGGGATCACAGGACCTTGTCGAGGAAGGCCCGCGTGCGGGGGTGGGTGGGATGGTCGAGCACCTGCGTCGGCGTGCCCTGCTCGACGATGCGGCCGGCGTCCATGAACACGACCTGGTCCGCGGCTTCCCGCGCGAAGCCGATCTCGTGCGTGACGACGAGCATGGTCGTGCCGCCGCGGGCCAGGTCCTTGATGACGTCGAGCACCTCGCCGACGAGCTCGGGGTCCAGCGCGGACGTCGGCTCGTCGAACAGCAGGACCTTGGGGCGGATGGCCAGGGCGCGCGCGATCGCGACGCGCTGCTGCTGCCCGCCCGAGAGCTGCCGGGGGCGCGCGTCGACCTTGTCGCCCAGCCCGACGCGCTCCAGGAGCGCGCGGGCCTCGGGCTCGACGTCGGAGCGCTTGCGGCCCTGCGCGGACACCGGAGCCTCGACGACGTTCTCCAGCGCCGTGAGGTGCGGGAACAGGTTGAAGTTCTGGAACACGAACCCGATGTCGGTCCGCTGCCGCAGGATCTGCTTCTCCTTGAGCTCACGCAGCGAGTCGCCGCGGCGCTCGTAGCCGATCAGCGCGCCGTCGAGCGCGACGAACCCGCGGTCCACCTTCTCCAGGTGGTTGACCACCCGCAGCAGCGTCGACTTGCCCGAGCCGGAGGGGCCGATCACGACCGTGACACCGCCCGGCCGGACCTCCAGGTCGATCCCGGCCAGGACCTCGAGCGTGCCGAAGCTCTTGTGCACCCCGCGGATCTCGACGAGCCCGCCGGCCGTCGTCGTCGGCGCGCTCACAGCCCGCCTCCCACGTCCTGGCGCGGGGTGCGCGCGGTGCGGGACAGATAGCCGGACCTGCGGTTGCCCGCCGCCCAGCCCGCCGGGACACCCGCGGGAAGCGGGCGGCCGGTGGCGTTCGACCAGCCGACCTGCACGTGCCAGCGCGCCTTCTGCAGCGGTGTCGGGGGCACGGTGCGCAGCGCGCCCTTGGCGTAGTGCCGCTCCAGGTAGAACTGGGCGACCGTGAGCACCGTGGTGAGGATCAGGTACCAGATTCCCGCGACCAGCAGGAGCGCGACGACCTTGAGGTTGCGGCCGTAGATCACGCCGACCGTGTAGAACAGCTCGCTGTACGCCAACACGTACACCACCGACGTGCCCTTGAGCAGCCCGATGATCTCGTTGACCGACGTCGGCACGATCGTCCGCATGGCCTGCGGCAGCACGATCCGCCACTGCTGGCGGGCCCGCGGGATGCCGAGCGCGGCCGCCGCCTCGTGCTGGCCCTGGTCGACACCGAGGATGCCGGCCCGCACGATCTCCGACGAGTACGCCGCCTGCGACAACGCGAGCCCGAGCGTCGCGGCCCCGAACTTCCCCATGATCGAGCCGGTCTCGAGGTCCGCGAACCCGGGCCCGAACGGGATGCCGAGGGAGAGCGTGGGGTAGAGGTAGGCCAGGTTGTACCAGAGCAGGAGCTGCAGGATCAGCGGCACCGAGCGGAACACCCACACGTACAGCCAGGCCACCGACTGCAGCAGCGGCGAGCGGGACAGGCGCATGAGCGCGATCACCGTGCCGAGCCCGAAGCCCAGCACGGCCGCGGCGGCCGTGAGCCGAATGGTGCCCCACACGCCCTCGAGCACCGACGGCCACGTCAGGTACGTGCCGACGACGTCCCAGTCCCACCGGGGGTTGGTCAGCAGCGAGTTCACCACCATCGCGAGCGCCACGGCCACCACAGCGGTGGCGGCCCAGCGGCCGGGATGACGTGCCGGCAGCACGCGCAGGCGCTCGAAGTCCTCGGGCGTCCCGGCGTCCGCCGGCGTGGGGACGCGGCCGGCCGGTGAGCTGGTCGTCGGAACCGAGACGGTCGTCATGGCGTCCTCACCGCCACGCGTCGACCCGGCGCCGCGACGCTCGTCGGCGCGCTCATGCGGCACGCTCCGGGCGCCGCTCGCCCGCGACGACCGCGAACCGCACGTGGTTGCCCGCGACGGGAGCGGGGCACGTGCCGAAGTCCGAGAACGCGAACGGCAGGTTCACGGCGCGGTTGAAGTCGAGCCGGACGGTCGCGTCGCCGCGCCGCGCCGCCGCCTGGACGACGCGCCACGGCGCCACGTCCGACGACTCGTCCGAGAAGAGCAGCGCGACGTGCTCGTCGTCGACCGCGGTCAGCGCGAGCGTGGCCTTGCGACCCGCGTGCTCGACGACCGCCTCGCCCACCACCCGCACGCGGTGCACGAGCCCTGGCTGCGCGGCGCCGACGACCACTTCGCGCGGCGCGTCCGCCCAGCGCACCGGCGCCTCGATCACCCACGCCGGGTCGAACGCGGCGATCGGGACGCCTGTGAACGCCGCCCGGGTCGCGGCCCGCGGGTCCCGCACCCGGACTGCCGTGCGGGCCGTGCGCCGGACCACCTCGACCACGACGCGCGTGCCGTCGTGAGCGGTGAACGACAGGTCGGACGACGACCGGCCCTCGTCGACGGCCACGCGCGCCTCACCGTCGACCGGATCGCCGCGCAGCGCCAGGTGGTCCGCGGGGCCCGCGGCGACGTGCGCGGCGCCCTGGTCGTCGGCCCACCAGCGCCCCGGCAGCCCCACGAGCGTCGTGGGGTGCGCGGGCAGCCAGGTCAGCGAGGTCGGCGTCAGCCAGCCGTGCTCTGCCGCGAGGTCGCGCTCGCGGGCCGCGTGCCATGCCGCGTGCTGCCCGGCCGGGCTGGTGGTCGATGCGGTGTCCAGGGTGTGCGTGCTCATGGGTGCTCCCTCGTGGTCAGTGGGTGAGCGCGGCGAGGCGGGCCGCGCCCTCGTCGTCGGCGGAGTCGTGCCGCAGGCGCACCGCGTCCCGGTGGCCGAGGCCCAGGTGGTCGCGCAACGTCGTCCCCTCGTAGTCGGAGCGGAACGAGCCCCGCTCCTGCAGCAGCGGGACCACCTGGTCGAGGACGTCGTCGAGCCCGTGCGGCGTCAGGTGGGGCACGAGGATGAAGCCGTCCGACGCGTCCTCCTGGACGTGCCGGTCGATCGCGTCGGCCACCGCCGCGGGCGTGCCGACGAACCCGCCCCTCGTCGTGACGCTGATGACGAGGTCCCGGATGCTCCAGCCGTTGGCCTGCGCGAGCTCGCGCCACTGCGCGATCACCGGGCGCGGGTCCTTGACGTGCCGGACGCGCCCACGGGTGATCGACGCGTTGTCGTAGTCGGCGTCGATCAGCGGCAACGGCCCCTCGGGGTCGTACGCCGTGAGGTCCCGCCCCCAGACCTGCTCCAGGAACGCGATCGCGGTCGGGCCCGGGACCTGCTGGCGGCGGATCACCCGAGCGCGCTCCTGGGCCTCGTCGTCGCTGTCGCCGATCACGACCGTGGTGGCCGGCAGGATCTTGAGCGAGTCGCGCTCGCGGCCGAGCGCCGCCAGCCGGCCCTTGACGTCGTCGTAGAACGCCCGGCCGGCATCGAAGGTCGAGTGCATCGAGAACACCACGTCCGCCGTGCGCGCCGCGAAGTCCCGGCCGTCGGCGGAGTCGCCCGCCTGGAACAGCACCGGATGGCCCTGCGGGCCGCGCGGCGTCGGGAACAGCCCCGCGACGTCCGCGTACACCCCGCGGTGGTCGACCGGGCGCACCGAGCCGGGCCGCAGGAACTGGCCCGCCGCGGCGTCGGCGACCACGGCGTCGTCGTCCCACGAGTCCCACAGCGCGCGCGCGACCTCGACGACCTCCGCCGCCCGCTCGTACCGCTCCGCGTACGGCAGGTACCCGCCGCGGCGGAAGTTCTCGCCGGTGAAGGCGTCCGGGCTGGTCACCAGGTTCCAGGCGGCCCGGCCGCCCGAGAGGACGTCGAGCGTCGCGAACTGCCGCGCGAGCTCCCACGGCTCGTTGAACGTGGTGTTGATCGTGCCCGCGAGCCCGATCCGCCCGGTCACAGCGGCGAGCGCCGCCAGGACCGGGAGCGTGTCCGGCCGCCCGACGACGTCGAGGTCGTGGATCCGGCCCTTGTGCTCGCGCAGGCGCAGGCCCTCTGCGAGGAAGATGAAGTCGAGCTTGGCCTCCTCGGAGCGCCGGGCCAGGTGCTCGAACGACGAGAAGTCGATCTGGCTCCCCGAGTCCGGCTCGCTCCACACGGTCGTGTTGTTCACGCCGGGGAAGTGCGCGCCGAGGTGGATCTGCTTGCGTGGCTGAGGCATGTGCGGACCTCCCTCAGGCCGTCGCGGCGTAGACGTTGGCGGGACGCGCGAGGCCGAGCGTGGCGCGCAGCGTGGAGCCTGGGTAGGACGGCCGGAACGCGCCGGCCGCGCGGAGGGCGGGCACCGCCTGGTCGACCACGAGGGCCAGGTCCGCCTCGAGCGCCGCGGGCCGCAGGTGGAAGCCGTCCACGTGGTCCGCCCAATCGAGCAGCGTGTCGACCAGCGCGGGCACCGTGCCGACGTGCGTGAGCGAGTCGGTGTCCCAGGCCTCACCCGCGAGATCGCGCAGCAGGTCGAGCCGGGCGCGCGCGGCGGCGTCGCTGGCCGCGAGCACGAGGTAGGCGTCCACGACGACGCGCACGTCCTCCTCGTTGCGGCCGGCCTCTCGCGCCGCGGCGCGGACGGC
>JAEWOA010000042.1 GCA_023461115.1 Actinomycetes bacterium
GACAGAAATACCCAGGAATGTAGTCAATAGCGGCACGGCCCCAGGCAATCACGACTGTTCTTGCCAAAAAGGTCTGCCATGCCACGCCCTCATTCCCCTTGTTCGCGGCGCCTCAGCGTCGTGCTCCTGTCCCTGACCGCACTCACCTCGCCCGCTTTTGCGCAAGAGCAGGCCGCCGAACCGATTCTATTGGATGAGATCCAGCTCGTCACCTCGGCCTCATCGATTGCGACGACGGTGCAGGATGCGCCGGCTTCGATCACGGTGATCGACCAGGAGACGATTCAGGCAACCGGGGCGCGCGACGTCAAGGATGTGCTGCGCACCGTTCCCGGCCTGAACCTGACGCGCGGCAATGACGGCAATTCGAACGTCTCGTTCCGCGGTCTGTCGAACAGCCGCACGCTGACGCTGGTCGATGGCAAACGCATCAGCAGCCGCAACACTTTTGCGCGCCATTATCAGGGCGATCTGCAAACCGTGCCGCTGGACGCGATTGAACGGATCGAAGTTGTGCGTGGCCCGATGTCGACGCTTTACGGCTCGGACGCGATGGGCGGGGTGATCAACATCATCACCAAAAAGTCGGCTGAAACCTGGACTGGCTCGGTCACCACCGATTTCGGCCTTGCCGACGACAACACCACCGCCGACAGCCGCTCGATCACGGGTTATGTCTCGGGCCCGTTGGGCGAAAATCTCAGCATGTCGGCATGGGGCAAACTGGCCGAGATCGACACACCCGAGCGTCCTTATGCTTATACCGAAAGCCGTGGCGAGCTTATCCCGCAATACAGCAGCAACGGCACCAAGACCAAGACCTTGGGCGCGCGCCTGACCTGGACCCCGCAAGACGGTCAGGAATGGGGTCTGGAAGGTCAGCACTCGGTCGATAATTATCTGGCCGAAGATGGCCGCCATGACAGCAACGAAGTCACCAAGAAAAGCATTGGCCTGACCAATGAATGGGCGCTTGGTGCGGGGCAGCTGTCCAGCTATCTGCGCTACGAGGACTCGGCCAACAAGTCGTGGGATGCCGAAGGCGAAACTTGGAACGATCCTATCGACTACGACACCGTGACGCTGGAATCGCGCTATACCGCGCAGACAAGCGTTGGCGGTCGGACGCTGGATTATACCTTGGGCGGCTTGCTATCGCGAGAGAAGCTTAGTGATCCAACCACCTCGGACACGCTGATCGAAGGCTCGGTGAACACTTCGGCGCTTTATGCCGAGGGTCGTCTTGAGGTGAACGAGGCGCTGACCCTGACTGGCGGCCTGCGTCTGGATCACCACGAGAAATACGGTAACCACCTGACGCCGCGCGTCTACGCAAACTACGACTTCGGCAACGGCCTGATGTTGAAAGCGGGCTATTCGCAGGCATTCGTCGCCCCTGATCTGCGCAACCTGAACCCGAATTACGAAATGGGTTCGCGCGGGAATGGCTGTAAGCCTTATATTGGTCCCTGCACCATTATCGGCAACCCGAATCTGAAGCCCGAAACCTCGGACAACTACGAGATCGGACTGAACTTCCAGGGCCAGCAGACCAGCTGGGAAATCACCGCTTTCTATAACGACGTCGAAGATATGCTGAGCGCGCGTCGCATCCGCAAGGCGACCGAGACCGAACCGGCCTTGTTCCAGCGCGACAACTTTGACTACGGCAAGACCGCCGGCATCGAAGCAGGTCTGGATCACAACCTGACCGAAGATCTCCGCTGGACGACCTCGGCCACCTATATCGCCAAGTCCGAATTCAAATATGGCGATTTCGACACCACCTATCCGATGGCCACGACGCCCAAATGGAACGTCACTACCGGTCTGGCATGGCAGGCGAATGAGCGTCTGAACCTGTCGGGTCAGGTCACCTATGTCGGCAAGCAGGCGGGCTACATCGTCGAAGATGCCATCATCGTCGGCGAAGACGAGCAGGCCTCGGTTCCGGCAGGTCAGAACAGCAAGGCCTATTATCTGGTTGATATCGCTGCCGCCTATGACATGACCGACAGCACCACGCTGAACGTCGGCATCGACAACCTCTTTAACGACCAGCCCGAAAGCGACGTCTCCTATCGCGAGAATGGCCGTCTGTTCAAAATCGGCCTGACGACGCGGTTCTGATCGCCCTCCCCCCTCTCCGGAAAGGCCGTCCCATTGGGGCGGCTTTTTTCATGCGGTGGACATTTCCGTGTGTCACGCCACAATCAGCACAAGCAACAATGCGGAGACGACGATGACCCAATGCATCCTGCTGGGAGCCCCTGTCGACGAAGGCCAGCGAAACCTCGGTTGCCTGATGGGTCCGGCAGCCTATCGAGTGGCGGGACTGGCAAAAACGCTGTCCTCGCTTGGCCATCAGGTCGAAGATCGCGGCGACGTCGTCTGCGGCGCGTTGGGTGATCAAACCTGCGCCAATTCGGCTGTCCATCACCTGCCCCATATCATCGCCTGGACCGAGGCGCTGCGCACAGCGACCGAAGCAGCAATGCAGGACGGTATGCCGATCATCATGGGCGGCGATCACTCGCTGGCGCTTGGCACCGTTGCAGGGGTGGCGGCCCATGCCGCCAAGGTCGGACGGCCTCAATTTGTGATCTGGCTGGACGCGCATAGCGATTTCCACACCATCGCCACCACGACCTCGGGCAATCTGCATGGCACGCCGATGGCCTATGCCAATGGTCTGCCCGGCTTCGAGCCGATGCCACCCTTTCCTGCGGCAATCCCCGGCGATCAGATCTGCATGTTCGGCATTCGCAGCGTCGATCCGGCCGAATACGCCGCGATGCAACTGACCGACATCACCGTGAACGACATGCGGGTTCTGGATGAACAGGGCATTGTCGCTCCTCTGCGGGCCTTTCTGGACCGCGTGAAGGCCGCTGACGGGCTGCTGCATGTGTCGTTAGACGTGGATTTTTTGGACCCCTCGATCGCGCCCGCTGTCGGCACCACCGTGCCCGGTGGCGCGACCTTCCGCGAGGCGCATCTGGTCATGGAATTGCTGCACGAATCCCGGCTGGTCACGTCTTTGGATCTGGTCGAGTTGAACCCGTTTTTAGATGTTCGGGGCAGGACTGCGAAACTGATGGTCGATCTGGTCGGCAGTCTGATGGGCCGCAAGGTCTTTGACCGCATGACCCGCAGCTACTAGGACGCGTCCCATCATAGTTCCGCTTGATAATCCGCAGCGGCTTGGGTAGCGACGTCTGACACTGCCAAGATGAGACCAGTCGTTGCGGGCGTGGTGGAATGGTAGACACAAGCGACTTAAAATCGCTAGGGCCTGGCCCGTGCGGGTTCGACTCCCGCCGCCCGCACCAATTTGCTTTGAATTCATTTGATGAATTGGAATTTTTGTTTTCCAACCCTCCAAGCAATCGTTAAACGATAAGGCAGCGCGCAACTGCATTGCATTGCCGGTTCGTTACGCATGAATAATTGTCAACCAATTTATGGCAAGGAAGATACTTTAGGCGACGTGCAGTCGGTCGAGGCGCAGCCTGCGAACACCTCACCTTTCACCACCTGTCAGCACCTGTCAGCAACGAAGTACGTCAACGACCCGGCATCGGGTTACTGCTCCCAGAACGACTGCGTCAAGATGTCCGGCAGTAGGGTCTCGCGGTCTGCAAAAAGTAGACATGGAACTTTTCCACCAACTCTTTTCTATTCTTCTTTTTAACTTCTTGAACTTCTCTTTCTTTATTAACTTCTGTTTCTTCTTTTTTCCTTTGACTAGTTTTAAAGAAGAAGAGAAAGTAACGAAAATTTATGTAGTGATTTCACTTGCTTACATACGAAGTTCGCGGACCGAAAACGGACCGAACCCAAGCCCGATCCAGTTACGAGGATCCAGTTTCGGGATCGAGGATCGAGTTTCACAGATCACGGATCGCAGCCTCACGGGTCAGGACCGGGCTCGGGTTCGGGATAGGCTCGCAAAGTCACGGAGAAGCCCGTAGAGGCCGCCTGGCGGGTTTCGGATACCCCATCTCCGCTCGGACACCCGCCAAACCCTGCTCTTAAGGCTCTCACGCAGCCTTAGCCATGCGCCGTTGCATCAGTT
>JAEWOA010000043.1 GCA_023461115.1 Actinomycetes bacterium
CTTTGAATTTACCAGAACTTAAAAGCTCAGATGGATTAGAAGGGCTTTTACCACGAGTAATCACACTCAAATTTGGAATTTCAGTGGTTTTAATGATGCTGTCTAGATCACGCTGACCATTTAAATATTCAGAAAGACCTGGTTGGTTGTCATGATTGAAGTATTTGTTTAAATAACCACGACGTAAATCGGCATCCACAATTAAAACACGTTTATCACTTTGCGCAAGAATCGTAGCTAAATTGGTCGAGATAAATGATTTACCCACTTCAGGTGCTGGGCCTGAAATCATAATTAAATTATTTTTGGCGCTACTCATTGCAAAATGAATCGCGGTACGCATGCTACGCAGGCTTTCAATAGCAATGTCATCGTTATTTTTAACTGCAAGAACAGGAATAGTTTTCTTTTTCTTTAACAGTTTAATACGACTTTCTTGTACTGGTGAACGCGGTACAGTGGCATAAACAGGTAAATCAAGTTCATTTTCAATTTGTGATGAGTCTTTAATACCTGTGCGCATCATATTACGCAGTAATGCAAGGAGTGTACCTAAGAAGCCACCTACAAAAATGGATAAAACTAAAATGATTAATTTCTTGGGTTTGATCGGCTCTACAGGCTCGATCGCATGGTCTACGATGCGAACATTGCCAATTTCACCCGCTTTAGCAATACGCAGTTGTTGGTAAGAGTTTAGTAGGGAAGTATACAGTTGATTTTTTACTTCAACTTCACGATATAACTGCAAGTAACGACGTTGCAGGTCAGGCAGTTGCTTGAGTGTGCTTTCTAATTCACCAATTTTTTTATTCAGCGCACTCAGCTGGGCTGTCATCTGCTGCATCACAGGATGTTCGTTCGTGTACTTCGCGCCAGCTTCGGCAACTTTTTGCTCTAACTCTGCTTTTTGTGTTTCTAGGGTTACACTTTGTGTTAAGTACAGTTCAGATTCTTTGGTGACATCGACCGTATTATATTGTTGACGGAATTTGTTAAATTCACGTTCAGCTGTATCCAGTTGTTTTTTTAATTCTGGTAATTGTTCATCCAAGAATTTTAGGGTTTGTGCACTTTCTGCAGAGCTACGATCAATATTCTGTTGTTTATAAACATCTAAGATGGCATTGAGTACTTTGGTGATATGTTCTTGATCTTGACCTTGATAATTAAGGCCAAGTACACCAGTTAGTTTTCCTTTTTCTGCAACAGAGTAGTCGTCAAGAATATTTTTTACTGCATTCGGAAGAGAAAGCTTTTGAATTATATATTGGTCATTGAATTGATCTTGACTAAATATGGTAACGATCCAAAGGCCTTCGGGTGTAGATACTCTATTTTCCTTATTTAGATCACCAGAAAATACAATTTGTTCTGTTTTTTTATCTGTAAGTGTGAACTTTGTATTTTGGAATTTGAGTTGTAATGGTTTATCTAGATAACTGTTAGGAACTGACAATTTTCGGATATCAAAAGCCTGTTCATTGTCTTTAAACACTACTGAATTTTTGAGATATTCTGTAGAGTAATCGTGCGGTGCAAATAAACGATTTGTAAAGGTATCTGAATTGCCTTGAATTGTGATATCTAAATTTAAATTTTGAATGACTGTGCCAAGTACTAGGCGTGAGCGTAAAAGTTCAATTTCAGTTTGAGCGGGTTGCTTTTGATCAATCATATTTGAAAGATCACCCAGTAAGGCTGCAGATGCCCCTTTACCTTCTTCTACTTGTACTAAAGCATCGACAGAATATGTATCTGGCGTGGCACGTAAATAGAGTAGGGCACAGACCAAACTTAAAATAACGCAGAGCGCAATCAGTTTCCACTGAGCAATTAATGAGAAAAATAATTCTTTTAAGTCAATGGTATCTTCAGTATTGGTGTTTTGTTGGCTCATAATCGTCATTCAAAAATAATTAAATATGGTTTTTCCAGTCAGTGACACATTGCTGAATAAGTGCACAGGCTTCATTAAATGTTTCTTGATCCTTTTGATAAGGATCGGCAACGTTGCGTCCTTGCCAATGACCTAAGCGAAAGGTTTTTCCCTTGGCAAAAGGCCAAGTCTGCTCGACATGTTTTTGCTGATTTTGACTCATCACCAGAATCAGATCTGCTTGTTTGATGAGTTCAGCATTCAATTTACGCGCCACATGTGCCTGCATTTGAATCCCCAATTCCGCCATGCAATGTTGCGCTTTTTCATCTGCAGGATGTCCGACCAGACCTGAAATACCTGCAGAATGGATTTTTAAATGAGGAAGTTCCTGTTTAAAAAAATATTCTGCCATAGGACTACGACAAATATTACCAATGCAGACCACTAAGATATTTTGAATCTGCATTACTGACCTAACCGATCTAAGTTGGAAATTGCGCTAGAGAAGGGTAGGACTTGATTGACTACACGTTGCCAGCGCGCAAGCCCAGATGCATCCACATACACAATATCATTACTACGCATCTTGAACTGATTGGCCAAGCCAAAGTCACCAATGCTGGCTAAATTTAAATGATAAATTTCAGTCACTGGATGATCGGCACCACTACGTACGACGTAAATTTTGCCACGACTTGCAGAAAGTGGATTTAAACCTAAGCTTTCACCCAACACATCGCTGAGCGTCATCCCTTGATCACGCATTGGTAGGGATTGATTTTTTCCAGATTCACCCATCACATAAATCTTTTGGTTTTCACGTGAGTTGACGTAGAGCGTATCATTGGCTTGAATGAGCAGGTTATGCAGAGAATAGCCTGCTTTTTCTAATTCAATACTATTGAGCGTATAGGTTTGTCCTTGGCGCACTAGGGTAATTGAAGTATTGTCACCAAATTGTGTATTTACCCCACCAGCAAGACCTAAGGCAGTATATACACTAACAGGTTGATCACTGAGGAAGAACTGTCCACCTTTCATGACATTACCCTGAACTGAGTAACGCTGGCCTTGATAGGATAAAACACGTGCGACTACATCAGGTGTTTTAAGATAACGTGACAATTGACTACGAAGTTCTTGGTTGACTTGGGCCAACGATTTACCTGAGGCTTTATAACGACCAATGACAGGGAATTGAATATAACCCTGCTGGTCAATTTGATAACCATTAGATTGAACACCAACGTCATTATTAATATTGTTTACTGGTGGTGTAATTTCTGGATAAGCCCATAAATAAATAGACAGAATATCGCCAGCACTGAGTTTATAATTGTTATGTGTGCGATTAAATAAATGCGCAAAACTTTGTTGATTAAATTGAGCAGGTTGAAAAGCAGGAAGAGATTCTTGTGTGATTTTTACCACATTAACCTGTGTTCCAAGTTCAGTTTGGTATAAACCTTCACTTGGTAAATCATAGGTTTGTAAGCCTGAAGTAATTGCACAGCCAGTCATTCCCAAGCTGAGAGCTGCGATTAAACTGTAACGGTATAAGTCCACTCTAAATCAAATCCTATTTATAAAAATAATTGGGTCACACACATACGGGTTAACAAAACCCCAAATATAGATTAAAAAACGGTATGAATTTATACCATTATTGTGCGCTAATATAACACAAGAAAACTTTGCGTCGTAAGCTTTTCAAAAATATCTGATGTAAGCCAGTTCATCTGTTTTTAGGTGCTACTGGCTTTGTTGCACAAACCTATCGTTAAGGGCTTATTCCACAATATAATTTTCAAATGAATAAGCCCACACCTAAAATTTACCGTACTCTCAATTGGTCTACATACAACCGCGCACTTATTAATCGTGGAAATATTGCCATTTGGTTTGATTCAAAAACTCAGTGGTATGCACAAGCAAAGGGAAAACAAGGTCGAAATCAAACTTATTCTGATATAGCAATCCAATGTTGCCTAATGATTAAATCCCTATTTCGACTCTCTTTACGCATGGTTACAGGTTTTGTTCAAAGCCTGATTAAGCTTTGGGGATTAGATTGGACAGCTCCGGATTACTCTACCCTTTGTCGTAGACAAAAGCATATTGATATTGCGATTAGCTATCAAAAAAGTAGTGATGGGCTACATCTACTCGTAGACTCCACTGGCTTGAAATTTCTAGGTTAAGGTGAATGGAAACGTAAGAAACATGGACCTGAATATCGTCGTCAATGGCGCAAGCTTCATATTGCTATAAATGCTGAAACCCTTCAAATACGTGCAGTACAGCTTACTACAAATAATGTGAGCGATTCGCAAGTACTCGATGATTTACTTTCTCAAATTCCCTTGGATGAACGAATTGATTCGGTCTATACCGATGGTGCTTATGACACGAAGCACTGCAGACAAGTCATTCTAGATCGAGATGCACATGCGCTCATTCCGCCAAGAAAAAATGCAAAACCATGGAAAGATCAGAAATTGAGATCTTTAGAGCGGAATGAGTTACTGAAAACAGTTAAACGTTTAGGAAGAACGCTTTGGAAAAAATGGTCTGGTTATCATCGTCGAAGTTTAGTTGAAACCAAGATGCATTGCATCAAACTATTAGGTGATAAATTAACAGCAAGGAGTTTTTCTAGTCAGGTGAATGAGATTCATGCACGCATAGCCGTATTGAACAAATTTACAGAATTAGGTCGTCCTCATACCCAAGTTGTCACTTGAATTCTGTTCAAATGAGCAGAGTGTTATCTTTTAAATCTTTGTGCAACAAAGCCTTGAAAAAATCAAAAGTTATGGCATGAAAATCGCTTAAGCATGGATAAGTACTTTGTAAACTGCCCGTGAGATTGAATAGCTGTATGTCGATTACCTTTTCCCGATTTTCTGAATATTTTATGGCTGTTGCCCGTACTGGCAGTTTACGTAAAGCCGCAGAACAGCTTTTTATTTCAGTCTCTGCAGTGCATCGGCAAATTATTCTTGCTGAAGAAGAGTTAGGCGTTGCTTTATTTGAGCGTTTACCGCAGGGGCTGAAGCTAACGTTAGCAGGTGAATTACTT
>JAEWOA010000044.1 GCA_023461115.1 Actinomycetes bacterium
GCCGACCGCCGCGCTCGACGCCGTGACCGTGACCGGCTGGGGCGCGGGCGACGCGCTCGGGTGCGGAGCGCGCGGCGTGCGCGTGCACCTCGTCGACGCCTCGGGCGCCACGCTGGCCACCGCGTCCGGTGTGGTCGCCGACGCGATGCTCCCGCTCTCGTCGCCCGTGACGGTCTCCTCGGTGGCCGCAGCGCTCGTCACGGTCGGCGGGTTCGCGCTGGCGACGACGTTCGCGCCGCCCGGGCCCGGCGCCGACCTCGCGCTCGGCGCCACGGCCACCGCGTCGTCGGTCGAGGACGACCGGTGGCTCCCGGCCATGGCGATCGACGGCGACGACGCCGACACCCGGTGGTCCAGCGAGCACGGGATCGACCCGCAGTGGATCACCGTCGACCTCGGGCAACCGCGTCTCGTGGCGTCCGTGCGGCTGCACTGGGAGACCGCCGCAGGCAAGGCGTACCGGGTCGACACGTCGCTCGACGGCCAGTCGTGGACCACCGTGGCAACCGTCGCCGACGGGCAGAGCGGCGCGGACGTCACGCACTCGTTCGCGCCCGCCCAGGCGCAGTACGTGCGCGTGTTCGGCACCGAGCGGACCACGGGGTACGGCTACTCGCTGTGGAGCTTCGAGGTGCACGCCCCGTAGTTCGTCTGGACGCTAGGGCAGGCGCCAGTCGACGGGCTCGCCACCCTGCGCGACGAGCAGCGCGTCGACGCGCGAGAACGGCCGGGACCCGAAGAACCCGCGGCTCGCGGAGAGCGGGCTCGGGTGCGCGGACTCGACCACCGGCACGTCTCCCAGGCGCGGCCGCAGGCTCTGCGCGTCCCGCCCCCACAGCACCGCGACGAGCGGCCCGCCGCGCGCGACGAGAGCCGCGATCGCCTGGTCCGTGACCGCCTCCCACCCGCGCCCGCGGTGCGAAGCGGCCGCGCCGGGCCGGACCGTCAGGACGCGGTTGAGCAGCATCACGCCCTGGTCCGCCCACGGGGTCAGGTCGCCCGACGACGGCCGCGGCACCCCCAGGTCGTCGACCAGCTCCTTGAAGATGTTGTCGAGCGAGCGGGGGACCGGGCGCACGTCGGGCGACACCGAGAACGACAGGCCCATCGCGTGCCCGGGCGTGGGGTACGGGTCCTGGCCGACGATCAGCACGCGCACCTCCGCGAGCGGACGCGTGAACGCCCGCAGGATCGCGTCCCCGGCCGGCAGGTACTCGCGCCCCGCGGCCACCTCGGCCCGCAGGAAGTCCCCCGCGAGGTGCAGCCGCGGCTCCACGGGCGCCAACGCCTGGGCCCAGTCGGGCGCGACGAGCTGGCTGAGCGGGGCGGCGTCCACGCCGGGACCTTCCCACCCCAGCCACCGACGCCGCAACGCCGCGCGCCTTCCCGCGGCCGAGCCCTGCGGCCCGCTGCGCCAGTTGGCGGAACGCCCGTGCAGGCGAATGACAGCCCTGTCATTCGCGCTTTACGATGAGCCCGACCAACCCCGACCACCGGAGGACGCATGGACGCCGCGACCATCTCGCTCGCCCCGCAGCCCGGGGCCCCGGTCGACGGGCTCAGCGAGCGCGACGCGCAGATCCTGGCCTTCGAGCGCCAGTGGTGGAAGTACGCGGGCGCCAAGGAACAGGCGATCCGGGAGTTGTTCGACCTCTCCGCCACCCGCTACTACCAGGTGCTCAACGCCCTGATCGACGACCCGGCGGCGCTCGAGCACGACCCGATGCTCGTCAAGCGGCTGCGCCGCCTGCGCTCCGCCCGCCAGCGCGCCCGCACCGCCCGGCGCCTGGGCGTCGAGGTCTGACGGCGGCCCGCGCGGGCCGTCTGACCGGGGCAGAACCGGCGCGCCGACGCGCATGAGCCGCCCAAGTGGCGTGGACGCCGGGTTGGGCCGGATACCCTTCCTGCCGTGAGCAAGGCCGACTACCCGTACCCGGACGACGAGTTCGACGCGCCCCCCGACCCCTCGGCGCCCCGCAGCGTGCACCGCGCGCCGCGGTCCGCGTGGAGCCGCTGGTGGCCGTTCCTCGCGGTCCTGGTGCTGGCGCCGCTCGTCGCATACGGCCTGGTGACGTTCATGGCGCGCAGCGGCAACTCGCCCGTCGCGGGCTTCACCGACGGCGACGACGAGCCCTCCATCACGGCGACCACGGACGCGCCGACCGACGAGGCCAGCGAGCCGCAGAGCCCGTCGGCCGACCCCACCACCGAGGCGCCGCCCGCGGCGCAGCCGGTACTCAGCACGCCCGTGACGGTGCTCAACGCCGCCGGCGTGCAGGGCCTCGCCGCCAAGGGCGCCGCCAAGCTGACGTCCGCGGGGTTCACATCGGTCAAGCCGGACAACTTCCGGGGCGCCAAGCCCGCGGCCTCGGTCGTCTACTACGCGTCCGACGCGCTCAAGCCCACCGCGGACCTGGTCGCCTCCACGCTCGGCGTCGCCACCGTGACGCTCGCGCCGCAGCAGGCGGGCACCGGGATCTCCGTCGTGCTGGTCACCGACCTGTCCTGACCGCGCCCTCGTCGCGCGACGGGCTGCCCCCAGCCGCCCGAACCCCTGTCGCCGCCGGGCGCCTGCGCACTAGGCTCGGCGCGTCCCGCGTGTGCGGGCGTACCGACGACAGGAGCAGGCGGAATGGCCCAGGGCACGGTGAAGTGGTTCAACGCGGAGAAGGGGTACGGCTTCATCACGCCCGACGGTGGCGGCGCCGACCTCTTCGTGCATTTCTCCGCGATCCAGGCAGACGGCTACCGCTCCCTCGAGGAGGGGCAGGCCGTGGAGTTCGAGGTGGGCCAGGGGTCCAAGGGCCCGCAGGCCGACCAGGTGCGCGCGATCTGAGACGCGGCCTCGCACGAGGCCGCGGGGCCCCTCCCACGAGGCCGTGCCACGCCACTCGACCCTCCCGCGTCTTGCACTCGGGGGGGTCGAGTGCTAATCATGGGGCTAGCACTCTCCTAGTGAGAGTGACAGAAGTACCTCAGGCCGTCCGAGTGAGACGGCGGGCGCGCGGGACGAGACCGCGGCAGCCTGTCGTCGTCCGTCGCGGGCGCTCGTCGGCCACCCGAACCCAGTGAAGGATCGATAGCCCCATGGCCAAGATCATTGCCTTCAACGAGGAGGCCCGCCGCGGCATCGAGCGGGGCCTGAACGTCCTCGCCGACACCGTCAAGGTCACCCTCGGCCCGAAGGGCCGCAACGTCGTCCTGGACAAGAAGTGGGGCGCCCCCACGATCACCAACGACGGCGTCTCCATCGCCAAGGAGATCGACCTCGACGACCCGTACGAGAAGATCGGCGCGGAGCTCGTCAAGGAGGTCGCCAAGAAGACCGACGACGTCGCGGGCGACGGCACCACCACCGCCACCGTCCTGGCCCAGGCGCTCGTGCGCGAGGGTCTGCGCAACGTCGCCGCCGGCGCCAACCCGATCGCCCTGAAGAAGGGCATCGAGAAGGCCGTCGAGGCCGTCACGGCCGAGCTCCTGGCGCAGGCCAAGGAGGTCGAGACCAAGGAGGAGATCGCCGCCACGGCCGCCATCTCCGCCGGTGACACCGCGATCGGCGAGCTCATCGCCGAGGCCCTCGACAAGGTGGGCAAGGAAGGCGTCATCACGGTCGAGGAGTCCTCCGCTCTGGGCCTCGAGCTCGAGCTCACCGAGGGCATGCGCTTCGACAAGGGCTTCCTGTCGGCGTACTTCGTCACGGACCCGGAGCGCCAGGAGGCGGTCCTCGAGGACGCGTACGTCCTGCTCGTCGAGTCGAAGATCTCGAACGTCAAGGACCTGCTGCCGCTGCTGGAGAAGGTCATCCAGGCCGGCAAGCCGCTCTTCATCGTGGCCGAGGACGTCGAGGGTGAGGCCCTCGCGACCCTCGTCGTGAACAAGATCCGTGGCCTCTTCAAGTCGGTCGCCGTCAAGGCCCCCGGCTTCGGCGACCGCCGCAAGGCGATGCTGCAGGACATGGCCATCCTCACCGGCGGCCAGGTCGTCTCCGAGACCGTCGGCCTCAAGCTCGACACGGTGGGCCTCGAGGTCCTCGGCACGGCGCGCAAGATCGTCGTGACGAAGGACGAGACCACGATCGTCGAGGGTGCTGGCGACGCCGCCCAGATCCAGGGCCGCGTCAACCAGATCCGCGCCGAGATCGAGAACTCCGACTCGGACTACGACCGCGAGAAGCTGCAGGAGCGCCTCGCCAAGCTCGCCGGCGGCGTGGCCGTCATCAAGGCGGGCGCGGCCACCGAGGTCGAGCTCAAGGAGCGCAAGCACCGCATCGAGGACGCCGTCCGCAACGCGAAGGCTGCCGTCGAGGAGGGCATCGTCGCCGGTGGTGGCGTCGCGCTCATCCAGGCCGGCAAGACGGCCTTCGAGGGCCTGTCGCTGGAGGGCGACGAGGCCACCGGCGCCCAGATCGTGAAGCTCGCGATCGAGGCCCCGCTCAAGCAGATCGCGATCAACGCCGGTCTCGAGGGCGGCGTCGTGGCGGAGAAGGTGCGCAACCTTCCCACCGGCCACGGCCTCAACGCGGCGACGAACGTCTACGAGGACCTGCTCGCCGCGGGCGTCAACGACCCGGTGAAGGTCACGCGCTCCGCGCTGCAGAACGCCGCGTCGATCGCCGCGCTGTTCCTCACGACCGAGGCCGTCGTCGCCGACAAGCCGGAGAAGGCCGCCCCGGCCGCTCCGGGCGGTGGCGAGGACTTCGGCGGCGGCTTCTGACCCGCTAGCTAGTCCCAGAGAGGGCGGCCCGGCACCAGCCGGTCCGCCCTCTCACCTTTCCCTCCGCCGAACTGGTGAGTTTGCATCGAGATCGTGCGTCCGGACTCACTGGGTGGATGCGGACTCACTTGTTCGGCCGAGTTGGGGGGCGCGGGATGGGGTCGCGCGGGCCCCGGGCGCGGCGGGTGGGGTGGGTGGGGGTGTGGATAACTTGCGGCGCCTGGGGCGGGGGCCGGGCAGGGTGTCGTGTGTGGGTAGGCGACCTGGAGCACCCGTACCGCGGCCCGTCGAGCGGTTGCCCGAGGTCGTGCTCAGGGGCACCACCGGACGTGCGCTGATCGCGGCGCGAGTACGTGCGGGCGAGTGGGAGCGACCGCTGCGGGGCACGTACGTGCCGGCCCTGGACGATGGTGACCCCCACGCCGCCGATCGGCTGCGAGCGCTCGCCCGGATCGCCGGACTCGCCCGTCGGTCGCGGGCGCCCATCGTGTTCTCCCACGTCAGCGCCGCTCTGATGTGGGGCCTGCCGCTGTGGCGGACCCCGACCGTGCCGCACGTGCTCCAGCGGGCCGCCGGTGGAGGGGCGCGCGACCGGGCGGTGGCGCGGCACGTGGGCCGGCTCGACGAGTCCGACGTGGTCGAGATCGCCGGCGTGCGGGTGACGAGCCTCGCGCGGACCACCCTCGACTGCGTCGCGACGTTGCCGCCGCTCGAGGGAATGGTCGTCGCAGACGCGGCGTTCGCGGCGGGCGCCGACCCAGAGCTGCTCGCGGATCGTGCGGCCAAGGCCCGCGGGGCCCGGAACATCGGCCGGGTGCGCGCGGTGCTCGCGCTCGCCGACGAGGGCGCCGAGTCACCGGGAGAGTCGGCGAGCAGGTTCGTCGCGCTCCGCGCCGGGCTGCCCGTTCCGACGACCCAGATCCGCGTGCGGACGCACCTTGGCGAGGTCTGGTCCGACTGGGGCTGGCCGGAGTTCCGCGTCCTCGTCGAGTACGACGGACGGGTCAAGTATGGCGATCAGTCGGCGTTGATGGCGGAGAAGCGCCGCCACGACGCCCTCGTCGAGACCGGCCACCGGGTCGCGCGTGTCGTCATGGAGGACCTCGGCGGCTCGCGCCTCCCCGACCGCCTGCTCTCACTCCTCCCCAGCTCGCTGACGCTCGCCCCTCGCCCCGAGCTCGGCTGGCGCCCGCCGACCTGGTGAGTTCGCCGCGAGAAGGGGAGTTAGGACTCACCCGTTGGGTGCGAACTCACCATCTCGGCGGTTGTCGTGCCTCGCGTGCGCGGAATTGCCGGTGCCCCAGACGCAGGTGCCCGTCGTCACGCGCCTGGGCGAGGACATCGTCATGGACGAGAGTCGATTGCCCAAACCCATCTAAAGCGGGCAGTGCGGCCGCTAAGGTGCTGGTGGTCGCGTCGCGGCCGGCACCACCATCACCATGCAGGGGGCCCGCATGACGACTTCGCACCACCTCGAGGATCACGTACCGCTGCAGACGGTCGCGACACGGCCGCGTTGGCGGCGGCGCATGCTGGCGGTCGCCGCCGCGGCGTCGGCGCTCTTGCTCGCCGGTGTCCAGCCGGCGTTCGCGGCTGGCTCGTTCACCTGGACCGCCAGCTTCAAGGCGCAGTTGACCTCGCGTGAGTGGGAGCAGAGGTCGTCAGGCTCCGTCTCGATCACGTCGACGATGTCGTGCAAGACGCCGGGCGAGGTGTACTACATCACGCTTGAGAAGAAGGCGACGTTCGGCTGGACTGAGTACAACCCCGATCAGGCGTACATGTGCGGATTCACCGAGACTCGCACCTGGACCGGCACGTCGAAAGGCAAGTACCACTTCGTGCTCTGGGTGAAGACGCAGAACACCGGTGGCCAGACGTTCACCGGCAAGGGGACGACGAGGTATCCGTGACACAGCTCTGGCGGAGCTTTGGCGAGCTGTTGCCGATCGGTCTGGTTGTGGGCCTCGTGGTCGGCGCCGGCTCGTTCCTCGGTTTCTGGGCGCATCGCAAGACGGAGATCAGCCGGAGTGCCGTGCTGCGGTCGGTGGGTGAGGCGCTGCTCGTCGTCTGGGGCCTGTGCGTCGCGCTCGTCACGCTCTCGCCAGGGGCCGGGTGGCAAGCGCGAGCGCTCGACCTCGTGCCCTTCGACGACTGGAGTGACGCGGTCTCGCCGGAGGTCGTCGTGGCGCAGGTCGGCGGGAACGTCGTTCTGTTCCTGCCTGCCGGAGTGCTGCTCGCGGCGCGATTCGGCTGGGGCGTGGGGCGGTCTGCGATCGTCGGGCTGGGCATCGTCACCGCGATCGAGGTGCTGCAGTTCGTGCTCGGATGGGGTCGCGCGTCAACCGTTGACGACGTGATCGCCGGGACCGTCGGGGTGGTGCTGGGCGCGGTGGTCGTCGTCGCCCTGCGCGCCGTCGCGGGGCTACTGGCGGTACGACGACAGGAAGTTGCCTAGGCGTTCTACTGCGTCCGCTAGGACGCGGGCTTCCGGGAGCGTCACGATGCGGAAGTGGTCGTGGGCCGGCCAGTTAAAGCCCGTGCCCTGGACCAGCAGGATGTGCTCGCTGACCAGCAGGTCGTAGACGAACTTGCTGTCGTCGTGGATCTCGTGGACCTCGGGATCCAGGCGCGGGAACAGGTACAGCGCGCCGTCCGGCTTCACGCACTCGACGCCGGGGATCTTGACCAACCCGGACCAGGCCACCTCGCGCTGCTCGTGCAGCCGGCCGCCGGGCGCGATCAGCCCCTCGATCGACTGCACTCCACCCAGCGCGGCCTGCACCGCGTGCTGCGCGGGCACGTTGGGGCACAGTCGCGTCGAGGCCAGCAGCGTGATGCCCTCGAGGAAGCCCTTCGCGTGGTCGCGCGGGCCGGTGATGACGAGCCAGCCGGACCGGAAGCCCGCGACGCGGTAGGTCTTGGACAGGCCGTTGAACGTGAGGACCAGCAGGTCCGGCGCCACGGTGGCGAAGGGGGTGTGGACCGCGCCGTCGAACAGGATGCGGTCGTAGATCTCGTCGGACAGCACCAGCAGCGAGTGCTCGCGCGCGATCCGCGCGATCCCCTCCAGCACCTCACGCGAGTACACCGCGCCCGTCGGGTTGTTGGGGTTGATGACGACGATCGCCTTGGTGCGGGGTGTGATGAGCGACTCGATGTGCTCGAGGTCCGGCTCCCAGCCGTGGTTCTCGTCGCACCGGTAGTGCACCGGCTTGCCGTCGGACAGCGACGTCATCGCGGTCCACAACGGGTAGTCCGGGGACGGGATGAGGACCTCGTCGCCCTCGTCGAGAAGCGCCTGCATGACCATGGTGATCAGCTCGGACACGCCGTTGCCCAGGTACACGTCGTCGACGTCGAACGCCGGGAAGCCCGGCTCCATCTCGTACCGCGTGACCACGGCGCGGCGCGCGGACAGGATGCCGCGGCTCTCGGAGTACCCGTGCGCCGACGGGATCGCCGCGATCATGTCCCGCACGATCTGGTGCGGCGCGTCGAAGCCGAACGCCGCTGGGTTGCCGGTGTTGAGCTTGAGCACCGAGTAGCCCTCGGCCTCGAGGCGCGCGGCCTCGTCGAGCGCCGACCCCCGGATCTCGTAGAGGACGTCCCGGAGCTTGTGCGACTGGTCAAGCGTGCGCAGAGCCATACCCGCAGCGTAATCCCGCCCCCGCCCTCCCCACCCCTCGCGTCCCCACCCCCACCCCACCCCGCCGAGTTCGTCGGAGAAGGTCGAGTTCGTCGGAGATCTCCGACGATGTGGGCGTTCTCCGACGAAGTCGGCGGGCATGGGGCGTGCAGGGGGGGAGGGGAGGGGGAGGGGGAGGGGTTAGGGAGGGGGTTAGGTGTACTGCCCAGGGACGTTGGTTGAGGGAGTGTGACGACACGCGTTAGCGGTCGTGGACGGCGAAGACCTCCGGTCGTGGAGTGGAGCTGCTGAGGTTCCGTTCCATGACCTGGAGGTCTTCGTGTCTCACGCTAACGCCGCCCTGACCCCGCGCGCCCGGTTGCGCCTGGCGCGTCTGATCGTCGAGGAGGGTTGGCCGGTCGCGGTCGCGGCCCACCGCTATGACGTCGCCTGGCCGACCGCCAAGAGGTGGGCCGAGCGCTACCGCGCGATGGGCGAGGCCGGGATGGGTGACAGGTCCAGCCGTCCGCACCGGGTCGCGAACCGCACCCCGGCGCACCGGGTCCGTCAGGTCGTGCACCTGCGCTGGAAGAAGCGGCTGTCGCCGATCGCGATAGGCGCCCGGCTGGGGATGCCGGCCTCGACCGTGCACGCGGTGCTGACCCGCTGCCGCCTGAACCGGCTCTCGCACGTCGATGTGCGCACCGGCGAGCCGATCCGCCGCTACGAGCACGAGCACCCCGGCGCGATGATCCACGTCGATGTGAAGAAGCTCGGCAACATCCCCGACGGCGGCGGGTGGCGGTTCGTCGGCCGGGCTCAAGGCGACCGGCACCGCTCAGCGACGCCCGGCAAGCCCAAGAACGCCTGGCACAACCCGAAGATGGGCACCGCGTTCGTGCACACCGTGATCGATGATCACTCCCGGGTCGCCTATGCCGAGATCCACGACGACGAGACCGCGGCCACCGCCGTGGGCGTGCTGCGCCGCGCGGTGTCCTGGTTCGCCGCCCGCGGCGTGATCGTCGAGCGGGTGCTGTCCGACAACGGGTCGGCCTACAAGTCCCACGCCTGGCGTGACGCCTGCGCCGAGCTGCAGATCGCCGTGAAGAAGACCCGCCCCTACCGGCCGCAGACGAACGGCAAGATCGAGCGCTTCCACCGCACCATGGCCGCAGGCTGGGCCTACGCCGCGCACTACAAGTCCGAGACCGCCCGGCGCAAAGCCCTGCCAGGATGGCTTCACGAGTACAACCACCACCGGCCCCACTCAGCCATCGGCAAGGTCCCGCCCATCACACGATTGACCAACCTGCCTGGGCAGTACAGTTAGGGGCGGGAGTGGGCGGGGATGCGGAGGCCGCTGGCGCGGAGGCGGCGGATGAGCTCGCCGGCAGACACCGGGACGGCGCCGGCGGAGACCAGCGCGTCGTGCAGCTCGTCGGGGACGTCGTAGTGGTCCAGGTCGAACGCGCGCTCGGGGACGCCGGCCGCGCGCGCGAAGGCGTGCAGCTCGTCGAGCGACGAGTCGCTCACCAAGTGCCCCCACAGCCGGCCGTGCCGGGGCCAACGGGCCTCGTCGACCAGGATCGCCACGGCGACTACCGGCTCACTGAGCGCCACGGGCGTCGGGCGCCGCCTCGTCGGGTGCTGCCTCGTCGGGTGCTGCCTCGTCGGGAGCTGCCTCGTCGGGTGCTGCCTCGTCGGGTGCGGCGGCACTGGGCGCGGCCTCGTCGAACTTGGCCTGCTCCTTCTCCAACCGCTGGAGTTCGGCGGACACGTTCTGGCGGGCGGGCTCCTCCCACCCGGCGCCGAGGGGGGAGGAGAACAGGGTGGGCCGCGCCAGGAGCTTGTGCAGGATGCGCACGCGCGCCCGCACGTAGTCCTCGACAGGCAGGTGCGCGTACTCGGCGCGTACATCGCGCAGGTACGCCTTGTAGCGCTGCGGCTCGGCGGCCAGGATCGCGAGGTCCGCGTCGCACAGCACCGCGCAGTCGAAGTCGCTGGCGTCAGGGCTGTGCCGTACGAGTGCAGCCACCAGGTGCCGCACGCGCGCTGCGGTCGGCTCGGTGACTCCGAGCGCGACGAGCTCCTCGTACGCCACCGCCGCGCTCGCGACCTCGTCCTCGCCACCCTTGTTCGCGTACGCCTTGCGGTCCGCGGAGTCGAACACCGCGCCGTGGAACCAGGCGGCCAGCCGCACCAGGTCCGGCTCGTGCGTCTCCTCGTCGAGCTCGTCGACGCGCATGAGCACGTCGATCAGGTGCTTGAGGTTGTGGAACTCCCGTCCGGGTGAGGTCCAGCGGGCGACGAGCCGCTCGCCCGCGGCCCGGATCTCGTCAGGGGAGGCGGTCGCACCGGCCCCCGCGACATTCCGGACGAAAGCCGGCAACAGCCACGCCGGCGCGTCTACGACGCCCATGGACCAACCTCACGAAGACGACGGGGACGCGCCATCGTAGCCCTGCGCGTGGACGGGTGTGGGCGGTTCGAACCGTTCCGGGCTGGCCGGGATCGCGACCCGCACGGTCGTGCCCCCGCCCTCGGTCTGCCGGATGCCCACCTCACCAGAATGCGCCTCGACGATCGCCGCGACGATCGCCATGCCCAGGCCGGCGCCCCCGCCGGCGCCCCGTCCGCGCGAGGCGTCCACGCGGTAGAACCGCTCGAACACGCGCGCGGCGTGCTCGGGGTCGATGCCGGGCCCGTGGTCCTGGACCTCGAGCACGCCCCACACCGACTCGTCGGGGCGTTCCTCGAGCCCGACGACCACCTCGACCGGTGTGCCCGCAGGCGTGTGCGCCTGCACGTTCCCGACGAGGTTGGCGACGATCTGGCGCAGCCGGGGCTCGTCGCCCGCGACCAGGGTGGGGCCGACCGCGGCGCCCAGGGGCGCCAGCGTGACCCGGCGGTCGGGGTCCAGCGCGTGCAGGTCGCTGACCGCGTCCCCGGCCAGCACCGTGAGGTCGACGGCGTCGCGGCGCAGCGGGCGCCGTTCGTCGAGCCGCGCGAGGGAGAGCAGGTCCTCCACGAGCCCGCCCATCCGGGTGGCCGATCCCTCGATGCGGCCCATGGTGTCGTCGAGCTGGTCCTTCGTCGTCAGCGCGCCCATGCGGTACAGCTCGCCGTACCCGCGGATCGTCGCGAGCGGGGTGCGCAGCTCGTGCGACGCGTCCGCGACGAAGCGGCGCATGCGCGCCTCGGACGCGGCCCGCACGTCGAAGGCCCGCTCGATCTGCGCGAGCATGCCGTTGAGCGCCAGGCCGAGGCGCCCGACCTCGGTGGACGGCGGCGCCGCGGGGATGCGTTGGGACAAGTCGCCCTCGGCGATCGCCGCGGCAGTGGTCTCGATCTCGCGCAACGGCCGTAGCGAGCGCCGCACCGCCCACCAGCCGGCAGCGCCGCCGATCAGCACGATCGCGATCCCCGAGCCCACCAGCACCCAGGTCATCGACGACACGGTCTCCGCGACGTCGTCGAGCGGCAGCGCGATGGTGACGTACCCGTCGGTGCGCGCCACGGGGAAGACCACCGCGCGCCACCCGGCGCCGCCCCGCGACGACGTCACCGTGAACGGCGCGCCGGCGCGGCTGTACGCCTCGCGCGGGGTCAGCACCGGGAGCACCGGGATGCCCAGCTCGTCGAGCGTCTGGTAGCGCGGCGCGAACAGCACCTCGGACTGCCCGTCCACGGTCACGCGCCCGTAGTAGTCGGTGGGCAGGTGCCCCTGGCCGCGGGCGGGCGAGTTGAGCGAGGCCTGCGCAAGCGAATGGCCCTCGGTGGTCAGCTTGTCGTCCACCTGCTCGACGAGCGTGCTCTCCAGCAGGGTGCTCGCGGTGACGCCCGCCAGGATCAGGCCCGCGGCCAGCAGGGTCGCGATGATGCCGACGAGGCGCCCGACCAGCGGGACGCCCGACCACCAGCGGCGCAGTCTCGTCACGACGACCGCAGCAGGTAGCCGACGCCGCGCTTGGTGTGGATCAGGGGCGGCAGCCTCTCGCCGTCCGGTCCCTCGATCGAGTCGATCTTGCGGCGCAGGTAGGAGATGTACGACTCGACGATGTTGGCGTCGCCGCCCCAGTCGTACTGCCAGACGTGGTCGAGGATCTGCGTCTTGGACAGCACGCGGCCCGCGTTGAGCATGAGGTACCGCAGGAGCTTGAACTCGGTGGGGGACAGGTCGATCTCGTGGCCCCCGCGGTGCACCTCGTGCGAGTCGTCGTCGAGCTCGAGGTCCGCGTAGCGCAGGACGTTCGCCTCGTCGTCGGGCAGCGACGCGGTGCGGCGCAGGATCGCGCGGATCCGGGCGACCACCTCTTCCAGGCTGAACGGCTTGGTGACATAGTCGTCGCCGCCGACCGTGAGTCCCTGGACCTTGTCGGCGGTGTCGTCGCGCGCGGTGAGGAACAGGACCGGCATGTGCTGGCCCTTCTCCCGGAGGCGGCGCGTCACGGTGAACCCGTCCATGTCTGGCAGCATCACGTCCAGCACCAGCAGGTCGGGATCGACCTCGCGGGCCAGCCGCAGCGCCTGGTTGCCGTCCGCGGCGGCGTGCACCTCGAAGCCCGCGAAGCGCAGGCTCGTGGCCAGCAGCTCGCGGATGTTGGGCTCGTCGTCGACGACCAGCAGGCGCGCCTCGGGATCGGTCATGGCTCGATCGTGCCCCCGATGTCTGGCAGTTTCCTGGGAACGCGCTGAATCTGCGCTCCGGCTTCCGCGCGGTGGGCGACGACCGGTGGGTGGTCGCGTTTTCTCGTCTGGACGCCTGCCCGGGTACCGTCGAAACGTGACCGTGCGCCTCACCGTCGTGCAGAACTCCCCCGACGTCCCGGCCGACCGCCTCGCGGGCTGGCTCGCCGACGCCGCGCTCACCGTCGTCCGGCTCGACGAGGGTGCGCCCGTGCCCGCGCTCGACGAGATCGGCGACGGGCTCGTCGTGCTCGGCGGGCACGCGAACGCGTACGACGACGCGGGCTCCCCCTGGTTGCCGGCGCTGCGCTCGCTGCTCGCGGACGCCTCCCGGGCCGGCGTGCCGACGCTCGCGATCTGCCTGGGCGCGCAGCTCCTGGCGGTCGCGCGCGGTGGCCGCGTGCAGGTCGCGGCGCCTCCGGGGATCGAGGCCGGCGTGGTCGACGTGTTCTGGCGGCCCGAGGCGTGCGACGACGCGCTGGTCGGGCCGATCGCGGGCCCGTTGGGCAAGCGCGGACGTTCCGCGGTCCCGACGATGCACTCCGACGCTGTGGTCGAGCTGCCCGCCGGGGCCGTGTGGCTCGCGTCGTCCAACCAGTACCCCTACCAGGCGTTCCGCGTGGGCTCGGCCTGGGGCATCCAGTTCCACCCCGAGGTGGGCGCGGACGTGTTCCGTGGGTGGGCGCGCACGCACGACGAGCTCGACGTCGAGGCGCTCATGGCGGACTTCGACGAGCACGACGACGCGACCGCGGCGCTCGGCGAGACCCTGGCCGCGGCGTTCCTGGCCCGCGTGCACGAGGCGGCGTCCGTACCCGCGTAGCCCCGCCGGATGGCTGGCGCGTGAGCTCGTCGAGCGCGCTCGGCCGCCGGTAGCTCAGCGGGACTCGTCGGGCTCGACCTCCGTGACCTGGCCGTCCTCGACGTGCCAGCGGCGCGTCAGCCGGACGGTCTCCAGCATCCGGCGGTCGTGCGTGACCAGCAGGATCGTGCCGTCGTACGAGTCCATCGCCTGCTCCAACTGCTCGATCGCGGGCAGGTCCAGGTGGTTCGTCGGCTCGTCGAGCACCAGCAGGTTGACGCCTCTGGCCTGCAGCAACGCGAGCGCGGCGCGCGTGCGCTCGCCGGGGGACAGCGAGGCCGCGGGCCGCAGCACCTGATGCCCCGCGAGGCCGAACTTGGCCAGGAGCGTGCGCACGTCGGCGGTCGGCCACTCGGGGACCTGCCGCGCGAAAGCCTCACCGAGCGGCTCGGCGCCCTCGAACAGCGCACGCGCCTGGTCGACCTCCCCGACCAGCACGCCCGCCCCCGGGCCGGCCGACCCCGCCACGGGCGCCAGGCGGCCCAACAGGAGCGCCAGCAGCGTCGTCTTGCCCGAGCCGTTCGGCCCTGTGACCGCGACCCGGTCCTGCCGGTCCAACTGGAGGTCGACCGGGCCGAGCGTGAACTCCCCGCGCCGCGCGACCGCCGCGCGGGCGGTCGCGACGACGTCGCCGGACCGCGGCGCCGTGCCGATGCTCATCTGGAGCTTCCACTCCTTGCGCGGCTCGACCACCTCGTCCAGCCGTTCGATCGCGCGGTCCGTCTGCCGGGCCTTTGCCGCCTGCTTCTCGGACGTCTCGCCACGGAAGTGCTTGACGTGCTTGTCGGGGTCCGTGGCCTTGCGGCGCGCGTTGCGCACCCCCTTCTCCATCCACGCGCGCTGCCGCCGTGCGCGCTCCTGGAGCGTGGAGAGCTTGGCGGCGTAGTCGTCGTACGCCTCGCGGGCGCGGGCGCGGGTGATGGAGCGCTCGTCGAGGTACGCGTCGTACGAGCCGCCGTAGACGAGCACCTGCCGCAGGCTGCGGTCGATCTCGACGACGGACGTGACCGTGCGCGCCAGGAACTCGCGGTCGTGGCTCACGACGACGATCGGCGCGCTCGCCTGCGCGACGAACTCCTCCAGGCGGCGCAGACCGTCGGCGTCGAGGTCGTTGGTGGGCTCGTCGAGCAGGTACACGTCGAAGCGGGACAGCAGCAGGGCCGCGAGGCCGACTCGCGCGGCCTGCCCGCCGGACAGCGCCGTCATGGGGAGGCCGAGGTCGACGTCGAGCGCGAGGTCCGCGGCCACCGACCCGATCCGCGCGTCCAGGTCCGCGCCGCCCAGGGCCAGCCAGTGCTCGAGCGCGTGCGCGTACTCGTCGTCGGCGCCGTCGCGGCCCGCGGCGAGCGCGGTCGCGGCGTCGTCCATAGCCTGCGCGGCGTCCGCCACGCCAGTGCGCCTGGTCAGATGCTGCTCGACGGTCTCGTCGGCGCGCCGCTCGACCTCCTGCGCGAGCAGCCCGACCGCGGCGTCGCTCGGGGCCACCTGGACGCGCCCCTGCTCGGGTGCGCGAAGGCCCGCCAGGATGTGCAGCAACGTCGACTTCCCGGCGCCGTTGGGCCCGACGAGCCCGACGACGTCGCCGGGCGCGACCACCAGGTCCACCCCCGAGAACAGCTCCCTATCCCCGTACCCCGCCGCGACACCTTGCACCTTCACCGACCCAGACACGGCCCCATGGTGCACAGACGCCCGCCCTCAGGTCGAACGCATACCGCCCACCCACTCCCGCGAGCGTGCACTCCAGCCGTGAGCGTGCACTCCAGCCGTGAGCGTGCACTTCAGCCGTGAGCGTGCACTTCAGCCGTGAGCGTGCACTTCAGCCGTGAGCGTGCACTTCAGCCGTGAGCGCGCGCTCCAGCCGTGAGCGTGCACTTCAGCGCAAGGGATACCAGCGGTTGCCGAACCGCCTGGTGACTGCGCGACCCTCGATCTCCGCGAGCTCGTCGAGTCGGTGCAGCACTGCCCAGCCGACGGTCCGGGCGCTCTGGTCGTCGGCGGCCTGATAGCGCACGGTGATCCGCGCCCGACCCCGCACCACCTCGATGTCCGCCGCCTCGAGGTCGGTCAGTTCGCGCGCGACGTCAGCCGCGCGCGGCAGCACATCGGGTGCCGCGACACCCGGGCGTAGGAGCCCGACGAACGCGCGGGCTCGGTAGGACGGCACCCGCGCACGCTACTCGGAGCGCGCGTCTCGGCTGGAGTGCACGCTCACGGCTGGAGTGCACGCTCGCGGCTGGAGTGCACGCTCGCGGCTGGAGTGCACGCTCACCACAAGGGTTATGGGGTGGGGTTGAGGTCTTCGGCGTCGGTGATCGTGTACGCGTAGCCCTGCTCGGCCAGGAAACGCTGGCGGTGGGCCGCGAACTCCTGGTCGACCGTGTCCCGCGCGACGACCGTGTAGAAGTGCGCGGTCTTGCCCGACGCCTTGGGCCGCATGATCCGCCCCAACCGCTGCGCCTCCTCCTGCCGCGACCCGAACGAGCCCGAGACCTGGATGGCCACCGACGCCTCGGGCAGGTCGATCGAGAAGTTCGCGACCTTGGAGACGACGAGCTTGGAGATCTCGCCGTGGCGGAACGCGTCGAACAGCCGCTGTCGCTCGCTGACCGTCGTCTCCCCGGTGATGAGGTCCGCGTCCAGGTGCTCGGCGAGCTCGTGGAGCTGATCCAGGTACTGCCCGATGACGAGCGTCGGCTCACCCGCATGCTTGGCGATCAGCGTCTCGACCACCCGATTCTTCCCCGCCGCGGTGGCGGCGAGCCGGTACTTCTCCTCGGGCTCGGCGGTGGCGTAGGCCATGCGCTCGTCGTCGGGCAGCGTGAGCCGCACCTCCACGCAGTCCGCGGGCGCGATGTACCCCTGCGCCTCGATGTCCTTCCACGGCGCGTCGAACCGCTTGGGCCCGATCAGGGAGAACACCTCGTCCTCACGCCCGTCCTCGCGCACCAGCGTGGCCGTCAGGCCCAGGCGGCGGCGCGCCTGCAGGTCCGCGGTCATGCGGAAGATCGGCGCCGGGAGCAGGTGCACCTCGTCGTACACGACGAGGCCCCAGTCGCGCGCGTCCAGCAGCTCCAGGTGGCTGTAGACGCCGCCGCGCTTGGTGGTGAGCACCTGGTAGGTGGCGATCGTGACGGGGCGGATCTCCTTGCGGGCGCCCGAGTACTCGCCGATCTCGTCCTCCGTCAGCGAGGTGCGCTTGACCAGCTCGTCGCGCCACTGCCGCGCGGACACCGTGTTGGTGACGAGGATCAGCGTCGTCGTGGAGCTCTTGGCCATCGCCCCGGCCCCGACGATCGTCTTGCCCGCACCACACGGGAGCACGACGACACCCGAGCCGCCGTGCCAGAACCCGTCCACGGCCTGCTGCTGGTACGGCCGCAGCGACCAGCCGTCCTGCCGGAGCTCGATGGCGTGCGCCTCGCCGTCGACGTACCCGGCCAGGTCCTCCGCGGGCCAGCCGAGCTTGAGCAGCACCTGCTTGAGGTGGCCGCGCTCGGAGGGGTGCACGACGACGTCGGTCTCGTCGAGGCGCGCCCCCAGCAGCCCCGCGGTCCGCTTGGAGCGCACGACCTCCGCGAGCACCGCGGCGTCCAGCGAGTGCAGGACCAGCCCGTGCACCGGGTCCTGCACCAGCTGCAGGCGCCCGTAGCGCGCCATCGTCTCCGCGACGTCCACCAGCAGCGCGTGCGGCACCGGGTAGCGGCTGTACTCCAGCAGGACGTCGACCACCTGCTCGGCGTCGTGCCCCGCGGCCCGCGCGTTCCACAGGCCCAGCGGGGTCAGACGGTAGGTGTGCACGTGCTCGGGGGCGCGCTCGAGCTCCGCGAACGGCGCGATGGCCCGGCGGCAGGCGTCGGCCTGGTCATGGTCGACCTCGAGCAGCAGCGTCTTGTCGCTCTGGACGATGAGCGGTCCGTTGGGCACGCGTTCTCCTTCGACGGTTCTTCTCGAGCCTCAGTCGTGCGCGGGCAGCGCGGCCCAGGCCACGGACGCGATCCGGTGCACCGCGACCGACAACTCGGACTCGCGCACCAGGTCAGCGGCGCGCAGGCGGCCGCCGTCCACGCGCAACGGCCGCAGCAGCCGGCGCTCGGGCTTGCCGGTCGGCCCAACGAGCTCCACCCACACGTCCGACCTCGCCTGGGCCGCCTCACGCAGCACCACCAACAGATCCCCG
>JAEWOA010000045.1 GCA_023461115.1 Actinomycetes bacterium
GTGTGTGTGTGTGTCATGACTCCTCCTCGCGCAATTGATTGACTGCGTACGCGTACTCTCTGACTTGTATCGTCATACGCCCCCCCCCCGGGGGGGGGGGGGGGGGGGGGGGGGCCGAGGGGGTCACGCGGCGTCGATCGCGGCCTGCATGTTGGTGACCATCGTGGTCCAGGCCTGCGCGGGGGCAGTCGCCTGGCCGGAGATGATCTGCACCTGCGTGGTGCCCCAGAACTGCCACATCGCGCCCATCTCGGGGATCGACGGCATCGGGGCGCCGGTGGCGCCGGCCTCGTTGAAGCCCTTGAGGATCGGGTCGTCGACCTTCTCAGCGGAGGCCTTCAGCGCCGGGAGGCGGCCGCCGGCCTGGTAGAGCTCGGTCTGCACCTTCTCGGTGGTGAGGAAGTTGGTGACGAACTCGTTGGCGAGCACGGGGTTCTTCGACTTGGCCGAGATGAACGCGCCCTGGACGCCGACGAACGGCTTGGCCTCGGCGCCACCCGCGCTCGGGACCGGCAGGACCGAGACGTCCATGCCAGCCTTGGTGAACTCGGTGGTGTACCAGGGGCCGGTCACCATGTACGGCGCCTCGCCGGCCACGAAGGCCTCCTTGGCCTGGTCGCCGCCGATCGCGGGGTCGAGGACCTTCTCCTGGCCCAGCTTGGCCAGGTAGAGCGCGAACTTGTCGCCCTGCGCGCCGCCGAGGCCGAGCTCGTTGGTGTACGAGCCGGTGCCGTCCTGCTTGAAGATCGGGGCGTCGAACGAGGTCTGCAGCGGGTACAGGTGGTACGCGTCACCCTGGTCGCCCTGCTGGATGAGGACCGAGTACTTCTTGCCGGCGGCCTTGCCCTCGGCGACCAGGTCGTCGAACGTCGTCGCCTTGGTCTCCTTGACGAGCGCGTTGTTGCGGACGAGCGCGATGTTCTCGATCGCGTAGGGCACGCCGTAGAGCTTGCCGTCGAACGTGAATGCCTGGACCGCGGAGGTCGCGAAGCCGTCGGCCTTGTCGCCGAGCTCGACCGGGGCGACGACGCCGTTGTTGACGAACTCGCCGGTCCAGTCGTGCGCGCCGATGATGACGTCGGGGCCCTGGCCCGTGGGGACCTGGGAGACGAAGTCGGTGCGGATGTCGCCCGACACCTTCTGGACGAGGTCGACCTTCACGCCGGTCTCGGTCTGGAACTCGTCCACGATCGGCTTCATGACGTCGATGCGAGTCTCGTCGACCCACATGGTCAGCGTGCCGGTGAGCTTGGGGGGTGCCGCGGTGGTGGTGTCACCCGAGGGCTCGTCGGAGCCGCTCGAGCAGGCGGTGAGGGTCAGGGCGAGGCCGAGTGCGGCCGCAAGGGCCGGGATGCTCCGTCGCATCGTCGTGTTCTCCTGGGTCGGTGAGAGAAGTGCCCTCGTCGGCGAGGTGCCCGCCGACGTTGGCCTGATGTCACGACGCTAACGCCGTTGCAACGGCCCTTGCAAGTCGTTACGGTAACTTTCAGGCATCGGTTTCAGGCACGTGTCCAACTCACGCGAGCCAGCCGGTTCGGACCCCCCGAACGGCCGAGGACGAGGAGGTCCTGTGTCCCCTACGCTGCCCCCCGTGCGTACCCGTCTGACGGACCTCGCGGAGCAGGCCGGAGTCTCCACCGCGACGGTCTCGCGCGTCCTGAATGGCAAGCACGGCGTGTCGGCCCAGGCTCGGCAGGCTGTGCTCGCCGCGCTCGACGTGCTCGGCTACGAGCGGCCCGAGAAGCTGCGCACGCGGTCCGCCGGCCTCGTCGGGCTCGTCGTCCCCGAACTCGCCAACCCGGTGTTCCCCGCGTTCGCACAGGTCATCGAGACCATGCTCACCGAGCGCGGCTACACGCCCCTGCTGTGCACGCAGTCGCCCGGCGGCACCACCGAGGACCAGTACGTCGAGATGCTGCTCGAGCACGGCGTCGCCGGCATCGTGTTCGTCTCGGGCCTGCACGCCGACACGTCAGCGAGCCGCGACCGCTACCACCGCCTGCGCAGCCGCGGGATGCCCGTGGTCATGGTCAACGGGCACGCGGAAGGCGTGGACGCGCCCTCGATCTCCACCGACGACGAGAACGCGCTCGACCTCGCGTTCCGGCACCTGGTGTCGCTCGGCCACCGCAACATCGGCCTCGCGATCGGCCCGGACCGCTTCATCCCCGCGGCCCGCAAGCGCGACGCGTTCGTCGCGCACCTGGCCCGTGATCTGGGCATCGACGACCCCAGCGGACACGTCGTGACCACGCTGTTCACGGTCGAGGGCGGGCAGGCCGCCGCGCTCGAGCTGATCGAGTCGGGGCACACCGCGATCGTCTGCGGATCCGACCTCATGGCGCTCGGCGCCATCCGGGCGGCGCGCTCGCGGGGGCTCGACGTGCCGCGCGACCTGTCGGTGGTCGGCTTCGACGACTCACCGCTGATCGCGTTCACCGACCCGCCGCTGACCACAGTGCGCCAGCCCGTGCTGGCAATGGGCCACGCGGCCGTGTCGGCGCTCGTCGCCGAGATCAACGGCCAGCCGGCGTCGCGCATCGAGCTCAAGTTCCACCCCGAGCTCATCGTGCGCGGCTCGACGGGCGCCGCGCCCGTCACACCGGCCCAGGTCGGGGCCATCCCGCAACCCGCCGTACGCTGACTCCACCCCCTTTCCGCCGCGCCCGCCCACGGGTGCGGCGTGGCGCGCCGACGCGCAACCCCTCGCCCCACCCGTGAAAGAGGCATGCCCACGTGACCACGCTCGACACCCGCACCTCGTTCGTCCACGCGCCGGGCTCGCCTGACGGCGAGTGGTGGCGGGACGCCGTGATCTACCAGGTGTACCCGCGGTCCTTCGCGGACGGCTCGGGTGACGGGATCGGGGATATCCCGGGCATCACCTCGCGCCTCGGGCACCTGGCCGAGCTGGGCGTCGACGCGGTCTGGCTCTCCCCCTTCTACCGCTCGCCGCAGGCCGACGCCGGCTACGACGTGTCCGACTACCGCGACGTCGACCCGCTGTTCGGCACCCTCGCGGACTTCGACGAGATGCTCGCCGGCGCGCACGCGCGGGGCATGCGCGTGATCGTCGACCTGGTGCCCAACCACACGTCCGACGAGCACGCGTGGTTCGTCGAAGCGATGGCCGCGGCGCCCGGATCCGCCGCACGCGACCGATACCACTTCCGCGAGGGCAACGGCGAGACCGGCGAGCTGCCCCCCAACAACTGGCAGTCGATCTTCGGCGGCCCGGCCTGGACGCGCGTCCCCGACGGGCAGTGGTACCTGCACCTGTTCGACTCGCGCCAGCCGGACCTCAACTGGGAGCACCCCGACGTGCACGCCGAGTTCGAGGCCGTGCTGCGCTTCTGGCTGGACCGCGGGGTCGACGGGTTCCGGATCGACGTCGCGCACGGCATGGTCAAGCAGCCGGGCCTGCCCGACTGGGACGGCCACGTCTCGATGATCGAGGGCTCCGACGAGGGCCACGACACGGCCGGCGAGCACCGCGGCGAGGACCACGCGGCCGTCGTCGACCGCGCCGACGAGGTCACCGGTGCCGGCAACCAGGGACCCATGTTCGACCAGGACGGCGTGCACGAGATCTACCGCGCCTGGAACAAGGTGCTCGCGGACTACGACGGAGACCGCGCGCTCGTCGCCGAGGCGTGGGTGGAGCCGCTGTCGCGGTTGGCCCGCTACGTGCGGCCCGACGAGATGCAGCAGGCCTTCAACTTCGCGTTCCTGGCGACGCGCTGGCACGCGCCGTCGCTGCGCGAGGTGATCGCGGCGTCGTACGAGACCGCCGACTCGGTGGGCGCCCCGACCACCTGGGTGCTGTCCAACCACGACGTCGTGCGCCACGCGTCGCGCCTCGGCCTGTCGACGCCCGGCTCGCGTCCCAACGGCATCGGCCACGGCGACGAGCAGCCCGACGAGGAGCTGGGCCTGCGTCGCGCGCGCGCCGCGTCGCTGCTGATGCTGGGCCTGCCGGGCTCGGCGTACCTGTACCAGGGCGAGGAGCTGGGCCTGCCCGACCACACCGCGCTGCCCGACGACCTGCGCCAGGACCCGGCGTTCTTCCGCACCGGCGGCGCCGAGCGCGGCCGCGACGGCTGCCGCGTGCCGCTGCCGTGGGCGGCGGGCGAGCCCGGCTTCGGGTTCTCCCCCACGGGCGCGACGTGGCTGCCGCAGCCGTCGTCGTGGGCGGCGTACGCGGCCGACGCGCAGCGCGGGGTCGCGGGATCGACCTACGAGACGTACCGCGCCGCGCTGGCCATCCGCAAGGCTGAGCTGCTCGGCTCGGGCGGGCTGGCCTGGGTGGACGCGGGCGACGACGTCATCGCGTTCGAGAACCGCGGTGTGCGGGTGTTCGCGAACCTCGGCGCCGACCCCGTCGTCGTGCCCGCGTCGGAGGTGCTGATCGCGTCCCTGGACGTGGTGGCGGACGACGACGGCACCCTCGTCGTGCCGTCTGATGCGACGGTGTGGCTGCGCGCCTGACGCGTGAATGCGGCGATGGATGCGGCGGACGCGCCCGTGACGGGCACATCCGCCGCATCCATCCGCGCAGCGACGGGAGTGGTGGCTTAGTGGCGGTGCGCTACGTCCCAGGCCTGCGCGGAGCGCGGCTGGAGGACCACTGCCACGTGGCCGTCGCGCACGGTGGAGGCGGTGCACTCGTCGCCCCGGCTCGGCACGAGCACGTCGCAGTAGTCGCCGTCGGGCAGTGACGTGGCCAGCGTGGCGCGCAGCGGCTCGTCGCCGAAGTTCACGACGACGAAGCCCCGCTTGCCGCGTCCGAGCGCGAGAGCGTCGCCCTCGCTCCAAGCGTCGACGACCGGCGCCGTGCCCACGACACCCCGCCAGCCCACCATGCCCGCGACCTGCGGCCACCGGTGCTGGCAAAGCCACGCGCCGGGTTCGGCGACGCCGGCCGGCGCCGGGTCCGCGGGGCACGCGGCATCCAGCACACGGCCCGCGGAGTCCTGCGCCGGGCCGGCGTCGCGGTCGTTGAACGCGTAGCCCGAGTACACCTGCGGCGTCCCGTACGCGCCCGCGAGCATCACGACGTTCGCGAGCGCGTCGTCGGCGCCGTCCTTGTAGCTCAGCGTCGAGCCGTTGCGCTCGGTGTCGTGGTTCTCGACGAACACGACGGCGTCCTGCGACGGCACGTAGCGCGCGGTGGCCTCGCCGAACGTCAGCGCGAGCCCCGGCGAGCCCGCGACCACGCCCTTGAGCTCCTTGCCGAACGTGAACTCGTACACCTGGCCGTTGGGCAGGTACTCGGCGGGCTGGATGGGCTCGTTGGAGCCGCGGATCACCTCCTGCATCACTGCGGTCCCGGCGGGCAGGCCGTCGAGGATCGCGTGGACGTCCTCGGTGGCCATGTGCTTGGCGGCGTCGATGCGGAAGCCGTCGACGCCGAGGCTCAGGAGGTCGTCGAGGTAGGCGCGCAGGCGCTCGCGCACGTGCGGCTGCTCGGTGGCCAGGTCCGCCAGGTTCACCAGCTCGCACGTCTGCACCTGCGCGCGGTCGAAGTACTGAGCGATGTCGTCGCTCGGGGTCAGGCCGCAGTGGTGGAAGTCGTCGGCCGTCCAGATGCCCGGGTACGTGTAGTGCTCGTACGACGAGCCCGCCCAACCCACCCCGGGGTCGTCCTGCCCGGTCATGTGGTTGAGCACGGCGTCGACGCGCACGTCCACGCCCGCGTCGTGGCACTGCTCGACCATCGCCGCGAACTGCGCGCGCGTGCCGAGCCGCGACTCCACCTGGTAGCTGACCGGCTGGTAGGCGGTCCACCACGGCGAGCCGGTGACGTGCTCCTGCGGTGGCGACGTGAGCACCCAGGCGTACCCGGCCGGGCCGAGCGAGTCCTGGCACTCGCGCCCGATCGCGTCCCAGGTCCACTGGAAGAGCTGCACCCCGACGTCGTGGCCCTCGCCGGGAGGAGCAGGTTGCGCGTCCGGGTCCGGCGGGGTGCTCGTGCACGCGCCGAGCGCCAGCAGGCACACGGCCATCGCGGACACCGGGGCACTCCGCGCAAAGCGGGACGATCGGGGCAGGCGCGTCATTGTCACCACCGGCTCGGGCTGCAACACGTTGCAGCAAGTTGCTGGATTCGCGGACACTCTACGGCCCCAGCCCGTACGTTGGGCCGGTGAGCCACGTCTTCGTCAACGGCCCGGCCTCCTGGAACACCACGATCCGCGTCCCGCGCCTACCCGCCCCCGAGCCGCACATGGAGTTCGCCTCGTCGTACGCCGACGGGCTCGGCGGCACGTCGGCCGGCAAAGCCCGCACGCTCGCCGCGCTCGGCGTCCGGACCGTGCTCTCGACGACGCTCGCCGACGACGAGCATGGGCGCCTGGTGCGGGCCGCGCTGGACGCCGCCGGCGCCGCGCTGACCACGATCGCGTCCGTCCCCAGCGGAGCGACCGAGCGGCACGTCAACCTCGTCGACGACCACGGCGGCCGCCTCTCGCTGTACCTCGAGCTGCCGACCGCGCCGCCCGCCACCCCCGCGCTGCTCGCGTGGCTCACGAGCGCCGACGCGGCCGTCCTCGACCTCGCCGAGTCGTCACGCCCGCTGCTGCGCGCCGCGCGCGAGGCGGGGGTCCCCGTGTGGTGCGACGTGCACGACGACGACGGCCACGCCGGCTACGCGCGCGCCTTCGCCGCGGCCGCCGACGTCCTCGTCGCGTCCGGAGCCCGCCTCGCCGACCCGCGCGCCTACCTGCAGGCCGCCATCGACGCCGGCACGACGCTCGCGGTGTGCACGCT
>JAEWOA010000046.1 GCA_023461115.1 Actinomycetes bacterium
CGCCGCAGCAGTCGGCGCCGCAGCACCCCGCACCGCAGCAGTCCGCGCAGCAGTACGCGCCCGGCGCCTCGTTCGGAGCCCCGTACCAGCCCGCCGCGAACGGTGCCGCCAACCCGTGGTCCCCGCCGACCGCGCCGCAGCCGGCGGTCGCCGGGCGCAAGCGCCGCGTCTGGATCCCGATCGTGTCGGCCGCGGCCGGCGCCGCGCTCGTCGCCGTCGTCGCGACCGTCGGCATCACGCAGGGCCTCGGCCACGACTCGTCGCCCGACGCGGGCACGGCCACGTCGATCGCGACGCTCGGCCAGGCCGCGAACGACGCCATCCCGGTCGCGGGCTCGACGAACGACGACCCGGACTGGCAGGCCGTGGCCCGCGCGGTGTCCCCGTCGGTCGTCGCCATCGCGGTCACCACGTCGCAGGGCGGCGCGCAGGGCTCCGGCGTGATCGTCGACGACCTGGGCCACATCGTGACCAACAACCACGTCGTCTCCGGCGCCGAGGGCAAGGTGCAGGTCACGCTCACCGACGGCCGCATCTTCCAGGCGGAGGTCGTCGGCACCGACCCGACCACCGACCTGGCCGTGATCAAGCTCGTCGACCCGCCCAAGGACCTGAAGTCCGCCGAGATCGGCGACTCGTCCGAGGTGGTCGTCGGACAGCCCGTCATGGCCGTCGGCAACCCCCTCGGCCTCGCCAACACTGTGACCACCGGAATCGTGTCGGCCACCGACCGGCCCGTGAGCACGCAGGGCGAGTCCGGTGGCGACGCGACCGTCACCAACGCGATCCAGGTGGACGCGGCCGTCAACCCCGGCAACTCCGGCGGCCCGCTGTTCGACGCCCGCGGCCGCGTGATCGGCATCAACTCGTCGATCGCGACGCTCTCGCAGCAGTCCGGCTCGATCGGCCTCGGCTTCGCGATCCCGGCGAACCTGGTCAAGAACATCGCGCAGCAGCTCGTCGACTCGGGCACCGCCAAGCACGCGTTCCTGGGTGTCGGGCTCGACGACGGCACCGCGACCGCCGACGGCGTCACCCGCGCCGGCGCGCTCGTCAAGTCGGTGTCCGAGGGCGGCCCGGCCGCGAAGGCCGGCGTGCAGGCCGGCGACGTGATCGTCGCGATCGACGGCAAGCCCGTCGGCGGCGCCGAGTCGCTCACCGCGTACGTCCGCTCGTACGCCACGGGCTCCCAGGTCAAGGTCACCGTGGTGCGCGACGGCAAGGCCAGCGAGCTGGACGTCACCCTCGCCACCCGCGAGGACGCGTCCGCGGGCCAGGGCTCGGGCGACCAGGGGCAGGGCCAGACCGACCCCCGCCAGATGAGCCCCGACGAGTTGTGGCGCTGGTTCCAGGAGCAGCAGGAGGGCCAGGGCCAGGGCAACTGACCTGACGGACCTCTCCCACGATCCCCCGGCCGCGCGTCCCCTGAGCGGCCGGGGCCGTGCGGGCGTCGCTGACACGCTTGCGTCCCGCACCCCGAGCCCGGGCCCGCCCACCAGGCGGCCCGGGCTCGGCTGTCCCCGCTCGACGAGGCCCGGGCGCGGGCCGGGGGTCAGCTGGAGAGCGCGTGGCGCATCGGGACCAGCTTGGCCTCCGACTCGGCCAGCTCGGCGCTGGGGTCGCTCGCCGCCACGATGCCGCACCCCGCGAAGAGCCGGACGCGGTGCGGGTCGTCGGGAGACGTCGACGCGGACCGCAGCGCGATGCCCCACTCGCCGTCGCCGTCGGAGCCGAACCAGCCGACCGGGCCTGCGTAGCGACCCCGGTCCATGCCCTCGATCGAGCGGATCAGCTCCGCCGCGGATGTCGTCGGGGTGCCGCACACGGCCGCCGTGGGATGCAGCGCGGCCGCCAGTGCGAGCGACGACGGGTGCGCGGCGGCCTCGAGGGGAGCCCGCAGGACGCCCGTGACGTCGGACGCCAGGTGCAGCACGTTCGGCAGGTGCAGCACGAACGGCACGTCCGGCACGTTCGTCGACGAGCAGAACGGCTCGAGCGCGTGGGCCACCGACGTCACGGCGTACTCGTGCTCCTCGAGGTCCTTCGACGAGTGCGCCAGGATCGCGGCACGCGCGAGGTCGGCGGAGTCGTCGCCGGTGCGCCGGATGGTCCCGGCGAGCACGCGCGACGTCACGAGCCCCTTCTCGGAGCGGACCAGCAGCTCAGGTGTGGCGCCGAGCATGCCGTCCACCGAGAAGGTCCAGCACGACGGGTACTCGTCGGCGAGGCGGCCCAGCGCCCAGCGCGCGTCCAGCGGGTGCTCGGTGGTGGCGACGACGTCGCGCGCGAGCACCACCTTGTCCACGGTCCCGGCCTTGATCGCGGCGACTCCCGCCGCGACCACCGAGCGCCACTGCCCCGCGGGCACCGCGCCGTCGGAGTAGACGACGGTCCCGGGAGTGCGCGCCGGCGACGACGGCCCGACGAGCTCCGCGAGCACGGGCGCGGGGCCGAGTGACGCGCCCGCGGTGATCGTCGTCAACCACGCCTGCCCGCCGCGCCGCCCGACGACGACCTGCGGCACCACGATCACACCGCCGGAGTCGGACGCGGAGTCGAACGCGAAGGAGCCGAACGCGACGGGGCCCGTGCCGGGCAGCCGCACCTCGTCGCGCACCACGGCACGCGCGAGCACCGACTGCCACGCGGCCTCGGCGTCCGCGAACCGCGAGGCGCCGGCGACCTCGACGCGCAGGGTCTCGCCCCAGGCGACGAGCCCGTCGCCGCGCCGCACCCACGCCAGCGGGGCGCCGGCGGGCAGCAGCGCGAGCAGGTCGTCGGGAACCGGGTCGAGCGCGACCGTCCGCACGACGAGCGGGTGGGGGAGCCCGTCCGTGGACCCTGGGGTCGAGGCGGCGGTGGTCAGCGTGCTCATCGCTGCCCAGGGTATGCCCGCGTCGCCGATGCGCCTGCGCAGCGCGGGTGTGCGCGCTGCCACACCGTGCGCACGGGACCGCATGGGACCGCGCGGGACCGCTCGGGGCCACTCGATGACGCCCGCTCGCACGTGTGCGCGCCGGAGCACCCGCTGGCTGGCACGATGGGCCACATGGCACGCGCTGGGCTGGACAAGGAACCGCACGAGGTCGCCGCGATGTTCGACACGGTCGCGCATCGGTACGACCTGACCAACGACGTCCTGTCGATGGGCCAGGACAGGCAGTGGCGCAAGGCCACGATCGCGGCGCTCGACGCGCAGCGCGGGGACACGGTCCTGGATCTGGCCGCGGGCACGGGCACGTCGGCGGAGCCGCTCGCCGACGCAGGGGTGCGGGTGATCCCGTGCGACCTGTCGGAGGGCATGCTCGGGGTGGGCAAGCGCAGGCGCCCCGACCTGCCGTTCGTCGCGGGCAACGCGACGGGGCTGCCGTTCGCGGACGAGAGCTTCGACTCCGTCACCATGTCTTTCGGGCTGCGGAACGTCCCGGACGTCCCGGCCGCGCTCGCGGAACTGCTGCGCGTGACGAAGCCGGGCGGCAAAGTCGTGATCTGCGAGTTCTCGACCCCCAAGAACAAGGCGTTCCGCAAGGTGTACTCGGGCTACCTGGTCAAGGCGCTGCCGAAGGTCGCAGGCATGGTCTCCAAGGAGCGCGAGGCGTACGACTACTTGGCCGAGTCGATCAGCGACTGGCCGGACCAGCGCGAGCTGGGCCTGATGTTGAAGCGGGCGGGCTGGGAGCACGTGGCCTACCGCAACCTCACGGGCGGCGTGGTGGCGCTGCACCGCGGGACCAAGCCGGGCGGGGCCGGCCGCTAGGACGGCCGACGAGGATGGGTGCGACGACGAGCAGATCCGCTGCTCATCGGGCGTTCTTCACCCTCGTGCCGACACAGGGAATCAGGTGAGGCAACCCTTCGCAGACACCCCCCAGAAGCGTGGTTACACTCGCCCGAAGTCGCACGTGAACATCGTCACAAGTGGAGTCACTCGTGGTGGACGCAGCCGATGACGCGGATGTCATCGTCGTGGGCGCAGGACCAGCCGGGTCCTCCGCCGCGTATCACTGTGCGCGCGCCGGGCTCGACGTCCTGCTGCTGGAGAAGGCGTCCTTCCCGCGCGACAAGATCTGCGGCGACGGCCTGACGCCGCGCGCGGTGGCCGAGCTGGTCCGCATGGGTGTGCCGATCCGCGAGCAGGACGGCTGGATCCGCAACAAGGGCCTGCGGGTGATCGGCGGCGGCCACCGCCTCGAGCTCGCGTGGCCCGAGATCTCCTCGTACCCGTCCTACGGCCTGGCCAAGTCGCGCATGAGCCTGGACCACCTGCTGGCCGACCATGCGCGCGCCGCCGGCGCCAAGCTGCACGAGCGCACCAACGTCACGGGCGCGGTGCGCGACGAGCGCACGGGCCGGGTCGTCGGGGTGACCGCGCGGCCCGTCGACGACCACGGCAAGCGCGCGGGCGACGAGGTCGCGTACCGCGCCCGCGTGGTGATCGCCGCGGACGGCGTCAGCGCGCGCCTCGCGACGAACCTGGGGCTGGAGAAGCGCGAGGACCGGCCCCTGGGCGTCGCGGTCCGCACCTACTTCCGCACCCCGCGGCACGACGACCCCTGGATGGAGTCGCACCTCGAGCTGTGGGACGGCCAGCCCGGCGCGTCCAACCTCATGCCGGGGTATGGCTGGATCTTCTCGCTCGGCGACGGCACCGCGAACGTGGGCCTGGGCTCGGTGAGCTCGACGGCCGCGGCGACGAAGGTCGACTACAAGACCCTGTTCGCGGCGTGGATGCGCAACGCGCCCGCCGAGTGGGAGTTCACGCCCGAGCACCAGATCGGCCAGGTGCGCGGCGCGGCGCTCCCGATGGGCTTCAACCGCGGCCCGCTGTACGGCAACGGGCTGCTGCTGGCCGGTGACGCCGCCGGCATGGTGAGCCCGTTCAACGGCGAGGGCATCGCGTACGGCCTGCAGGCCGGGCGGGTGGCCGCGGACGCGATCGCCCAGGGCCTCGCGCGCGGCACCGCCGCGGGGCGCGAGCGCGCGTTCGCCACCTACCAGGGCCGCATGAAGGACGATCTGGGCGGGTACTACACGCTCGGCCGCGTCTTCGTGAAGCTGATCGAGCACCCCGAGGTCATGCGGATCTGCACCCGCTACGGCCTGCCGCGGCCGCTGCTCATGAAGTTCGTGCTCAAGCTCTTGTCGGACTGCTACGAGCCACACGGTGGCGACGTGGTGGACCGGACGATCTCCGCTCTCGCCCGGATCGCGCCGGCGGCATGACCCCCCTAGACCTCAGCGTGGAGGACGCATGACGAACCCGTATGTGCCGCTGTTGTGGCTGATGGGAATCGCGGCCGTGCTCGCGCTCGGCGGCGTGGGCGCGAGCGCGATCATCGGCCCCAAGCGCTACAACCGCGCCAAGCTCGAGGCGTACGAGTGCGGCATCCAGCCGACGCCGCACGCGATCGGCGGCGGCCGCTTCCCGGTGAAGTACTACCTGGTGGCGATGACCTTCATCGTCTTCGACATCGAGGTGGTCTTCCTCTATCCGTGGGCGGTGACGTTCACCGAGCTCGCGCTGTTCGGGCTCGCGGCGATGCTCGTCTTCCTGGTCCTGATCACGGTGCCGTTCGTGTACGAGTGGCGCCGCGGAGGCTTCGAGTGGGACTGACGGCCGCGCCGCACGGGACACAAGCGCACATGTCGACGGAATACAGCACGACGAAGGGGAGGAGGACCTGATGGGTATCGAGGAAGCGCCCTCGGGATTCCTGCTGACGACGATCGAGGACCTCGTCGGCTATTTCCGCAAGGGCTCGCTGTGGCCCGTGACGTTCGGCCTGGCGTGCTGCGCGATCGAGATGATGGCCGCGGGCGCCCCGCGCTTCGACCTCTCGCGCTTCGGCATGGAGGTGTTCCGCGCGTCGCCGCGCCAGGCGGACCTGATGATCGTCGCCGGCCGCGTGAGCCAGAAGATGGCCCCGGTGGTGCGGCAGGTCTACGACCAGATGGCGGGCCCCAAGTGGGTGCTGTCGATGGGCGTGTGCGCGTCGTCGGGCGGCATGTTCAACAACTACGCGATCGTGCAGGGCGTCGACCACATCGTGCCGGTGGACATCTACCTGCCCGGCTGCCCGCCGCGGCCCGAGATGCTGATCAACGCGATCCTCACGCTGCACGACCAGATCCAGAACGAGCCGCTCGGCGTGAACCGCCGCGAGGCCGCCGCCGCCGCCGAGGCCGCCGCGCTCGCCGCGACGCCGACGTCCCACATGACGGGCCTGCTGCGATGACCGAGACCCCGAAGGCAACCGAGGCGGCCCTGGAGGCCACCGCGCAGCACGGGCCCGCCGAGGCGCGCACCCCACTCGACCTGGTCGACGTGCGGCACGGCCTGTTCGGCGTGCACGGCTCGGGTGACACGTCCGGCTACGGCGGGCTCGTCACCACCGTCGCGATGCCCGGCCCGAGCGAGCGCCCGTACGGCGGCTGGTTCGACGAGGTCGTCGACATCCTCGCGGAGCTGCTCGACGAGTCCGGCACGGGCTACGCGAACGCCGTCAACGGCGTGGTCGTCGACCGCGGCGAGCTGACGATCGACGTGGCGCGCGCGCACCTCGTCGAGGTTGCCGAGCACCTGCGTGACGACCAGGACCTGCGCTTCGAGCTCAGCCTCGGCGTCAGCGGCGTGCACTACCCGCACGACGCGGGCCGCGAGCTCCACGCGGTGATCCACCTGACGTCGGTGACGCACGGCCGCAGCCTGCGGCTCGAGGTCACGGCGCCCGAGGGCGACCCGCACGTCCCGTCGACGACGGGCGTCTACCCGGCCAACAACTGGCACGAGCGCGAGACGTTCGACTTCTTCGGCATCGTCTTCGACGGCCACCCGGCGCTCGCGCGCATCCAGATGCCCGACGACTGGCCGGGCCACCCGCAGCGCAAGGACTACCCCTTGGGCGGCATCCCCGTGGAATACAAGGGCGCGACCATCCCGCCCGCGGACCAGCGGAGGTCCTACAGCTGATGAGCACCACACGCCCCGCCCCCACCCCCCGCAGCGCACCTCAGGCCACCGGCCACATCGTCGACGACGAGACCACGGGCCTGCCGACCTTCGAGGCCTCGGGCGGCGACTGGTCCGACATCGCCGAGGAGGCCGCGCGCCTCGGCGAGGAGCGCATCGTCGTCAACATGGGCCCGCAGCACCCGTCCACCCACGGCGTGCTCCGGCTCATGCTCGAGATCGACGGTGAGACGGTGACCGAGGCCCGTGCGGGCATCGGCTACCTGCACACCGGCATCGAGAAGAACATGGAGTTCCGCACCTGGACCCAGGGCGTGACGTTCTGCACGCGCATGGACTACGTGGCGCCGCTGTTCCAGGAGGCCGGCTACTGCCTGGCGGTCGAGAAGCTGCTCGGCATCACCGACGACGTGCCGGAGCGCGCCAGCATCATCCGGGTGCTGATGATGGAGCTCAACCGCATCACGTCCCACCTGGTGTGCATCGCCACGGGTGGCAACGAGCTGGGCGCCACGACGATCATGACGGTCGGGTTCACGGCCCGCGAGGAGCTGCTCAAGATCTTCGAGCTGATCAGCGGCCTGCGCATGAACCACGCCTACATCCGTCCCGGCGGTGTCGCGCAGGACGTGCCGGCGGGCGCGGTCGCCGCGACGCGTCAGGCGCTGACGAGCGTCGAGCACTACCTGCGCCAGCTCGAGGACCTGATGCTGGCCAACCCGATCCTGCACCTGCGGCTCAAGGACGTCGGGCACCTGAGCCTGGCGGGCTGCATGGCGCTCGGGATCACGGGCCCGATGCTGCGCTCGGCGGGCCTGCCGTACGACGTGCGCAAGGCGCAGCCGTACAGCGGGTACGAGACGTACGAGTTCGACGTGCCCACCGTGTCCAGCGCGGACGCGTGGGGGCGGGTCGAGGTGCGGCTCGAGGAGATCTACCAGTCGATCAAGATCGCGCGGCAGGCCCTCGACCGCCTGGACAAGACGCCCGGCCCGGTGATGGTGGCCGACAAGAAGATCGCGTGGCCTGCGCAGCTGGCCATCGGATCGGACGGCATGGGCAACTCGCTCGCGCACATCAAGGAGATCATGGGCACCTCGATGGAGGCCTTGATCCACCACTTCAAGATCGTGACCGAGGGCTTCCGGGTGCCGGCCGGCCAGGTGTGGCAGACGGTCGAGCACCCGCGCGGCGAGCTCGGCGTGCACCTGGTCTCGGACGGCGGCACGCGGCCCTACCGCGCGCACTTCCGCGATCCCAGCTTCAACAACCTGCAGGCCACGTCGATCATGTGCGAGGGCGGGCAGGTGGCCGATGTGGTCGTCGCCGTCGCGTCGATCGACCCGGTGCTCGGAGGGGTGGACCGCTGATGTCGATCGAGAACGAGCTCGCGCCCCGCCCCGCAGGCGCCACGCACCGCACGGCGTTCGACGACGAGACGCGCGCGCGCCTGGCCGCGGACGCGGCGCAGATCGTCGCGCGGTACCCGCAGGAGCGTTCGGCGCTGCTGCCGATGCTGCACCTGGTGCAGGCCGAGGACGGGTACGTCAGCCCGCGCGGCATCGCGTTCTGCGCGCAGACTCTGGGCCTGACGACCGCCGAGGTCAGCGCGGTCGCGACGTTCTACACGCAGTACAAGCGCCATCCCAACGGCGAGTACACCGTGGGCGTGTGCACCAACACGCTGTGCGCGATCATGGGCGGCGACGCGATCTGGGAGCACCTGTGCGACCACCTGGGCGTCGGGCACGACGAGACCACCGAGGACGGCTTGGTCACGCTCGAGCGGGTCGAGTGCAACGCGGCCTGCGACTACGCCCCCGTGGTGATGGTCAACTGGGAGTTCTTCGACAACCAGACGCCCGGATCGGCCGCGGAGCTCGTCGACAAGCTGCGCGCGGGTGAGCCCGTGGCGCCGACGCGTGGCGCCGAGACCGTCGTCGGGTTCAAGGACATGTCGCGCGTGCTCGCGGGCTTCCTCGACGGGCGGGCCGACGAGGGCGTGGGGGCTGGTGAGCCGACGCTGCGCGGCACGGTCCTGGCGCGCGAGAAGGGCTGGCACGCTCCGCCGTTCCCGGGCGACGAGGGCGCCGCTGGCGCGGCCCCGACGGCCGGCGCGACGCACGAGCCCAAGGTCGGCGGCGAGCAGTCGAGCGCCGAGCGCCCGGCGACGACGCCCGCCGACACCTCGGCCGAGCCGGTCAAGACGCAGGCCCGCAAGCGCTCGACCACCACTGACGCGACCGACGCGAAGGAGCAGTGATGGCGACCAACCTCGCCCCCGTGCTCAGCGCCCACTGGGACGCCGACCAGTCCTGGACCATGGCGGCCTACGAGCAGTCCGGCGGCTACCGCGGCCTCAAGCGCGCGCTCGGGATGCCGGCGTCCGACGTCGTGACGATGGTCAAGGACTCGGGCCTGCGCGGCCGCGGCGGCGCGGGCTTCCCGACCGGCATGAAGTGGGGCTTCCTGCCCGCGCCGGACGGCGGCCCGCGGTACCTCGTCGTGAACGCGGACGAGTCCGAGCCCGGGACCTGCAAGGACATCCCGCTCATGCTGGCCAGCCCGCAGCACCTGATCGAGGGCGTGATCATCACGTCCTACGCGATCGGCTGCCACCACGCCTTCATCTACGTGCGCGGCGAGGTGGTGCACGTGTACCGGCGCCTGCTGCGCGCGGTCGAGGAGGCGTACGCCAAGGGCTACCTGGGCAAGAACATCCTGGGCAGCGGGTACGACCTGGAGCTCACGGTCCACGCGGGCGCAGGCGCGTACATCTGCGGCGAGGAGACCGCGCTGCTCGACTCGCTCGAGGGCCTGCGCGGCCAGCCGCGCCTCAAGCCCCCGTTCCCCGCGGTCGCCGGCCTGTACGCACGGCCGACGGTCGTCAACAACGTCGAGTCGATCGCGTCGGTCCCCGGGATCGTGGTGGGCGGCGCCGACTGGTTCAAGCAGATGGGCACCGAGCGGTCCGCGGGGCACGGGCTGTTCTCGTTGTCCGGGCACGTCGAGCGCCCAGGCCAGTACGAGGCGCCGCTGGGCATCACGCTGCGCGAGCTGCTGGACATGGCGGGCGGCATGCGCGGCGGCCGGGCGCTCAAGTTCTGGACGCCGGGCGGCTCGTCGACGCCGATCTTCACGGCCGAGCACCTCGACGTGCCGCTCGACTACGAGTCGGTGGGCGCCGCGGGCTCGATGCTCGGGACGCGCGCGCTGCAGATCTTCGACGAGACCACCTCGGTGGTCCGCGCGGTGACGCGGTGGATCGAGTTCTACAAGCACGAGTCGTGCGGCAAGTGCACGCCGTGCCGTGAGGGCACGTTCTGGCTGGCGCAGGTGCTCCAGCGGATCGAGCGCGGGCACGGCACGCCGCAGGACATCGACCTGCTGCTGGACCTGTGCGACAACATCCTGGGCCGCGCCTTCTGCGCCCTGGGCGACGGCGCCACCAGCCCGGTGACGAGCGCGATCCAGTACTTCCGGGACGAGTTCGAGGCCGGGTGCCACACGCCGGCCGACGTGCTCTTCCCGCCCGAGCGCAGCGCGCTCTTCGACTACACGCCGCGCCGTGGCGCGGCCCTCGCGGGGGTGCACGCATGACGATCACCGCTGGCCCCACCGCCGGCTCCCCGCTGGTGCCCGCCGCCCCGGCGGCAGTGCCCGACGAGCCGGCCGCCACGGTCACGTTCACCATCGACGGCGTCGAGACGACCGTGCCCAAGGGCACGCTCGTGATCCGCGCCGCCGAGCAGGTGGGCATCCAGATCCCGCGGTTCTGCGACCACCCGCTGCTCGCCCCCGCGGGCGCGTGCCGGCAGTGCCTCGTCGAGGTGTGGGCGCCGGGCCGCGACGGCAACCTGGCCAAGATGCCCAAGCCGCAGGCCTCGTGCACGCTCGAGGCGAGCCCGGGCATGCAGGTCAAGACGCAGCACACCAGCCCCGAGGCGGACAAGGCCCAGCACGGGGTGATGGAGCTGCTGCTCATCAACCACCCGCTCGACTGCCCGGTGTGCGACAAGGGCGGCGAATGCCCGCTGCAGAACCAGGCGATGAGCAACGGGCGCGCGTCCACGCGGTTCGTCGACATCAAGCGCACGTTCCCCAAGCCGATCTCCATCTCGACGCAGATCCTGCTGGACCGGGAGCGGTGCGTGCTGTGCCAGCGCTGCACGCGGTTCTCCGAGGAGATCGCGGGCGACGTCTTCATCGACCTGCAGAAGCGCGGCGCGCAGCAGCAGATCGGCACGTTCGACACCGACGTGCTCGGCTTCGCGGGCGACTCGCCCGTGGGCGCCGCGTCGCAGGACACCAGCGGCCGGCCGTTCGCGTCCTACTTCTCGGGCAACACCGTGCAGATCTGCCCCGTGGGCGCGCTGACCAGCGCGGCCTACCGGTTCCGCGCGCGGCCGTTCGACCTGGTCTCGACCCCGTCGGTCTCCGAGCACGACTCCAACGGCTCGGCCATCCGCATAGACCACCGCCGCGGCACGGTTCTCCGCCGCCTGGCGGGCGAGGACGCCGCGGTCAACCAGGAGTGGATCAGCGACAAGGACCGCTTCGGGTTCCACTGGCAGACCGCGCCCGACCGCCTGACCACGCCGCTCGTGCGCCGCCGCAACGCGGACGGCTCGCGTGGCGGGCTCGAGCCCGCGAGCTGGGTCGAGGCGCTCGAGGCCGCGGCCGAGGGCCTGTCGGCCGCGAGCATGACGGGCGGAGTCGGCGTGCTGGCCGGTGGCCGGCTCACGCTCGAGGACGCGTACGCGTACGGCAAGTTCGCGCGCGTCGCGCTCGGCACCAACGACGTCGACGGGCGCGCGCGCCCGCACTCCGACGAGGAGGAGTCGTTCCTGGCCCACCACGTCGCGGGCCGCACGCTCTCGGTCACCTTCGGAGACCTGGACCGCGCGCCGGGCGTGCTGCTCGTCGGGCTCGAGCCCGAGGAGGAGGGCGGCATCCTCTTCCTGCGGCTGCGGAACGCGGCCGTGCACCACAAGACGCGCGTGTTCGCGGTCGCGCCCTTCGCGACGAGGGGCCTGGCCCGCGTGGACGGCACTCTCGTCCCGGCGGCGCCCGGCACCGAGGCCGAGGTGCTCGACGGCCTCGCGCCGGACGCAGGCGACGCGCGGCTGACGGCGGCGGTCTCGGCGCTGGCCGAGGACGGGTCCGTGATCCTCGTCGGCGAGCGGCTCTCGCAGTCGCCCGGCGCGTTCTCCGCGGTCCTGCGGCTCGCCGAGCGCACGGGCGCCCGGCTTGCATGGGTGCCGCGGCGCGCAGGTGAGCGCGGCGCGATCGAGGCGGGCCTCCTGCCGTCGTTGCTGCCCGGCGGCCGCCCGGTGTCCGACCCCGCCGCACGCGTCGACCTCGCCGCGGTGTGGGGCATCGACTCGCTGCCCGCCGAGCCCGGCCGCTCGACCGCCCGGATCATCGCGGGCGCGCGGGACGGTTCGCTCTCGGCGCTCGTCGTGGGCGGCGTGGACCCCGGCGACCTGCCGGACCCGGCGCTCGCGCGCGATGCGCTCGACCGCGTGGGCTTCGTCGTCTCGCTCGAGGTGCGTGCGTCGCAGGTGACGCAGCGCGCGGACGTCGTCTTCCCGGTGGCGCCGCCGGCCGAGAAGCCCGGCACGTTCGTCACCTGGGAAGGCCGCCCGCGGCCGTTCGGGCAGGCGCTGGTCTCGCACTTCATGTCCGACCACCGCGTGCTCGACGCCCTGGCCGACGCGCTCGGCGTCGACCTCGGCCTGCGCACGCTCAAGGACGTGCACGCCGAGCTCGACCAGCTCGGCGGCTGGGACGGCGAGCGCGCGCAGGCGCCCGACGTCGTCGCGCCCGAGCCGCCCGCGGTCCCCGCGGGGCACGCGGTGCTCGCGACGTGGCACCACCTGATCGACTCCGGCCGCCTCCAGGACGGCGAGCAGTTCTTGGCGGGCACCGCCAAGCGGCCGGTCGCGCGGATCTCGGCGGGCACCGCCGCGGCGGTCGGCGTCGTGGACGGCGCACCGCTCGCGGTCAGCACCGACGCGGGGACGATCACGCTCCCGGCGCTCGTCGCGGACGTGCCGGACTTCGTGGTCTGGCTCCCGACGAACAGCCCGGGAAGCGCGGTGCGCGAGACCCTGCACGCCGCAGGCGGCGACCTGGTGCGCATCGCTCCCGGCGCAGCCGCTGTTGAGACCGTCGCCGACACTGCCGGGGAGGCCTGATGTTCCACGCGCCCATCGCGCCCGTCACCGCCGACTTCAGCGAGGACGTGTGGTGGATCTGGCTGCTCAAGGCCGTCGTCATCATCGTGTTCCTGCTGACCAGCGTGCTCATCGCGATCTGGTTCGAGCGCAAGGTCGTCGCGCGCATGCAGGTGCGCCCCGGGCCCAACGTGCACGGCCCGTTCGGCCTGCTGCAGTCGCTCGCCGACGCCATGAAGCTCCTGTTCAAGGAGGACATGAACGTCAAGGCGGCTGACAAGATCGTCTACCTGCTGGCGCCGATGATCGCGGTGTTCTGCTCGCTGCTGACGTTCGCGGTGATCCCCTTCGGGCCCAACGTCAACCTGTTCGGGCACCACACGCCGCTGCAGCTCACCGACTTCCCGGTGGCCGTGCTGTACATCCTGGCGTGCGCGTCGGTGGGCGTGTACGGCATCGTGCTCGGCGGCTGGTCGTCGAACTCGACGTACCCGCTGCTCGGCGGTGTGCGGTCCACGGCCCAGGTGATCTCGTACGAGCTCGCGATGGGCATGTCGCTGGTCAGCGTGTTCATCCTGGCCGGGTCGATGTCCACGTCGCAGATCGTCGACTCGCAGACCCAGGTGTGGTGGTTCCTGCCGCTCGCGCCCGCGTTCGTCATCTACGTCATCTCGATGGTCGGCGAGACCAACCGCCTGCCCTTCGACCTCCCCGAGGCCGAGGGCGAGCTGGTCGGCGGCTACACCACCGAGTACTCGTCGATGAAGTTCGCGTGGTTCTTCCTGGCCGAGTACATCAACATGCTCAACGTCTCGGCCGTGGCGACCACGCTCTTCATGGGCGGCTGGCGCGCGCCGTTCATCCCCGCGGACAGCTTCCTGCAGACCGGCTGGTGGCCGGTGCTGTGGTTCCTGGCCAAGCTCTGGGGCTTCATGTTCCTGTTCGTGTGGATCCGCGGCTCGGTGCTGCGCTTCCGGTACGACCAGTTCATGAAGCTCGGCTGGAAGCTCCTGATCCCCGCCGCGCTCGCCTGGCTGGTGTGCGTCGCGGTGGTGCAGGGCCTGCGCCGGTTCCCCGAGTTCGAGGACCTCTCGCTGCGGACGCTGCTGTTCGTGATGGCCGGAATCATCGTCGTCGGCTTCGTCGTCTCGCTGTTCGTCCCGGACAAGAAGAAGCCTGCCGCCGCGCCGCGCAAGGGCCCCGAGGTGGTCGACGCGTTCCGCGACGGCTACCCCGTCCCGCCGCTGCCCGGCCAGGTGCTGCCGCCGTCCCCTCGTCGGGTGCGCGTGGCGGCCGGCGCCGCGGGCTCCGACGACGACCAACCTTCCGACCCCCAGCAGGAGGTGCACGGTGGCTGAGCCGCGCAAGAAGCCAGCGCCCACCGGCAAGCAGGCGCCCGGAACGCGGGCGCCCGGCAAGCAGGTCGCGCCGCGTGCGACGAAGGGCGAGGTCGGCGCGCCCGCGCCCGCCGCGTACGAGTCGGTGATCCCGAAGGCGTCGGCGTTGCGGTCCGCGATCGCCCCCGTCGGCGGGTTCGGCGTGACGCTGTCCAACATGTTCCGCAAGACCGTCACCGAGCAGTACCCGTCGGAGAAGGTCCCCGCCAAGCCGCGCTATCACGGCCGCCACCAGCTCAACCGCTACGCGGACGGGCTGGAGAAGTGCATCGGCTGCGAGCTGTGCGCGTGGGCGTGCCCCGCGGACGCGATCTACGTCGAGGGCGCCGACAACACGCCCGACGCGCAGTTCTCGCCGGGGGAGCGGTACGGACGCGTCTACCAGATCAACTACCTGCGCTGCATCTTCTGCGGCCTGTGCATCGAGGCCTGCCCGACGCGCGCGCTCACCATGACCAACGACTACGAGCTCGCCGGCCCGACCCGCACGGGGATGATCTACGAGAAGCAGGACCTGCTCGCGCCGCTGCGCGAGGGGATGCTCAAGGCTCCGCATCCCATGGTGGAGGGCACGACCGACACCGAGTACTACCGCGGCGAGGTCGGCGCGGCCACCGAGGCGCAGCGCGCCTGGGTGCGCGAGCACCGGCCCGACGACCCCACGCTCCCCGAGGGCGAGGGCCTCGAGGCCGCCAATGTCCCCGGGCCGACCGCGGCGCTCATGGCCGAGCACGTCGCCGCCGCGACCCGGCAGGGCACGCGATGAGCGGGTTGCTGGCAGCGGGGCTGCCTTCTGTGCTGCCGTCTGTGCTCCCCCAGATCCTCGAGGAGACCGGGAAGACCTCGACCGCCGAGGCGTGGCTGTTCTGGCTGCTCGCGCCCGTCATGGTGATCGCGGCGTGCGGCCTGCTGTTCGCCCGCAAGGCCGTGCACGCGGCGCTCTCGCTCATCCTGGTGATGATCTGCCTGGCGTTCCTGTATGTCGGCCAGGGCGCCGTGTTCCTCGGGGTCGTCCAGGTGGTCGTCTACACCGGCGCGATCATGATGCTGTTCCTGTTCGTGCTCATGCTGGTGGGCGTCGACTCGTCCGACACCCTCGTCGAGACCCTGCGCGGCCAGCGCTGGGTCGGCTGGCTCGCCGGGCTGGGCCTGGCCGCCGTGCTCGTCGGGGTCATCGGGACCGCGGCGTACCCCGTGCCCAAGGGCCTGGCGCAGGCGGACGCCGACTCCAACCCGGTCGGGATCGCGCGCCTGATCTTCAGCGAGCACGTGTTCGCGATGGAGGTCGTCGGCGCGCTCCTGGTGACCGCCGCGCTCGGCGCGCTCGTCCTGACGCACCGCCGCCGCCTCTCGCCGCGCATCGGCCAGAAGGAGCGCGCCGCCGCGCGCGTGCTCACCGGTGACGTGGCGCCCCTGCCGGCGCCCGGCGTGTACGCCCGGCACAACGCGATGGACGTGCCCGCGCTCGGCCCGGACGGGCGGCCGATCGAGTCGTCCGTGCCCCGTGTGCTGCGCGTGCGCGGGCAGGAGGCCGACGCGCAGGAGTACGCCGCGCGCATCGACCGCGTGCTCGCCGGACGCTCGGCCGACGAGGCCGTGGCCGAGCTGGACAACGAGGTCGACCGCACCCGCGGTGAGCTCGCGTCGACCGAGTCGGAGGAGGTCAAGTGAGCCTGACCCACTACCTCGTGCTGTCGGGGATCCTGTTCGCGATCGGCGCGTCCACCGTGTTGCTGCGGCGCAACGCGATCATCGTGTTCATGGGCGTCGAGCTCATGTTGAACGCGACGAACCTGCTGCTCGTCACGTTCAGCCGGATCCACGGCGCGCTCGACGGACAGGTGCTCGCGTTCTTCGCCATGGTCGTGGCGGCCGCGGAGGTCGTCGTCGGCCTCGCGATCATCGTCGCGATCTTCCGTACCCGCCGGTCGGCCTCGGTCGACGACGTGAACCTGCTGAAGAGCTGAGGGGCTGCCGGTGCACACCCTGACCGCCATCGTGGCGAGCCTGCCGACGAGCCTGCCCGCCGACGTGGGCGCCGACACCATCGGCCCTGCCGGCGCCCAGCCCGTGCGTGACGGCATCTTCGCCGTGGCGCCGCTGCTCGTCGGGCTCCCGCTGCTGTCCGCGGCGATCCTGCTGCTGCTCGGGCGCCGCTCCGACCGCTGGGGCCACTGGCTCGGCGTGCTCGCGCCCGTCGCGTCGTTCGTCGTCGCGGCCCTGACGTTCGTCGCGATCCTCGGCCGCGAGGCCGACGAGCGCTCGCTGACCGTGAACATCGGCACCTGGATCGACACGGGCGCGCTCAAGGTCGAGGCGGGGATGCTGCTCGACCCGCTGTCGCTGACGTTCGTGCTGCTCGTGACGTTCGTCGGGTCGCTGATCCACGTGTACTCGATCGCCTACATGGAGCACGACTCCGACCGGCGCCGATTCTTCGCGTACCTCAACCTGTTCGTCGCGGCGATGCTCGTGCTGGTCCTGGCGGACTCGTACCTGCTGCTGTTCGTCGGGTGGGAGGGCGTGGGCCTGGCCTCGTACCTGCTCATCGGGTTCTGGAACCACAACACCGCGTACGCGGTGGCGTCCAAGAAGGCATTCGTCGCCAACCGCGTCGGCGACATCGGCCTGATCGTCGCGATGGGCCTGCTGTTCGCGCACTTCGGCGCGCTGGACTTCCAGACCGTGCTGGCCGCGCCCGAGTCCCACGCGTCCGAGGGCGTGCTCACGGCCGTCGGGCTCATGCTGCTGCTCGCGGCGTGCGGCAAGTCGGCGCAGTTCCCGCTGCAGTCCTGGCTCGGGGACGCGATGGCCGGCCCGACGCCGGTCTCGGCGCTCATCCACGCCGCGACCATGGTCACCGCGGGCGTCTACCTGATCGTCCGCTCGGGCGCGATCTTCGATGCGGCGCCCACCGCGCAGCTCGTCGTCGTGATCATCGGCGCGATCACCCTGCTCTTCGGGGCGATCGTCGGGTGCGCCAAGGACGACATCAAGAAGGCGCTCGCCGCCTCCACGATGTCCCAGATCGGCTACATGGTGCTGGCCGCGGGCCTCGGGCCCGTGGGCTACGCGTTCGCGATCTTCCACCTGGTCACGCACGGCTTCTTCAAGGCCGGGATGTTCCTGGGCGCCGGCTCGGTCATGCACGGCATGGACGACCAGGTGGACATGCGCCGCTTCGGCGGCCTGAGCCGGTACATGAAGCTCACGTACTTCACGTTCATGGCCGGCTGGCTCGCGATCCTCGGCATCCCGCCGTTCTCGGGGTACTTCTCCAAGGACAAGATCATCGAGGCCGCGTTCATCCCGGTGGACGGGCAGGAGTGGCGGGCCTGGCTGTTCGGCTCGGTCGCGCTGCTGGGCGCCGGGATCACGTCCTTCTACATGTCGCGCCTGTTCTTCATGACGTTCGAGGGCGAGCGGCGCTGGTCCAAGAAGCGCGACGGCCACGAACAGCACCCGCACGAGTCGCCCGCGCTCATGGTGTGGCCGATGATCATCCTGGCCGTCGGGTCGGTCGCGCTCGGCGGGTTCCTGGCCGTCGGGGGGCGGTTCACCGCGTGGCTCGAGCCCGTCACCGGGCACGCCGAGCACGGCGAGCCCGTGCTGCCGCCGTGGCTGCTGATCGGCCTGACCCTCGCGGTGGTGGCCGTCGGCCTCGTGATCGCGTGGCGGCGCTACGTGAGCTCCACGGTCCCGGTCATCCCGCCCGTCGGGACTGCGCTCACGCGGGCCGCCCGCGTCGACCTCTACCAGGACGCCGTCAACGACGCGGTCCTCGTCGAGCCCGGCCAGCACCTGACCCGCTCGCTCGTCTTCGCCGACCGCGCCCTGGTCGACGGCGCCGTGGTCGGCGTCGCGCACACCTCGGTGGGCTTCGGTGAGTTGTTCCGCCGGCTGCAGACCGGCTACGTCCGTACCTACGCCGCGACGACGCTGGCGGGCCTCGTGGTCCTGCTCGTGGTCGTCCTGGCAGTGCAGAGCTGAGGAGAGCGATGTCGCCCGACTTCCCCTGGCTGACCACGCTCATCGCGTGGCCGGTGCTCGGCGCGCTCGTGCTGTGGTTCTCGCCGCGGGCGCTACGCCCGCGTGCCCGCGCCGTCGCACTGGCCTGGTCGCTGGCCGAGCTCGCCCTCGTCGTGCTCGCGTTCACCGCGTTCGACACCGCCGACGCCGGCGCCGTCCAGCTCGGCCAGACGCATCAGTGGATCCCCGCGATCGGCGCGTCCTACGCGGTGGGTGTCGACGGCGTGGGCCTCTCGCTCATCGCGATGTCCGCGCTGCTGGTCCCGCTCGTCGTCGTCGCGGCATGGAAGGAGCAGGGCGGCGACGTCGACCCGGGCGGCCGCCTGCGCCGGTACCTCGCGTTGGTGCTCATCCTCGAGGCGTTCATCGTCGCGGTGTTCTCCGCGCGCGACGTGTTCCTCTTCTACGTGCTGTTCGAGGCCATGCTGATCCCGGTCTACTTCATGATCGGCTCGTTCGGCGGCGCGCAGCGGCGGTACGCCGCCGTGAAGTTCCTGCTCTACTCGCTGACCGGCGGGCTCGTCATGCTCGTCGCGGTCATCGCGCTGTACCTGAACGGGCCGGGCGGCCCCGACGGGTTCCTCACCGCCAACCTCACGGGCGTCTCGCTCGACCCGACCACCGAGAAGCTGCTGTTCGCCGGCTTCTTCCTGGCGTTCGCGATCAAGGCCCCGATGTTCCCGGTGCACACCTGGCTGCCCGACGCCGCCGAGCAGGCGCCCGCGGGCACGTCCACGCTGCTGGTCGGCGTGCTCGACAAGGTCGGCACGTTCGGGATGCTCACGCTGTGCCTGCCGCTGTTCCCCGCGGCCTCGCGGTGGGCCGCGCCGTTCGTCGTCGTGCTCGCGGTGGTCTCGATCCTCTACGGCGCGCTGCTCGCGATCGGGCAGAAGGACCTCATGCGCCTGATCGCGTACACGTCGGTCTCGCACTTCGGGTTCATCGTGCTCGGCATCTTCGCGTTCACGCAGACGTCCGTGGCCGGCTCGTCGTTCTACATGGTCAACCACGGGCTCTCGACGGGCGCGCTGTTCCTGCTGGCCGGGTACCTCGTCGCCCGACGAGGGTCGCAGCAGATCGCGGACTTCGGCGGGCTCCAGAAGACGATCCCCGTGCTCGCGGGCATGTTCCTGGTCGCCGGCCTGTCCGCGCTGTCGCTGCCGGGCCTCTCGACGTTCGTGTCCGAGTTCCTCGTGCTCGTCGGCACGTTCGCACGGCACCCGGCCGCCGCGATCGTCGCGACCTTCGGCGTCGTGCTCGCCGCGATCTACGTGCTGTGGACCTACCAGCGGATCTTCACCGGGCCCGTGCGGGACGACTTCGACGGCAAGCCCGACGCGTCCTGGCGGGAGCGCTGGGCGGTGGCGCCGCTGCTCGCCGCGATGCTCGTGCTCGGCTTCGTGCCCGGCCCCGCGCTCGACCTGGTCCGCCCGCCCGCCACGGTCACGCTCGACCAGGTCGGCGTCACCGACGTGCCCGCGGCTGACGCCGCCTCGTCCGAAGGGAGCGACCAGTGAGCCTGCTCGCCGCCATCCCCGCCCTGGTCCCCGGCGTCGCCCCAGGCGCGCTCGCCGCCGCCGGGCCCGGGACGTTCACCGAGCCCAGCGTCGCGTGGGCGCCGCTGACGCCCGTCGTCGTGGTGCTCGGCGCCGCGATCATCGGGGTGCTGGTCGAGGCGTTCGTTCCCGCGGCCGCCCGGCGGGCCACGCAGCTGGTGCTGTCGTTCGGCTCGCTGGCCGGCGCGCTGATCGCGGTGACCGCGCTGTGGTCCGGCGTCGCGTCGACCGGCGGCACCGTGGTGCTCGGCGGGTCGATGCTCGTCGACGGGCCGACCCTCGTGCTCCAGGGCACGATCGCGGTGCTCGCGCTGGTCGCGCTGCTCGTGATCGCCGACCGCACCGCCACCGGCGAGGACGCGTTCGCGCCGACCGCGGCGTCCGTGCCCGGCTCCGACTACGAGGAGATCGCGCGCCGCCGCGGCCTGCAGCAGACCGAGGTGTTCCCGCTCGTGCTGTTCGCGACCGGCGGCATGCTCGTGTTCCCCGCCGCGGGCGACCTGCTCACGCTGTTCGTCGCGCTCGAGGTGCTCTCGCTCCCGCTGTACCTGCTCACCGGCATGGCGCGGCGCCGCCGGCTCCTGTCGCAGGAGGCGTCGCTCAAGTACTTCCTGCTCGGCGCGTTCGCGTCCGCGCTGCTCCTGTTCGGGATCGGGCTGGTGTACGGCTACTCGGGCTCGCTGCGGTACTCGGAGATCGCCGAGGCGACGACGCAGCCCTCGGGCCTGGACGGGCTCCTCCTGGTCGGAGCCGTGCTGATCCTGGCCGGCCTGCTGTTCAAGGTCGGCGCCGTGCCGTTCCACTCGTGGACCCCGGACGCCTACCAGGGCGCCCCCACGCCCATCACGGGCTTCATGGCCGCGTGCACCAAGGTCGCCGCCTTCGGCGCGCTCCTGCGCGTCTGGTACACGGTGTTCCCCGGCCTGGCGTGGGACCTCGACGTCGTGCTGTGGATCGTGGCCATCGCGACCATGGTCGTCGGGACCGTCGTCGCGCTCGTGCAGACCGACATCAAGCGCGTGCTCGCGTACTCCTCGATCGCGCACGCCGGCTTCATCCTGACCGGCATCATCGCGCTCGACGAGCAGGGCGTCACCGCCGTGCTCTTCTACCTGTTGGTCTATGGCGCCGCGACGGTCGGCGCGTTCGGGATCGTGTGGCTCGTGCGTGAGCGGTCCGGCTCGTCGCCCGACGACGGCGACGGGCCCGTGCTCGGCGAGGCCACGCACCTCTCGCAATGGGCCGGGCTCGGGCGGCGGCACCCGCTGCTCTCCGCGACGTTCGCGCTGTTCCTGCTCTCGTTCGCGGGCATCCCGCTCACCGCCGGCTTCATCGGGAAGTTCTCGGTGTTCTCCGCCGCGGTCGAGGGCGGCGCCTGGCCGCTCGCGCTCATCGGTGTGCTCTCGTCGGCGGCCGCCGCGTTCTTCTACGTGCGGATCATCGTGCTGATGTTCTTCACCGACGCGCCCGACGACTCGTCCGCCGGCGCCCCCGGCGCGGTCGCCACCGGTACCGACATCGCTGGCACCGACATCGCCGGCACCGACATCGCCGTGGGCTCGTCGGGGGAGGCGGTCGCGACCCTCGTCGAGGCCAAGCCGTCGTCCACCACGACCACCGTCGTCGGCACCGAGGGCCTTGCGGTCGTCGGCATCGCGCTGTGCGCGCTCGCCACCGTCGTGCTCGGCGTCTTCCCGACGCCCGTGCTCGAGCTCATCGCCGATGTGGCGAACTTCCTGTCCTGACACACCCGACAGCGCGCGGCCTGTGGCTGAGCCACGGCCGCGCGCGGGTTAGGTTCTACCCGTGACTTCGACTCCGGCCATCCCCTTGGCCGACCCCGCCCTGGCTGAGCGACTCACCGCGCGCCTCGCGCTCGTCGAGGAGAGCTTGCGCGACACGGTCGCGCACGCCGACGCCCTCGCCGACTCCGCCTCCCGCCACCTGGTCAACGCCGGCGGCAAGCGGCTGCGCCCCATGCTCACGCTGCTCGTCGCCGAGCTCGGCGACGGCGCCCGACGCGAGGTCGTCGACGCGGCCGTGGTCGTCGAGCTCACCCACCTGGCCACGCTCTACCACGACGACGTGATGGACTCCGCGCCCGTGCGCCGCGGCGCGCCCGCCGCGCACGAGGTGTGGGGCAACTCGGTCGCCATCCTCACCGGCGACCTGCTGTTCGCACGCGCGTCCTCCACCGTGGCCGGGCTCGGCCCGGAGGCCGTGCGGATCCAGGCGCGCACCTTCGAGCGGCTCTGCCTCGGCCAGCTCCACGAGACCGTCGGGCCGCGGGACGGCGACGACCCCGTCGAGCACTACCTCCAGGTCCTCGCAGACAAGACCGCGTCCCTCATCGCGACCTCCGCGCGGCTCGGCGCCATGTTCGCGGGCTGCCCCGCGGAGATCGTGGCGACCGTGCAGGCGTTCGGCGAGAAGATCGGCGTCGCGTTCCAACTCGCCGACGACGTCATCGACCTCACCTCGACCGGTTCGCTGACCGGCAAGACGCCCGGCACCGACCTGCGCGAGCACGTCCCCACGATGCCCGCGCTCCTGTTGCGCGCGCTCGCCGCAGGACCGGACGGCACCGACGCCGACCGCGCCCTGGTCGAGCGGCTCGACTCCGACCTGTCCTCCGACGACGAGCTCGCCGCGGTCGTCGCCGCACTCGGGGCGCATCCCGTGGTCGCCGACACCCGCGACCGGGCCGTGGCCCTCGCCCGTGAGGCCGTCGCTGAGCTCGCGCCCCTGCCCGAAGGGCCGGTCAAGGACGCGCTGCTGTCGTTCGCCGACGCGCTCGTCGACCGCGCCTCCTGACACCGCGCCTCCTGACATCGCGCCGCCGGCGCTGCGCCCCTGCACCGGATCGCCGGTGCGCCACTGGCCGCCGTGAGGTCTACCGAACCGGCGCTGCCTGCGGTGTCGCGCCGGACGAGTGAACCGCACCCGAAGGCCCTCGGCCATCTGGCAGCATGCTGACCGCCAGGGCACCAGGCGTGGAGGTGGGCCGTGAACGCCGATGACGACCTGCGGACCTGCGGATCGTGCGGCAACCGAGTCGCGCGCACGGTGCTCTTCTGCGCCGTGTGCGGCGCCCGCGTGCCCTCGGCCGCGCGATTGCCTCCGGACCAGCCCGTCGGCCTCGCCGCCCGGCCCGTGCACGTCCAGGCTGACGACCGACCCGCCGC
>JAEWOA010000047.1 GCA_023461115.1 Actinomycetes bacterium
CCTCCCTCCTTCCCTCCCTCCACCCGTCAAACTCCCGCGAGTTCGTCGGAGATCGGCCAGTTCGTCAGAGATTCCCGACGAAATCGGCGCTCTCCGACGAACTCGGCGGGTGTGGGTGTGGGGGAGGGGAGGGGTGGGGGTCGGATGGTGAGATGGGGGGTCCGGGTGGTGGGACGGTGGGTAGGGTGGCGGCATGAGTCATACCCCCCTTGCGCGTGATCTGAGGCTGGCCGTCGTCGCTGGCGACGGCATCGGCACCGAGGTCGTCGAGCAGGGGCTGCTGGTGCTCCACACGGTGCTCGCGGGCACGGGCGTGGGCGTCTCGACGACGGACTTCGACCTCGGCGCGCGCCGGTGGCACGCGACGGGCGAGACGCTGACCGACACCGACTTGGACGCGATCCGCGAGCACGACGCGATCCTGCTCGGCGCGATCGGGGACCCGACCGTCCCGTCCGGCGTGCTGGAGCGCGGGCTGCTGCTCAAGCTGCGGTTCGCGCTCGACCACTACGTGAACCTGCGTCCGGGCAAGCTGTTCCCCGGCGTGGTGAGCCCGCTGGCGAACCCTGGGGAGGTCGACTTCGTCGTCGTCCGCGAGGGCACCGAGGGGCCGTACGTCGGCAACGGCGGCGCGATCCGCGTCGGCACGCCGCACGAGGTGGCCAACGAGGTCAGCGTCAACACCGCGTTCGGCGTCGAGCGCGTGGTGCGGGACGCGTTCGCGCGCGCCGCGGCCCGCCCGCGCCAGAAGCTCACGCTCGTGCACAAGCACAACGTCCTGGTGCACGCGGGCCACCTGTGGCGCCGCACGGTCGAGGCCGTGAACGCCGAGTTCCCCGAGGTCACGGTCGACTACCTGCACGTGGACGCCGCGACGATCTTCCTCGTGACGAACCCCAGCCGGTTCGACGTGATCGTCACCGACAACCTGTTCGGCGACATCCTCACGGACCTGGCCGCGGCCATCACGGGCGGCATCGGCCTGGCGGCGAGCGCCAACATCAACCCGGACCGCACGACGCCGAGCATGTTCGAGCCCGTGCACGGCTCCGCCCCCGACATCGCGGGCCAGGGCAAGGCGGACCCGACCGCCACCGTGCTGTCGGTCGCGCTGCTCCTGGACCACCTCGGCCTCGCCGCGCAGGCGCGGGCCGTCGAGGACGCCGTCGCCGCGGACGTGGCGGCGCGCGGCGCCGCGGAGCGAGTACGCACGACGGCCGAGGTGGGCAAGGACCTCGCCGCGCGCGTCGCCCCTCCGGTCTGAGCCCAGCTCACCGGCCCCCACCCTCAGCCGTCGCCTCAGCGTCCCCGGGTGCCCGGGGTGGGTGCTGTTCGCACGCGCCCACCGCGGGTACCGTCAGAGCAGCCCAGGTGAAAGGCCCCATCCATGAGCACCGTCGCTTCCCCCACGTCGGCCGACCTCTTCGAGATCTTCCGCACCGACACCCCCGTCCCGGACGCCGAGCGCGAGGCGCTGTTGGCCGCGCCGCGGTTCGGCACCGTGTTCTCCGAGCACATGGCCCGCATCTCGTACTCGCAGGCGGACGGCTGGTCGCGGCGCCGCGTCGAGAAGTACGGGCCCCTGCAGCTCGACCCGGCGACCGCGGTGCTGCACTACGCGCAGGAGATCTTCGAGGGACTCAAGGCGTACAAGCACGCCGACGGCTCGGTGTGGACGTTCCGCCCGCAGGCCAACGCGGCGCGGTTCGCGCGGTCGGCCGCCCGGCTCGCGCTTCCGGTGCTGCCCGAGGCCGACTTCCTGGGCGCGCTGGAGGCAGTGGTCCGCACCGACCTGGCCTGGGTGCCGGACGGTGAGGAGACGAGCCTGTACCTGCGCCCGTTCATGTACGCCTCGGAGGCGTTCCTGGGGGTGCGGCCGTCGCTCGAGGCCGAGTTCCTCGTCATCACCTCGCCCGTCGGGCCGTACTTCGCGGGCGGCGTCCGGCCGGTCGCGATCTGGATCGACCAGGAGTACCACCGCGCCGGCGCGGGTGGCACGGGCGCCGCGAAGTGCGGGGGCAACTACGCCGCGAGCCTGCTGCCGCAGCAGCACGCCTACGACAAGGGCTTCGAGCAGGTGTGCTTCCTCGACGCGTCGACCAACACGACGATCGAGGAGCTCGGCGGCATGAACGTCGTCGCGATCACGGCCGACGGCGCCGCGATCACGCCGCCGGTCTCGGGCTCGATCCTCGAGGGCGTGACCCGCTCGTCGATCCTGCAGCTCCTCACGGACTCGGGGCACGAGGTCTCCGAGCGCCCGCTGCCGCTGGCCGAGTTGCGCGCCGGGCTGGCCGACGGCTCGATCGCGGAGGTGTTCGCGTGCGGCACGGCCGCCGTCATCACGCCGATCGGCCGGCTCGCGGGCGACGACTTCGACCACACGGTCGGGGCGGGCGTCGCGGGCCCGGTGACGACGAGGGTGCGCGCCGAGCTCACCGACATCCAGTACGGCCGGGCCACGGACCGCCACAACTGGCTGTACCGGCTGGCCTGAGGCTCCGACGCGGTAGGGGCGGCCCGCGCACGCGGCCGCCCCTTCGTCGTGGGTGAAGTCCGGCCCACCGATCGCGATTGGGCGGGGCAACCGCTAGGCGCAGATAGGACATATCCCCCAAACTGGTGAACGCATCGCTCGAACGGGTGATGCGCCAGAGCCTCGGGGGCGGCTCGTCGTCCCGGGGGCGCATGTCTCACGCAGGGGTGAAGCACATGCCCGGGATCGCCACGCAGTTCGTCGTCCTCGACCGTGTGATCGACAAGCTTGCCGCGTCGTCCGACGCGAACGCGCGGCACGCGGCCGACGTCATGAGAGCTCAACCGGCCTTCGCGGCCCTGGGCGCGATCGGCCCCGCGCTCGTCGACTTCCTGCCCAGCGACCCACCGGCCGGCGCCGGGCCCGCGACCCCGCAGGCGCCGTACGCGTCGCTGTGGACGCAGGTGCTGGCGATCGCGGGCGGCGACGGCACACCCGCCGACCCGGGCGCCCTCTACGTCATCAACGAGTTCAAGCGGCTGCTCGACAAGCTCGACCAGATCACGGGCGACGAAGACCTCGGCGCACTGCAGGACCTGCAGGACAGCGGCGACGTCGCGATCATCGAGACGCTCGCGCAGCAGCTCAAGACCATCGTGGACTCGCTGCTGCCGCGCGTCGCGGCGATCGGCGCCGCCATCACGTCCGGCATGCGGCCAGCAGTCAACGTCGACGTCGGGAACCCGGTGCCGGGCGCGGAGGTGTGGACCGCGCGTGAGTGGTTGCACTGGAAGCACCCCGGGCGGTTCGCGACGGCCCTCGTCAAGCACGCGCTCGACAGCGGCGACGAGCGCTTCCAGGCGTACGCGTACGGGTACCTGAGCTGTGTGGCCACCGACGTGGGCTTCGCGCCGTTCATGAACTCGGTGGTCGGCTCGTCGTACCGCCAGCAGTGGTGGCGCACGCGGTGGGTGGGCAACTACACCGACGCCTGGGTGCACGGCGTGTACCGCACCCCGGCCACGCTCGCGGGGGACACCCTGACCCCGGGATACGCGAACCTGGTCCCGTTGTGCCGGGCCAAGCTGCAGGACCGGATCACGCTCGTGCCGCTCGACCCGGTCGACGTGATGAACAACCTGCGCCAGGGCAACCCGTTCCCAGCCGCGCTGCCCGCGGACTTCGCGGACTACTGGATGGCGTCCTGGCAGGACGCGTACGGCCCTCCGCCGCTCGGATCACGGTTCCGCAAGGCCGCGCTCAACGGCGCGTACTGCATGACCTGGATGAAGCTCTGGTTCCAGACGAGCGGGGACGTGATCGGCTGCCAGCCCCCGCCGGCCGGGGCCCCGCCGGGCGACTGCGGGCCCGCGCCGTCGTGGGTGGACCCCAACGTGCCGGGAGACCCCGGCGACGGCTCGGGGCCCGCGGTGCCCGAGCCCGAGTCCGACCCTGACGTCGGCGAGATCGTGACCGGCGTGATCCTGGCGCTGCTGGGGCTCGCGTCCCTGTTCTTCGGCGGAGGCGCGGCCGGTGCCGCGGCGATCGTGGGAGGCGTCGCGCTCGTGATCGACGGCGCCACGGAGATCAACTGGGCCAAGCTGCGCTGCGACCTGTACTGGCTGCGGCAGTACCTCAACAACGGGCTGCGCGCGCTGCACGACCTGCTGACGCTCGGCGCGTTCACGCCGCCCTACCCCAGCGAGCTGGCGCAGGACTCGACGACGATCCAGCTGCTCGGCATCCCCTACACGTTCGACTCCGGCAAGCGGCTGGCCAAGTCGCGCGCGGTGTACCCCGAGAAGCTCGTGGGCCAGGTGGAGGCCCGGCGCACGGGCTCGTTCCCGGCCAAGCGCTGGGACGGAGCGCTCGGGACGTGGGTGCAGCAGCCGGGCGGCGTCGAGCAGCCGGAGACCACGGGCTACCTGCGCGTGGCCTACCCGCCGTTCGCGCTCGACGATGCGGCGGCCAACCCGCTGACCGCCGACAACGACGTCCGCACCGGCGCCGCGTGGCCGCCGGGGGAGCGGCGCGTGCCCGGGACGGACGTGCCCGTGACGTTCGCGAACGCGGTCGACAACGCGATCGACCTCATCCTGCACGCGGGCGACCCGATCCCGGACTGGAACCTCGACGCCGACCGTGGCCTGGCGTGGCTGACGTTCGAGTTGACGTCGCCGCTGAGCGACCCGGTGAATGTGCAGGCAGAGCCATGACCGAGCGAGACGACCGGGCCAAGGACCCCCAGGGCGACGCCCGCGTCGACGAGTACGACAAGGAGCGCGCGGCCGAGGTCGCCGAGCGCGAGAAGGCGTACCTGGAGTTGCTGCGCAGGCTCGGCAAGCAGCGCGGCGGGCACCCCGGCGAGCCCGACGACGACCGCGGCAAGGACGGCCGCGTCCCGCCGGTCACACCGTTCCTGCTGGTCAGGTACGCGCCTACCGACACGGGCGCGCGCCCGGTGCCGCCCGGATCGCCGTTCTGGATCTCGCCGGACATCTGGGTCGAGTCCAGCGACCCGTCGGGCAACCCGGTCGCGGGCCAGCCCAACACGATGGTCGCGCGGGTGTTCAACCTGGGGGCGTTCCAGGCGTCGCCGGTGCAGGTCGACTTCTATTGGGGGGACCCGTCGCTCGGCCTGACTCCGGCCAGCATGCACCTCATCGGGACGGCGTGGACCGACGTGCCGTCGCTGTCGAGCGTGGTGGTGCCGTGCCCGGTTCCGTGGGTGCCGGTGATCGTCAACGACGGGCACGAGTGCGCGATCGTCAACGTCTCCAGCTGGCTCGCGGACCCGATCGTCGCGCCGTTCGACGCGGTGGCGGACCGGCACGTGGGGCAGCGCAACCTGCACGTCGTCGAGCCCGCGGCCGCGCAGGCCGAGATGTACTCGCTCCAGATCACCAACCCGTTCCCGTTCGCGGTGCGGGCACAGGTCGTCGTGCGGGCGCACCGCATGAGGGCGCTGACCCGCGAGCGGCCGGGCGACTTCGCGCTCGCGGCAGTCGCCGCCACGGACGCCGCGCGCAACGACGCCCGCGCGCTGCTCAAGCTGCACGCGCCGGGCACGCTCGGCCACGACATCGCGGCCGCGGCGCTGCGCCGCGCGCGGCGCCACCCAGACGAGCAGCCCGCGCCGGCGTTCGAGGACGTCGGCGGCGACGAGCTGCGGGACCTGGTGAAGGTCGAGGTCACCGACGAGGGCGGCAAGCTCCCCGGCGGGCCGGACGTCGAGTTCGGCAAGGCGATCCTCGACCAGGACGAGGGCGACGTGCCGGGATTCACCGCGGCGGTCGTCCCGCTCGAGGCGGGCACGTTCCAGGTGGTCCGCGCACAGGTGCGGGCGCCTGCGGACCTGGGCAAGGACGAGGTGCTCGTCGTGCACCTGCAGGGACGCGTCGGCGACGTGCTCGCCGGCGGTTACACGGTCGTCGTCGGGCACGGCGCGACCGCAAGCCCACTCGGGGGCGGCGTGGAGACCAGGGCAACACGAGAACAGGGAGCGGGCATGGCGGAGCGTGACCTGCGCGACCTCGTCATCGAGGAAGTCGACGACGCGCGCGACATCTACGAGTTGGCCAGCCAACTCCAGCGGTTCCTTCCGATCAAGTCGTTCGACGAGCTGGCCAAGGCGGCCGGCGAGAAGCGGCTCCGGTTCCGGGACTCCGAGTTCGACGTGGAGTCGTTGCGCGGCGTGCTCCCGTCGATCGCGTTCCCCGCGGAGGACGCGGAGGCGCTCGTCGCCAGGCTCGGGCACTTGGTGCGCGTCGTCCCGCGGTCGCTGGGCGTCGACGCCGAGTCCGACCAGGGCGCGCGGCGCATCGCGCGCGCCCGCGGGGACGTGGTGCCAGGCCTCGCGACGCGGCCCGTGAACGCGGTCGCCACGACCGTCCTGTTCGGCACGCGTCCCGACGCCGACGACAACCCAGCCCCGCGCGCGGGCGAGAAGTGAGGAGGCGGCCATGGTCCTGATCGGCGGAGTGGTGCGCAACGCGAACACCAACGCGCTGCTGCCCTTCATCAACTGCTGCCTCACCAGCACGCTGAACTGCGCGTCGACCGACGGCAACGGCGTGTGGAACGCGACGTGGGGCTACGAGGGCGTCAACGTGACGTTCTCCAACGGCGGCTTCTACCCGCTGTCCGTGAACTTCACGGCCGCCGACATCGCGTACTACCCGGACTACGGCATCAACGGGTACTGGAAGGTCGTCGGCCTGACGCCCAAGCCGCCGGACCCGCCGTCGTCGTGCTTCACCGGCGACACGCTGGTGCTCATGGCGGACGGCGCCCGCAAGGCGATCTCGGCGGTCGGGGTGGGGGACCGCGTGCTCTCGTCGGACGGCCACGTCAACGTGGTCTCGGGCGTCGAGCGCCCGCGCCTGGGGGACCGGCTGCTCTACGGGTTCGACGGCGGCCCGGCGTTCGTCACCGCCGAGCACCCGTTCGCGGCCGAGCACGGCTGGCGCTGCGTCGACCCGTGGGCTTTGGGCGCCGAGGGTGTGCTGCTCGAGGTCGAGCCGCTGCGCGCGGGCGACCGGTTGCGGCGCGTGGTGGGCGTCGACGTCATGGTCGCCGCCGCGGGGCGTCGCCTGGCGCCACGGATCGCGTTGCGGGCTCCGGCGACGATCGAGGCGGTCGCCGCGGACGCCGACACGGTCGTCTACAACCTGCTCCTCGACGGCGACCACACCTACGTCGCCGGGGGATGGGTGGTGCACAACAAGGGCTCGCACTAGGCGCCCGCATGGACCTCCTGCAAGCGCGCGTCGACGCGCTCAAGCGGCGCCAGCTCGCGGTGCTGCGCGCCGCCGCGCCCGACGCGGCGGCGGGCTCGGGCGACCGCCTGGCCGGCGCCACC
>JAEWOA010000048.1 GCA_023461115.1 Actinomycetes bacterium
GAGCGCGCCCGCTCCGCACCCCGCCCCGGCGTCCACGCCGCCCCACGGCGCCCTCGCACGCTCGGCGCGTCACCTCGTGCCGTTCGTCACCCTCGCCGCGCTCGGCGGCTGCGCGCCGCTGCCGCAATCGGTCGAGCCCACCGAGTCGACGCGCGTCGCTGTCACCCGAGCGGAGCTGCCCGCCGCGCTCGCCTCCTACGACGAGCGCAACAACGCGGCGATCGCCCTCGCCGCGTCGCAGAACGACGGCAGCGGCTGGGCGGCCGCGGACCGCGGCCTGCTGCTCGAGTCCGACACCCTCGAGACCGCGTACGACGCCGCGCGCGGGGCGAGCCCGCACGAGCCGACGGCGCAGACGACGCGCGCCGACCAGCTGATCGCGGGCGAGTTCGCGTCCTACCCCATGTGGTTCACGGTGCTCGGGTCGTCCAGCCCGTCCGGCGGTCACGACGACCGCGCCGCGATGGTGTTCGAGCGCGACAGCGTCCTCGACCCGTGGCGTATGAGCCTGCACGTCGGCCTCGTCGAGACCGACGTGCGCGCCCTCGCGCCAGGGCGCGCGTCCATGCCGACGAAAGCGCAGTCGAATGCGGTGTGGGCGGCCACCACCGCGGTCGTCAGGTACCTGCGGACCGGCACGTCCGCGGCCGCGATGCCCAAGGCCGTCACCGAGCTCCGGGACGCGCTCACACACGATGCCGAGCACATCTGGGTCACCGGCATCGAGATCACCGTGGTCGGGTCCGACGACCCATTGGCGCCCGACGCGCCTAGGGTCACCGCGGTGCGCGGCGGGGCGTTCGGCACCGCCGCGCTCCGGGTCGGGTACCGCAGGACGCCCCGCGACGTCGACACCATCCTCCAGTTCACCGACCCCGCGTGGGGGCAGGCGCAGGGCCAGCCGGGCGAGCGGCCGTACCTCGACCTGGCCGCGAGCCTGTCGCTCGCGATCCTCGTGCCCGATGGCGACGCGGCGCAGTACGTCGGGGCACGGGTCGACTCCCTGCGCGCCTAACCGCGAGGTCGAGGCGGCGGGGCAGGCTCACTGGCTACTCAGTCCCGCTCCGCGACCACGACCGCGGACGCGATGCCGGCGTCGTGGGAGATCGAGATGTGGAAGCGCGCGACGCCGAGTTCCGCGGCGCGCGCGGCCACCGTCCCGACGACCTCGACGACGGGCTGGGAGCCGGAGACGCGGCGGACCGTGGCGTCCTGCCACGACAACCCGGGCGGGGCGCCGAGCGCCTTGGCCAGCGCCTCCTTGGCGGCGAACCGCGCGGCCAACGAGGTCTCGGGCATCTCCCGCTCCGAGGGCGTGAACAGCCGCTCGCGCAGCGCGGGCGCGCGGTGCAGCGTCGCGACGAACCGCGCGACGTCCACGACGTCGATGCCGACTCCGACGATCACGCGCGCTCCCCCGGCTCGGCGCGGCCCGGTCCCTCGGCCCGGTCCCGGTCCTCGACGAGGTGCCGCCAGCGGAACCACTTGGCCTCGAGCGCGTCGTCCAGGTCCACCCCGAAGCGCTCGGCCACCAGCATGAGGTGGGCCAGGACGTCGGCGACCTCGGCGCGGAACTGCTCGTCGAGCTCGTCGGGTGTGCCGGGGTGGCGTGAGCGGCCCGTCCGGGCCAGGTAGGCGCGCGTCAGCTCGCCGACCTCCTCGCCCAGCTTGAGCACGAGCCAGTCGTCGGTCCGCTCGATGCCGTGCAGCCGCGCGTAGACGCGTGAGATCGTCTCGACCTCCCGCTGCGCGGCCGCGAGCTCCATGACGACGGACCCGCGCTTACTCGACCGTGACGGACTTGGCGAGGTTGCGCGGCTGGTCCACGTCCAGGCCCTTGGCGGTCGCGAGCTCGCACGCGAAGATCTGCAGCGGCACCACCGCGAGCAGCGGCGCGAGCAGCGTCGGCGACTGCGGCACGTAGAACACCTCGTCGGCGAAGGGCCGCACGGCCTCGTCGCCGTCCTCGGCGATCACGAGCGTGCGGGCGCCGCGCGCGCGGATCTCCTGGATGTTGGAGACGACCTTGGAGTGCAGCGAGTCGCGCCCGCGCGGGGACGGCACCACCACGAACACCGGCTGGCCGGGCTCGATCAGCGCGATCGGCCCGTGCTTGAGCTCGCCGGCCGCGAAGCCCTCGGCGTGGATGTACGCGAGCTCCTTGAGCTTGAGCGCGCCCTCCATGGCCACCGGGAACCCGACGTGCCGGCCCAGGAACAGCACCGACTGCGTGTCGGCCATCCACCGGGCGATCTCCCGCACGCGGCCGCCGCGGTCCAGGACGTCCTGGATCTTCTCCGGGATCGCCCGCAGCTCGGACAGGATGCCCGCGACCTCGTCGGCGTACATGTTGCCCCGCAGCTGCGCGAGGTAGAGCCCGAGCAGGTAGGCCGCGGTGATCTGCGCGAGGAACGCCTTGGTGGACGCGACCGCGATCTCGGGGCCGGCGTGCGTGTAGAGCACCGCGTCGGACTCGCGCGGGATGGTCGAGCCGTGCGTGTTGACGATCGCCAGCGTCTTGGCGCCCTGCTCGCGCGCGTGGCGCACCGCCATGAGGGTGTCCATGGTCTCGCCGGACTGCGAGACGGCCACGACGAGCGTGCGCTCGTTGACCACCGGGTCGCGGTACCGGAACTCGTGCGCGAGCTCGACCTCGACGGGGATGCGGCACCAGTGCTCGATCGCGTACTTGGCCACGTGGCCCGCGTAGGCGGCGGTCCCGCACGCGACGACGACGATCTTGTCGACCGCGCGCAGGAGCCCCTCGTCGATGCGGATCTCGTCGAGCACCAGGCGCCCGCGCTGGTCGGTGCGGCCCAGCAGGGTGTCCGCGACCGCGTGCGGCTGGTCGTGGATCTCCTTGTCCATGAAGGAGCGGAAGCCGCCCTTCTCGGCTGCGGCGGCGTCCCAGTCGACCGTGTAGCGGCGGGCGTCGGCGGGCTCGCCGTCGAAGCCGGTCACCGTCACCGTCTCCGGGGTGATCGTCACCACCTGGTCCTGGCCGAGCTCCAGGGCCTCACGCGTGTGCGCGATGAACGCCGAGACGTCCGAGCCCAGGAAGTTCTCGCCCTCCCCGAGCCCGACGACGAGCGGCGAGTCGTGCCGCGCGCCGACCACGGTCGCCGGGTCGTCGGCGTGCACCGCGAGCAGCGTGAACGTGCCCTCGAGAGTGCGCGCGACCTGCGTCATCGCCTCTGTCAGGTCGCCCGACTTGTCGTGCGCGCGCGAGATCAGGTGCGCGGCGACCTCGGTGTCGGTCTCGGACATGAACTCGACGCCCTCGGCCAGCAGCTCGGCCTTGAGGACCGCGAAGTTCTCGACGATGCCGTTGTGGATGACCGCGAGCTTGCCCGCCACGTGCGGGTGCGCGTTGGTGTCGGTGGGGCCACCGTGCGTGGCCCAGCGGGTGTGGCCGATCGCTGCGGTCGCCGCCGGCAGCGGGTGCTCCTCGAGCTCGCCGACCAGGTTGCCGAGCTTGCCGGCCTTCTTGGCGGTCGCGAGCTCGCGCTCCGGGCCGACGAGCGCCACACCCGCGGAGTCGTAGCCGCGGTACTCGAGCCGCCGCAGGCCTTCCAGTACGACGTCCAGGGGGCGGGTGCTGGGCACAGGACTACCGACGTAGCCGACGATTCCACACATGCGCGCGAGTCTACCGGCGCGGCATCCGGCAGAATCGTCGGGTGCTGCCCTCCTCGGCGACGCCGCCGTCGCTCGCGCCCTCCACTCCCTACGTCGATCTCGGCCGCGCCGCCTGGACGCGCTTGTCCGCGTCCACTCCGCTGCCGCTCACCGACGCGGACGTCGAGCGCCTCGCCGGCCTGGGCGACCCGATCGACCTGGCCGAGGTCGACGCGATCTACCGCCCGATCTCCCGCCTGCTCGACCTGTACGTCGAGGCCACGCGCGGCCTGCACGCGGCGTCCTCGACGTTCCTGCGCGAGGACATCTCGCCCACGCCGTTCGTCATCGGCGTCGCCGGGTCGGTCGCGGTGGGCAAGTCGACGACCGCGCGCATCCTGCGCGAGCTGCTCGCGCGCTGGCCCGCGACGCCGCGCGTGCAGCTCGTCACCACGGACGGGTTCCTCTACCCCAACGCCGAGCTCGAGCGACGCGGGCTCATGGAGCGCAAGGGCTTCCCGGAGTCGTACGACCGGCGCGCGCTGCTGCGGTTCGTCTCCGCGGTCAAGGCGGGCCGCACCGAGGTCCGGGCGCCCGTCTACTCGCACCTCTCCTACGACATCCTCCCCGGCGAGGTGAACGTGGTGAGGCGGCCGGACGTGCTGATCGTCGAGGGCCTCAACGTGCTGCAGCCCGCGCGGCCGTCGGCCGAGGGCACATCCAGCCTGGCGGTGAGCGACTTCTTCGACTTCTCGATCTACGTCGACGCCCGGCCCGGTGACGTGCGCCAGTGGTACGTGGACCGGTTCCTGCGGCTGCGGGAGACCGCGTTCGCGAACCCCGCGTCGTACTTCCACCGGTACGCGGCACTGTCCGACGACCAGGCGGTCGCCAAGGCCGAGTCGATCTGGGACTCGATCAACGCGCCCAACCTGGAGCAGAACATCCTGCCGACGCGCTCGCGCGCCACCCTCGTGCTCACCAAGGGCCCCGACCACAGCGTCGAGCGCGTCCGCCTGCGCAAGCTGTAGGCGGCCCCCACCGCGCGCAGCGACTGGGGCTCCGTCAGCGGTCGTCCCGGGGCCGGTGCGGCACAGTCGTCGGCGCAGCAGTCGGCTCGGACGTCGGCTCGGGCGTCGACTCAGTGGCGCCCGGGCCCTCGTCGGCCTCGCGTCTCGCCGGGTGGAGCCAGGTGCGCAGCGCCCAGTCGACGACGAGCCCGATGAGCACGCCCCCGACGACCCCGACGACGACCGCGATGAGCGGGTGGTCGTGGAGCCATGCGCCCGTGCCGACGCCGATCGCCGCGGAGTACACGGCCCACATCACCGCGGCGATCGCCGCGAGGCCGGTGAAGCGGCGGTGGGAGTAGCCCACGGCGCCGGCGGTCATGTTGACGGCCACGCGTCCGACGGGGATGTAGCGCGCCGCGATGATGAACGACGCGCCCCGTCGTTCCAAGGCGCCCTCAGCCCAGTCGAGCGCGCCCTGGGCTTTCTTGCCGCGGAACAGCCGTAGCTCGCGCACCTTCACCTTCGAGCCGATGAAGTACGCGATCTGGTCACCCGTGAAAGCGCCCGCCGCCGCGACCGGCACCAGGACCCACAGCGACGGCTTGCCGACGGACATCGACAGCGTGGCCAGGGAGATCACGATCGACTCGCTGGGGATCGGGGGGAAGAACCCGTCGATCGTCGCGAACGCGTAGACGACGAGGAAGATCCAGGGCGAGCCGGCGAGCGCTTCCGCCCACGCCACGACCTGATCCATGCCGACGTCTCCTGAGCTCGTCCGGGGCTGACACCCAGGCTGACCCCCGGGCGTCCACCGCCCACCGTACGTGCCGCGCGCGCCGAAACCTCCCCGGGACGAGCGAATCCGTCTGTGGGCTGACACATGTCACCCGCTCGCCCGCGGATCGGTCCACCCCTGGGCCGACGCGGCGTGAGGCGCGGTCGCGCCCCCAGCGTCATGCGGGCAGCGTGAAGCCCAACGCCTCCGCGGCCGCGAGCGGCCGTGGCTCGCTCGCCCAGCGGACGCCCACCTCGTCGGCGGCCGCCAACGACCGCAGCTCCGCGAGATCCAGGTAGAGCGTGCCGCCCAAGTGGTCGGTCTCGTGCTGGACGATGCGCGCGGACCAGCCGCCGACCACCTCGTCGAGCGCGGCGCCGGCGTCGTCGAAGCCCGTCAGCCGCACGCGACGGCTCCGCGCGACGACCGCCTGCCAGCCTGGCACGGACAAGCAACCCTCGTAGAACGACGCGATCTCGTCGCCGACCGCCTCGTACCGCGGGTTGACGAGCGCCCGGAACTCCAGGCCGTCCCGCTCGCGCACGCGCGCGATCTCGGCGTGCGCGACGCCCGGGTCCTCGAGCACCGCGAGCGCGAGCGGCAGCCCGAGCTGCGGCGCCGCGAGGCCCACCCCGGGCGCTGCGCGCATGGTGCGGCGCATGACCGCGAGGAGCGCGGCCAGCTCGTCGTCGGCCAGCTGCGCGTCGTACGGCGCCGCG
>JAEWOA010000049.1 GCA_023461115.1 Actinomycetes bacterium
ACACGCTCAATGACGCGTTGACCTAATGCGGCAATAGCATTCATGAACGCACCTCATCACTTAAATAAGCCCGATGGCTAAATTGATAATCGACTGGCCCTTCGGCAGCGCCTGTTAAGAACTGACGTACAAATGCCGATTCATGCTGTTTTAATTCTGCAGGTGTACCTTCGCCCTGAATCACGCCTTCCGCGATAATATAAATGTAGTCGGCAATTGATAAAGTTTCGCCAACATCATGCGAGACGATGATGGTGGTTAAATCCAACGCTTCACGCAAGGAACGGATTAAACGGGTCAACACACCTTTTACAATCGGGTCTTGCCCTGCAAACGGCTCATCGTACATGATCAATTCAGGGTCTAACGCAATCGCACGTGCCAATGCCACACGACGGTTCATCCCGCCTGAGAGTTCTGCAGGCATAAGTTGTTCTGTACCACGCAAACCGACTGCTTCAAGTTTTAAAGCCACCAATTCTGCAATTAAATGTTCAGGCAACTGGGTATGTGCACGCAATGGAAACGCGACGTTTTCATATACGCTCATATCGGTAAATAACGCACCGCTTTGGAATAACATGCCCATACGTGCGCGCGCAGCAAATAACTCCTGACGCGACATTTGCGCAAGATTTTTTCCATCCAGAAAAATATCACCATGATCGGGAGTCAACTGACCACCAATCAAACGTAATAACGTGGTTTTACCAGTACCTGAAGGTCCCATAATGGCAGTAATTTGACCACGGCGAATCTTTAAACTGACATTTTCGAAAATGACACGTTTCCCTCGTTTAAAGCTCAGTTCATTGACTTCAATCAATGACGGCTCATGTTGAGGCATTGGATTATTCATAGCTGAGGGTCTTCCTGCATTTTTTCAGCACGCATACTATAAAGGATTGAAGCGCAAAATGTTATCTAGCAAATTTTTAAAAACTGTGCACGTATTGTTCAAGCAGTCTTATTATTGTTATTTAAATCACTTTTAGGACAGCAACAATTTAAAAGTAAGAAGAAATAATATAATACATTAAATTGCATAAGATGAGTGCTAAACCAATATACGGCATCATTCCCTCTCTCGTCTGCATGAGCAATCGTAAGCTATTGATGTTCATAATTAGCAAATAGAGTTAAAAACGTGACTTATTATACATTTTATTTATCTAAAGCAAAAATATTTAACATAAAAAAACCAGTGCTGAGCACTGGTTTTTCTTTATACAAATGACTATCGCGGTTTTAGTCGTTAAATTTACGACGTGGGCGATCAAAACCACCTTCACGGCGTGGACGATCTGAATTGAACTCGCGACGTGGACGATCTTCACCACCAAAAGAACGCTTAGGACGATCATCAAACGAACGTGGTTGACGGTCACCAAAACCACCTTCACGACGTGCAGGACGATCACCAAAATCACGTTTTGGACGATCACCGAAGCTACCTTCACGACGTGGTTTGTAATCTACGCGGTTGCCACGGTTGTCATCATTCGCATCAAAACGCGGCTTATCGTTGAAGCCACCTTCGCGACGCGGACGGTCTGAATTAAATTCACGACGTGGACGGTCATCAAATGAACGCTGTGGACGATCACCGAAACCACCTTCACGGCGCGGACGGTCTGAGTTGAACTCGCGACGCGGACGATCTTCAAATGAACGTTGTGGACGGTCACCGAAACCACCTTCACGGCGTGGACGGTCTGAGTTGAACTCACGACGCGGACGATCTTCACCAAATGCAGGACGTTCACCACGTGGTTTGTCATCAAAGCTGCGACGTGGACGTTCATCACCGCCTTCACGACGTTTAAAGTTGCTTTCGCCTTCAAAACGACGACCGCCACCAAAACCGCCACGACCACCGCGACCGCCATCACGACGACCACGACCACCGTCACGACCAGAACGTGCTGGAGGTGGAGATGGCTCTAAGCCTTCAATTTCAGAAACGCTTAAACGTGCATCTAAGAAATCTTCCAACGCACGGATTTTGCCGCGCTCACGGTAAGTTGCCAAAGTAATCGCGTTACCAGTACGACCCGCACGACCTGTACGACCAATACGGTGTACATAGTCTTCATTTTTCATTGGTAAACCGAAGTTAATCACGTGAGAAATAGTTGGTACGTCTAAACCACGTGCTGCAACGTCTGTTGCAACCAAGATTTTTGCACGGCCTTCGCGAATGCTGCGTAAACGACGGTTACGAACGGTTTGTGGCATTGCACCGTGTAGTGCAACAACCGAGTGACCCGCTTCAGCCAATTCTTCAGCCAACATATCGGTATCTTCTTGAGTAGATGCGAATACAACCGCTTGATCTACACCTTCATCAGATAACCAGTGTGACAATAATTTTTTCTTGTGCTCGAAACCATCAGTCCAGTGTAAAGTCTGGGTGATGTCCATGTTCGTTGAGTGACCTGTTTCAATCGCAATACGTACAGGCTCATTCATCATGCGTTCTGCAAGTGTGATAATACGGCTGGCAAAAGTTGCAGAGAACATCAAGGTTTGCTTACGGTTAGCAGCTAAATCGCTAATCGCTTCTAGGTCTTCAGAGAAGCCTAAATCGAGCATACGGTCAGCTTCGTCTACAATTAAGGCATCAACTTTATCAAGTTTGATTTGACGACGGTTCACCAAGTCAAGTAAACGACCTGGAGTCGCTACAACCACTTGCGCACCTTTTAATTGTTGGATTTGCTTACCAAAAGGCATACCACCCATGATTGCTGCAATACGTACACCTTTCATGTGACGTACAAATGCAATCGCGTCTTGGCTAACTTGTTGAGCCAATTCACGTGTTGGGCAAAGCACTAAAATTGACGGCTGAGTAATAGCTTTCATACGCTCTTTAAATGGTACGAAAGTATCTTGATTAGCAAGCGCGTTTAAAGTTGGGAGTAAAAATGCAGCAGTTTTACCAGAACCTGTTTGGCTAGATACCAATAAGTCTTTACCTTCAAGTGCCGCTGGGATCGATTGTTCTTGAACAGGAGTCGGCGTAGTAAAGTTCAAGCCTTCTAAAGCTTGTTGTAAAGATTCGTGTAAAGAAAAATCAGCAAAAGTTTTGCTCATAGAGATTTTCACCCTGAAAATGGGTGCTCCATTAAATAAAGTCAGATGGACATCGGCAAAAAGCGGTACAGCAATTATCGCTGACAATTTAAGATTCAGCGGCGATCCGAGTAACGACGATGTGATATAACGCACGCATGATTACGGCTTAACCTGAAGGAATCGCTTTAGCGATTGGGGCGCGAGATATCGTCCTCTCTTTGGACCGCACGCGCATACACAATGATTAGAAGAGAAATGTTCAGGTAATGAACAGAAATTAAGTGCGTGCGCGGATTATAGCAGGATTATTTTAAAAGTCACCTTATTTAATCGACTTTTGCAGTTTTTTGTGTAAACAGTGATAGATTCTGCTTTTATGGCTAGTATATGGACGATAACAACAGATTTAAAACCAGCAGTTTTAGACCGTTAGGTAAAAGAAAAGCCCTCAGGATGAGAGCTTTGCTAAGTGTCTTATTTAAGTATAAATATGATCAGCTGATTATTTCGCTGCTTCTCCCCAAGCAGGCACAACCGCTTTCATAAGTGGTTTTAACATTTTCATTGAACATGCCAAAACTTGCCCATTTTCCATAGAGTCGCTGCCACCACGTGCATCGACCACAGTACCGCCCGCTTCTTTCACAATTAACTCACCCGCAGCAATATCCCACGGTTTTAAGCCAAGTTCAAAATAACCATCTAAACGACCTGCAGCCACATAAGCCAAGTCTAATGCAGCAGAACCTGCACGGCGGTATTGAGCGCCTGCTTCTGTCACATTCAATAAACTTTCAAAATGGTTTTTGGCATAAGAAACAATTTCGCCATCGCGCTTAGCACGATAAGCATGACCCACTGCCAAGAAGGTGTTGTCTAAACTGTCTTTTACATTTACACGAATACGACGTTGATTCATCATCGCACCACGGCCACGGCTCGCAGAGAATAATTCATCTTTTACAGGGTCGTAAATAACACCGTGCTGTGTCACACCTTTGTGTTGCACTGCAATCGAAATACAGAAATGAGGGAAACCGTGAACAAAGTTTAGCGTGCCATCTAAAGGATCAATCACCCAACACCAGTCGGCATCGTGACCTTTGCCTTCCTGCATGCCAAATTCTTCGCCCAGGAAGCTGTGATTTTTATAACTTTTGCGTAATGTATCAATGGTCAATTGCTCGAGGTAACGATCTACGCGCGTTACAGGACCATCAATGCCTTTTTCTTCGACTTGTAGATCGAGTTTATGACGATTCTGATGCGCTTTTAAAAGCTCTTGACCAACTGTTTGAGCCGCACGCGCAGCCATCACCACCATAGGTTCCATTGAACACCCACTACAAA
>JAEWOA010000050.1 GCA_023461115.1 Actinomycetes bacterium
GCGCCACTCCCACCGCGCTCGTCGACTCCGCGCTGCGCGGCGACGACCGCACGTGCGCGAGCCTCGTCGCGCTCGCGCCGGGCGCCGACGCCGAGCAGGTCGAGCGCTGGTGGCTGGGCCTCGTCGAGCCCGCGCTCGCGGACCTGGACCGACGCACGGTCGTCGACGAGCCCGGCGTCGACGCCGCGCTCACCGTCCACGCGGCTGTCGTCGGGGCGCTGCGCGCGTGGTCCACCGGCCGTCCCCGGCCCGTCTCCACGCGGCCAGTCGTGCTGCTGCTCACGCCCACCGGGCACGTCCGGCCGCTCGTCACGCACGCGCTCGCCGCGGCCCTCGTCGCCTCGGGCGTCGACGCGCGGATCGTCGGTGGCCCGGGGCACGCCCACCATGCGATCGAGTTGGTGGCGATGACCCGTCCGGTCGCGGTGCTCACCATCGCCCGGAGGGCTGACGCGGACCTGACGCCGGTGGCCAGGATCGCCCGCGAGTACCCGGCGCTGCCGCAGTTCGTCATGGCGCCCGAGAGCGCTGTCGACGTCCCCGTGGGCGCGCTCGTGCACCGCGCGCGCACATTCCGGGGCCTGCTGTCCGAGGTCGTGGACGCCGTCCGGCGTGATCCGACCGGGTGATCCTTGCGCCGCCTGCCTGCGGATTTGTCTCACGTGTCCTGCGGCAATACGCCCACCGGCGGCCAGGACGCCACGAAAGGCCCGGGCAACGTTGTGAAGGTGCGCCAGGCAACCGCTAACGTCGCGGCGCGCGCTGGCCGATAGGTCCAGTGAATCGCCCGATGGTGGCGGTCGCAGGTGACGACGAGAGGGGGCCGCGATGGCTGGAGTCGTGGTGTGCCACGGCTCGACGGTGGTGCGCGAGCGTCTCGTCGTGACGTCGATCGGCGTGCCCGCGCTCAGCCCCGTGCGCGCAGCCGCCACCGTGGACGAGTTGATGGCGCACGCCCGGCGCATCCCGCCGACCGTCGTCCTCCTCGACGCGCACATTCCCGCGCCCGGCGCGGGCGAGGCCATCCGCCGGCTCCGGGCCGTTGCTCCCGGGGCCGCGGTCGTCCTGCTCGCCGCACCGGACGACTCCGCCGCGCTCGACCGCGCGCTCGCGCTCGGCGCCCGCGGCTTCCTCGCGCCCGACGTGGGCCGCGCCGAGCTGTCCGCGGTCGCCGCGCACGTGCTGGCCAGCCCCGTGCTCCCCGGCGGTCAGGCCCGCCCGGCCCCCGAGGTGCCGCGGCCCTCGCTCCCGACGGACTCGGCCCACCCGGACGTCCCGAACGTCAACCCGCCCAAGGTCGCGCTGACCAAGCGCGAGATCGAGGTGCTGGTCGGCATGAGCAACGGACGGTCCAACGCCCAGATCGGGCAGGAGCTGTTCCTCTCCGAGGACACGGTCAAGACCCACGCGCGCCGGCTTTTCCGCAAGCTCGGCGCCAACGACCGCGCCCAGGCGGTCGCGATCGGGCTGCGCGCGGGCCTCATCCGCTGACGAATGGAACGCGTCCCGTCGCACCCCCGCGCGGGACGTATCCTGGCGCGATGACGGGAGACCCCTTCGCGCGCATCGGCCTCACGTACGACGACGTCTTGCTCCTACCGGGCGAGACCGACGTCATCCCGAGCGAGGTGGACACCACCTCCCGGCTGACCCGTGAGATCTCGGTGAAGGTGCCGCTGCTCTCGGCGGCCATGGACACCGTGACCGAGGCGCGCATGGCCATCGCGATGGCCCGGCAGGGCGGCATCGGGATCCTGCACCGCAACCTGTCGATCGCCGACCAGGCGCACCAGGTGGACCGCGTCAAGCGCTCCGAGTCCGGCATGGTGACCGACCCCGTGACCGTCTCCCCGGACGCGACGCTCGCCGAGCTCGACCGGCTGTGCGGCACCTACCGCGTCTCGGGCCTGCCCGTCGTCGACGAGGCCGGCCGCCTCGTCGGGATCATCACCAACCGCGACCTGCGCTTCGTCCCCGCCGCCGAGTTCGAGACCCGCCGCGTCCGCGAGGTCATGACCCAGATGCCGCTGGTCACGGCGCCCGTCGGCATCACGCGCGACGACGCCGCCGCGCTGCTGGCCAAGCACAAGATCGAGAAGCTCCCGCTCGTCGACGACCTCGGCGTGCTGCGCGGACTCATCACAGTCAAGGACTTCGTGAAGTCCGAGCAGTACCCGCTCGCGACCAAGGACGCCGAGGGCCGCCTGGTCGTCGGCGCCGCGATCGGCTTCTTCGGGGACGCGTGGGAGCGCGCGACCGCGCTCGTCGAGGCGGGTGTGGACGCGCTCGTCGTCGACACCGCCAACGGCCACGCACGCCTCATGCTCGAGATGGTGCGCCGGCTCAAGTCCGACCCGTTCACGGCACACGTCCAGGTGATCGGCGGCAACGTCGCGACGACCGCGGGCGCCCAGGCGCTCGTCGACGCGGGCGCGGACGCCGTCAAGGTCGGGGTCGGCCCGGGCTCGATCTGCACCACACGCGTCGTCGCGGGCGTCGGCGTCCCGCAGGTCACCGCGATCCACGACGCCGCGCAGGCGTGCAAGCCCGCCGGTGTCCCGGTGATCGGCGACGGCGGCCTGCAGTACTCGGGCGACATCGCGAAGGCGCTGGTCGCGGGCGCGGACACCGTCATGCTCGGCTCGCTGCTCGCCGGCTGCGACGAGTCGCCCGGCGAGCTCGTGTTCGTCAACGGCAAGCAGTACAAGCACTACCGCGGCATGGGGTCCCTGGGCGCCATGGCCTCGCGGGGGCGCGTCTCCTACTCCAAGGACCGGTACTTCCAGGCCGACGTGACCACCGACGAGAAGATCGTCCCCGAGGGCATCGAGGGTCAGGTGCCCTACCGCGGCCCGCTCGCGGCGGTCGCGCACCAGCTCATCGGCGGGCTGCACCAGTCGATGTTCTACGTCGGCGCCCACACCATCGGCGAGCTCCAGGACCGCGGGCAGTTCATCCGGATCACCTCGGCCGGGCTCAAGGAGTCCCACCCGCACGACATCCAGATGACGGTCGAGGCCCCGAACTACACCCGCAAGTAGCGCCGGGCCCGGCTCGCGCCGTCGGCGGCTACCGCGCGGCCACTGCCGGGGAACGGCCCATCAGCGCGTCGAGCGTGGCCTGCGCCGCCTCGGCCGCCTTGCGTGCGTGGTACGCAGCGCGGCTCGCCGCGACCGCGACCGCCTGACGGTCGTGGAGGCCCTGCGCCGTGGTGGTCGTGAGGATCGGGTTGGCGGCGAGGATGCGCTCCAGCACGTCGAGCGTGGCGAGCGTGTCCGCGTCGGCCGTGTGCAGCAGCCCGGTCGTCACGCCGTAGTGCTCGCAGAGGTCGACGAGCCGCCGACTGCCGCCCCGCGCGGGATCGGCCATGCGGTCGAGCGTCATCGGGTCCAGCACCGGGCGCACCGGCGCGCCGTCGAGCCGTTCGGCGAGCGTCGGCAGGCCGTGGCGCGCGAGGTCGGCGTCCAGGATCGCCAGGTCGAACCCCGCGTTGAACGCCACGAGCGGCTCACCCGCGCGCACCGCGGACGCCAATGCGTCGGCCAACTCGTCGAGCGCGTCCGCCGGCGGCCTGCCGTGCTGGCGCACGTGCTCGGTGGACAGGCCGTGGATCGCGCCCGCGGCCTCCGGGATCTCGATCCCGGGGTCGATCAGCCACGTCCGCACGCGCGTGCCGTCCGCGTCACGTCGCACCAGCGCCGCGCTCACGATCCGGTCGTTCGCGACGTCGATCCCCGTCGTCTCCGTGTCGAACCCCCACAAGGGCCCGCTGCTCCAGCTCACGTTCGTCACCTCGTCCGTTGCCCAACGTCGCCCAGCATCGCATCGCCCACCCACACACCCCGGCAAGCCACACGTCCACACGGCACACGCCGTCCGAAAGGGCGACACCACTCCCGCCGGACGGCCGCCGTCGCCCGACGCGGCGCTGGCCCGCAGCGCACCGCGTGAGCCCTTCCCGTGGCTGGGTCGATGGGTGCGCTCGCGGCGCCTGCTACGGGCGCGGCTGACGCATCCATCGGCGCAGCCACGGGGAGTGGGGCGGGCTGTGGCGGGGTTCTGGGGTGGGCGCCGGTAGCCTGGGCTGGTGACCATCGAGATCGAGATCGGCCGCGGAAAGCGCGGTCGCCGCGCGTACTCCTTCGACGACGTCGCCGTGGTGCCCTCGCGCCGCACGCGCGATCCCGAGGAGGTCTCGGTCGGCTGGCAGATCGACGCCTACCACTTCGACCTCCCCGTGATGGCCGCGCCGATGGACTCGGTGATGAGCCCGGCCACCGCGGTCGAGCTCGGCCGGCTCGGCGGGCTCGGCGTCCTGGACCTCGAAGGGCTGTGGACGCGGTACGAGGACCCCACGCCGTACCTCACGGAGATCGCCGCGCTGGACCCCGCCCGCGCGATCGCGCGGATGCAGGAGGTCTACGCGGCCCCCATCCAGCCCGAGCTCATCACCGCCCGCCTCAAGGAGATCCGCGCCGCGGGCGTCACGGTGGCCGGCGCGCTGTCCCCGCAGCGGACGCAGGAGCACTGGCGCACGGTGGTCGACGCGGGCGTCGACCTGTTCGTGATCCGCGGCACCACGGTCTCGGCCGAGCACGTCTCGGGCCAGGCCGAGCCGCTCAACCTCAAGCGCTTCATCTACGAGCTCGACGTCCCGGTGATCGTCGGCGGCGCCTCCACGTACACCGCGGCGCTGCACCTCATGCGCACGGGGGCCGCGGGCGTGCTCGTCGGGTTTGGTGGGGGCGCCGCGCACACCACGCGCGTCGCGCTCGGCATCCACGCGCCCATGGCCACGGCCGTCGCGGACGTCGCGGCCGCGCGCCGGGACTACCTCGACGAGTCCGGCGGCCGCTACGTGCACGTGATCGCGGACGGTGGCGTCGGCCGCTCAGGTGACCTGGTCAAGGCGATCGCGTGCGGCGCCGACTCGGTCATGCTCGGCGCGGCGCTCGCGCGCGCCAACCAGGCGCCGGGCCGCGGGTTCCACTGGGGCCCTGAGGCGCACCACGGCCAGCTGCCCCGCGGCGAGCGCGTCGAGGTCGGGACGTCCGGCACCCTCGAGCAGATCCTGTTCGGCCCTGGCCACACCGCGGACGGCACGCTCAACCTGATCGGCGCCCTGAAGCGCGCGATGGCCACCACCGGCTACTCCGACCTGAAGGAGTTCCAGCGCGTCGAGGTGGTCGTCTCCCCGTACCAGCCTCACTAGGCCCCACTATCCCCACCCCCGCCCGACCGGGCGAGGGTGGGGGATCAGGCCGGGCTAGGTCAGGGTGGCGGCGAAGGCATGCCGCCGGCCGCCCGCGTGGTGGCGGCCCACCGGGACCACCAGCGGGGTGCCTGAGACGGGGTCCGGGACCACCTGGGCGTCCATCGCGAACACCTCGCGGACCAGCTCGGGCGTCACCACCGACTCCGGGGCGCCCTGCGCCACCAAGCGGCCCTGCGCGAGCGCGACCAGGTGGTCGCTGTACCGCGCGGCCAGGTTGAGGTCGTGCAGGACCATGACGATCGTGGTGCCGCGCGTGCGGTTGAGGTCCGTGAGCAGGTCCAGCACCTCGACCTGGTGCGCGACGTCCAGGAAGGTCGTCGGCTCGTCGAGCAGCAGGACGTCCGTCTGCTGCGCGAGGGCCATCGCGATCCACACGCGCTGCCGTTGGCCGCCCGACAGCTCGTCGACCGGCCGGTCCGCGAGCTCGAGCGTGTCGGTCAGCCGCAGCGACTCCTCGACGACCGCGCTGTCCTGCGCCGTCCACCGGCGGAACCAGCCCTGGTGCGGGTAGCGCCCCCGCCCGACGAGGTCCGCGACCGCGATGCCCTCGGGCGCGGTCGGGGTCTGGGGGAGCAGCCCGAGCACGGTGGCCACGTCGCGCGGCGCCATGGCGTCGACCGGCTGCCCGTCGAGCAGCACGCGCCCGGCCTTGGGCCGCAGCAGGCGTGCCATCGCGCGCAGCAGCGTCGACTTCCCGCACGCGTTGGCGCCGACGATCGTCGTGATCTGCCCTGTGGGCACCTCGAGCGTCATGTCGTGCACGACGACGCGCTCGTCGTAGCCGAGGGTCACGGCATCGACGACGAGCGTGTGCTTCTCGGTCACAGGGAGCCTCCCGAGCGGTTGGACCTGGCTAGCAGCCAGAGCAGGTAGGGCGCGCCCAGCACGCCGGTGACGACGCCCACGGGGAACCGTAGGGCCAGCAGGTGCTGGCCGATGTAGTCGCCCGCGAGCACGAGCACGGCGCCGACGAGCGCCGCGGGGATCAGCAGCGGACCCGCGCCACGGATCAGGCGGTGCGCGATCGGCCCGGACAGGAACGCGACGAACGCGATGGGACCGGCGGCGGCGGTGCCGACCGCGACGAGCGCGACCCCGGCGAGCAGCAGCGACAGGCGCGCCCGGTCCGCGGGGACGCCGAGCGCGGTGGAGGCGTCGTCGCCCAACTGGAGCGCCGCGAGGCGGCGGGCGAGCACCAGGGCCAGCGGCACGAGCACGACGAGCGCCGCGGCGAGCGGCTTGGCCACGGGCCAGAACGCGTCGTTGAGGCTGCCGGTGAGCCACCGCAGCGCGGCGCTGGCGTCGTAGATGCCCGCGCGCGTCATCGCGTAGGAGATCACAGAGTCGAGCATCGCGCCCACCGCGATGCCGATCAGGATGAGCCGGGCGCCGTGCACGCCGCGCCGCCAGGACAGCGCGTAGATCACGCCCGCGACGCCCAGGCCGGCGACGATCGCGAGCGCCGAGAGCGCGGGGCCGCTGAGGCCGAACGCCGTGATCGCGACCACCGCTGCGGCGCTGGACCCGGCGCTGATCCCGATGATGTCCGGGCTGGCCAGCGCGTTGCGGAGCATGGTCTGGAAGATGACGCCGCCGAGCCCGAACGCGATGCCGACCATGAGGCCCGTCAGCGCGCGGGGCAGCCGGAGCTCGCCCACCGCGAACGTCGCGCCGCGGACGCGCTCGCCCAGGATCACGCGCAGCACCTCGGCGGGTGTGTAGGAGCGTTCGCCGACGCACAGGGTCAGCACCAGCAGAGCGAGCACGACGAGCACGAGCACCCCGACGACGAGGCGCCAGCGGCGGGCCCGCGCGCGGCGGCCGGCGGCGACCAGGGTTCCGGGTGCGGGCGCCGGGGGCAGTCCGGGACGGTCGAGCACGGCGGTCACAGCTCACGCACCTTCTGCCGGCGGATGATCGCGATGAACACGGGCGCGCCCAGCAGGGCCGTCACGATGCCGACCTCGACCTCCTGCGGGCGTGCGACCACCCGCCCGACGACGTCCGAGACCAGCAGGAGCGCGGCGCCCAGCGCGGCGGAGTACGGCAGGATCCAGCGGTAGGCGGGGCCCGTGAAGGCGCGCGCGAGGTGCGGCATGACGAGCCCGACGAACGCGATGGGACCGGCCACGGCCACCGCCGCGCCGCACAGCAGCACCGCGGCGACGGCCCCCACCGCGCGGATCGTCCCGGTGCGCTGGCCCAGCCCGATGGCCACGTCGTCGCCCAGCGCGAGCGCGTCCAGGCCGCGCGCGACACCGACGGCCAGGAGCGCGCCGACGACGAAGAACGGCAGCACCGTGCCGAGCTCGCCGAGGTCGGCGCGGCCGAGCGATCCGACCTGCCAGAACCTGAAGGTCTCCAGGACGTCCCGGCGGGAGAGCAGCACCATCGAGACCAGCGACGAGATCGCGGCGGTCGCGGCGGCGCCAGCGAGCGCGAGCTTGAGCGGCGTCGCGCCCTCGCGTCCCAGCGACCCGATCCCGTAGACCAGCAGCGCGGCGAGCGCGGCGCCCGCGAACGCGAGCCAGATGTACTGCGGCAGCGCCAGCACGCCGAACCACGCGATGCCGACGACGACGGCGAGCGATGCTCCCGACGAGATGCCGAGCAGGCCGGGGTCGGCCAGCGGGTTGCGGGTGAGCCCTTGCATCACGGCCCCGGACATGCCGAGCGCGGCACCGACGAGCAGCCCGATCACGGTGCGCGGCACGCGCGACTGCACCGCGGCCTGCTCGATCAGGTCGAGGTTCGGGTGGAACACGCCCGCGACGACGTCGGGGAACCCGACGACGCGCGAGCCGAACGCGAGCGAGGCGATCGTCGCGAGCACGACCCCGGCAAGGCAGAGGGCCAGCCCGACCACGCGACGACGGCGCAGCGACGCCGGACGCCCCAGCGTGGGGGCGCCCGGCGTCGCCGACGAGGTGAGGGTCATCCGACCTTCTTGGCGGCGGCCTGGAAGAGGTCGAGGTAGTCGTCGAGCACCCACGGCACGGACAGGATGGACGGGCCGGAGGTCGCGGCCGAGATCGGCCCGTCGCTCGGCATCACGACCACGGCGCCGTTCTTGATGGCGCGGACCTTGCCGAGCAGGGGGTGCGCCTGCAGGAGCGCGAGCGTGTTCTCGTCGCCGTAGGTGACCAGGATGTCCACGTCGTTGATCTTGTCGGCCTGCTCGGCGGACAGCTCGAAGTAGAACTGGTCGGTGCTGCCCGCGAGCTCGGTGATCGACGGCGCGACCGTGAGCCCGAAGTCGGTCACCAACTGGACGCGCGCGTCGAGCGGCGAGTAGACGCCGAGCGAGTTGGGCTTGCTCGCGTCGAGGTAGGTGTAGACGAAGGTCTTGCCGGCGAGCTCGGGGCGCTTCTGCGTCGCGTCCTTGATCTGCGCGAGCACCTCGTCGACCTTGGCCTGCGCCTCGGACTTCAGGCCCATGGCCTCGCCGTTGATGAGGGTCATGTCCTTCCAGTTGGTGCCCCAGGCGTAGACGGGGTAGGAGACGGTGGGCGCGATGCCGTCGTTGAGCTGCGTCCACTCCTCCTTGGTGAGGCCCGAGTAGGAGGCGAGCACCACGTCGGGCTCGCTGTCGTTGACGGCCTCGAAGTCGATGCCGTCGGACTCGTCGAACAGCGTGGGCGCCTTGTCGCCGGTGGCGCCGAGCTTCTGCAGCGCCTCGAACGTCCAGGGCAGGATCTGGTCGTCGTCGTCGTCGCCGTACGTGGATGCGGCCATGCCGACCGGGACGACGCCGAGCGCGAGCGGCACGTCGTGGTTGCCCCACGCGACGGTGGCGACGCGCTCGGGCTTGGACTCGATCACGGTCTCGCCGAACGTGTTCTTCAGCGTCAGCGGGAAGGCCGCGTCGGCCGCGGCGGGGGACGACGAGTTGTCGGCGGGCGTCTCGTCGTCGGACGAGCCGGACGAGCACGCGGCGAGCGCGAGCGCGGCGGCGGTGGCCAGCGTGGCCAGACGGACGGAGCGGGCGGTCAGGCGCATGGGTGTCCTCGTCGTCAGAGCAGGGGCTTAGGTGAGGCTCACCTTATGAGCCGCGGGGCGCCGCGCGCAAAGAGGACTACGTCACATCCCAACACGCCGAGCAGGCACGCGTAGCCTGGCCCGATGGCGCACGACCCGTTGCTGTTCGACCCTGAGACCGACCCGCTCGCCACGTACGTGCTCGAGCCCGACGACGTCCGCGCGCTCACCGCGCGCATCGTCGCAGGCCCCGGCGCATCCACCCACACGTCGCTGGCGCCGTTCACGGGCTCGCCGATCGCCGCGATCCCGCTCTCCACGCCCGACGACGTGGCCCGCGCCGCGCGCGAGGCGCGCGCGGCCCAGCCCGCCTGGGCCGCGCTGCCGCTGCGCACGCGCACGGCCGTGCTCGACCGCGTGCACGACCTGGTGCTGGACCGCCAGAGCGACGTGCTCGACCTCATCCAGCTCGAGTCGGGCAAGGCCCGCGCGGCGGCGTTCGAGGAGGTCGCGGACATCGCGCTGGTCGCGCGCCACTACTCCGCGCGGGCCCGGCGCTACCTGGCCCCGCGGCGCGCGGCCGGGGTGGTCCCGCTGCTGACGTCGGTGACGGTCCGCCGGCGCCCGGTGGGCGTCGTCGGGATCATCGCGCCCTGGAACTTCCCGCTGACGCTCACGCTCGGCGATGTGCTGCCGGCCCTCGTCGCCGGCAACGCCGTGATCCTGCGCCCGGACCCGTCCACCGCGCTCACCGCGCTGTGGGCCGCCGAGCTGCTGGAGGACGCCGGACTGCCCGCGGGCGTGCTGCAGGTGGTGGTCGGGGACGGGCCGTCGGTCGGCGGCGCCGTGATCGACCACGTGGACCACGTGAGCTTCACGGGCTCGACCGCGACCGGCCGGGTCGTCGCAGCCCAGGCCGGCCAGCGGCTGGTCCCGGCGACGCTCGAGCTCGGCGGCAAGAACGCGATGTACGTGGCCGACGACGTGGACGTCGAGGCCGCCGCCGAGGGCGCCGTGCGCGCGTGCTTCGTCGGGGCTGGGCAGGTGTGCGTCTCGATCGAGCGCGTCTACGTGCACGAGGACGTGTACGACTCGTTCGTCGCCGCGTTCGTGCGCCGCACCCAGGCCGTGCGCCTCGGCGCGGGACTGGACTACCAGGCCGACATGGGCTCGCTCTCGTCCGCGCAGCAGTTGGAGACCGTCGTCGCGCACGTCGACGACGCCGTCGCGCGCGGCGCCGCGGTGCTCGCGGGCGGCCGCGCCCGGCCCGACCTCGGCCCGTGGTTCCACGAGCCGACGATCCTGGCGGGCGTCTCGGCGGACGCCCGGCTCTACCGCCAGGAGACGTTCGGCCCGGTCGTCGCGGTGTACCGCGTGGCGTCCGACGACGACGCGATCACCGCGATGAACGACTCGGAGTTCGGCCTGAACGCGAGCATCTGGACCGCGGACTCGCGCCGGGGCGCCGCGCTGGCCCGCCGCGTCCACGCCGGATCGGTCAACGTCAACGAGGGCTACGTCGCGACCTGGGGCTCGGTCGGCGCGCCGCAGGGCGGCGTCGGCGCGTCCGGCGTCGGGGTGCGGCACGGCCGTGAGGGCCTGTGGGAGACCACCCGCCTGCAGACCGTCGCGGTCCAGCGCGGCGCGCACGGCCTGGCCGGCGGACTGGTTCCCGGCCTGGGGCTGCGCCGCCTGTACGAGCTCGGCCCCGAGCTGTGGCCCCAGGTCTACTCCGAGCTGCTGCGCGCCATGAAGGCCGCCCGCCTGCCCTGACTCGTCGAGCAGGCGGCGTCAGCTCGCGCGGACCACCGCGACGGCCTGCCGCGCGATCGCCAGCTCCTCGTTGGTCGGGAAGACGACGACTTTCGTCGGCGTCCAGTCCGGGGAGATCAGGGTCGGGGACTTCTTGCGGCCCGCATTGCGGTCCGGGTCCACCGCGATCCCGAACGGCTCCAGCCCTTCGGTGGCCATCGCGCGGACGATGTCGTCGTTCTCGCCGACCCCCGCCGTGAACGTCAGCACGTCCACCCGGCCCAGCACCGCGGCGTACGCGCCGATGTACTTCTTCAGCCGGTGCACGTACACCTCGAGCGCGAGCGTCGCGCCCTCGTCGCCGCGGGCCACGAGGTCGTGGATGGCGCGGAAGTCGTTCTCGCCCGCGAGGCCCTTGAGGCCCGAGCGGCGGTTGAGGAGCTCGTCGACGTCGTCCACCGACATGCCGGCGTTGCGCTGCAGGTGGATGAGCACAGCCGGGTCGACGTCGCCCGACCGCGTCCCCATGACCAGGCCCTCGAGCGGCGTCATGCCCATCGACGTGTCCACCGCGACGCCACCGCGCACGGCCGAGACCGACGCGCCGTTGCCCAGGTGCAGGACGATCTGGTTGAGGTCCTCGAGCCGCCGGCCCAGGAACCTGGCCACCTCGCCGGAGACGAACTGGTGCGACGTGCCGTGGAAGCCGTACCGCCGCACGCCGTACTGCTGGGCGACGCGCTGGTCGATCGCGTACGTGCGTGCGGCCTTGGGCAGGTGGTGGAAGAACGCGGTGTCGAACACCGCGACCTGCGGGACGTGCGAGAGCAGCTCGCGGGCCACCCGGATCCCGGTCACGTTCGCCGGGTTGTGTAGCGGCGCCAAGGGGGACAGCGCGTCGATGTCCTCCACCGCCGCGTCGTCGAGCAGCACGGGGGAGGAGAACTCCGCGCCGCCGTGGACCACGCGGTGCCCGACCGCGACGAGGTCCTGCGCCGCGAGCCGCGGGCCGACCTCGTCGAACGACGCGAGCAACGCCCGCATGCCCGCCGCGTGGTCCGGCACGGGCTCGTCGCTGCTGTGTGACACGTCGCCGTACGTGTGCTTGACCGACCCCGAGTCCTCGCCGATGCGCTCGACGAGCCCCGACGCGATCGCGTGCCCGCTCGCCAAGTCCACCAGCTGGTACTTGATCGACGACGAGCCCGAGTTCACGACGAGGACACTGCCGCTGGCCTGCTGCTGGGTCATTCGGTCGCCTCCACTGTGTCGATCGCTGCCTGGATGGCCTGGGCCTGGATCGCCGTGATGGCGACGGTGTTCACGATGTCGTGGACGAGCGCGCCGCGCGACAGGTCGTTGACGGGCTTGCGCAGGCCCTGCAGCACCGGGCCGATCGCCACCGCGCCGGCCGAGCGCTGCACGGCCTTGTAGGTGTTGTTGCCGGTGTTGAGGTCGGGGAAGACGAACACGGTGGCGCGCCCCGCGACGCGCGACTCGGGCAGCTTGGTCTTGGCCACCGACGCGTCGACCGCGGCGTCGTACTGGATAGGGCCCTCCACCGAGAGGTCGGGGCGGCGCTCGCGGACCAGCTTGGTCGCCTGCCGCACCTTGTCCACGTCCGCGCCCGAGCCGGACTCGCCCGTCGAGTACGAGAGCATCGCGATGCGCGGCTCGATGCCGAACTGCACCGCGGTCTCGGCCGACGAGATCGCGATGTCCGCGAGCTGCTCGGCCGTGGGGTCCGGGATCACCGCGCAGTCCGCGTACACCAGCACGCGGTCCTCGAGGCACATGAGGAAGCAGCTCGACACGTTGTCGGTGCCCGGCGCGGTCTTGATGATCTCGAAGCTCGGCTTGATGGTGTGCGCCGTGGTGTGCAGCGCGCCCGAGACCATGCCGTCGGCCAGCCCGAGCTGCACCATCATGGTGCCGAAGTACGAGACCGACGGGACGATCTCCCGCGCGCGCTCCGCGGTCATCCCCTTGTGCGAGCGGATCCGGGCGTACTCCGCGGCGAACCGCTCCACGTACGCCGGGTCGTGCGGCTCGATCACGTCGGCCGCGTCGATGTCGAGCCCGAGCTCCTTGGCCCGCGCGCGGATCGCGCTCTCGTCGCCCAGGATCGTGAGGTCGGCGACGCCGCGGCCGAGCAGCAGCGAGGCCGCCCGCAGGATGCGGTCGTCGTTGCCCTCGGGCAGCACGATGCGGCGGCGGTCCGAGCGCGCCCGGTCCAGCAGGCCGTACTCGAACATGAGCGGCGTGACGGTGTCGGGCTTGGCGACGTCCAGCGCCGCGAGGAGCGCGGGACCGTCCACGTGCTGCTCGAACAGCGCGAGCGCGACCTCGACCTTGCGTTGCGAGTCGGCGGTGAGCCGGCCCCTCGTGGAGGCCACCGTGCTCGCCGTGCGGAACGTCCCCATGTCCGTGCCGATGATCGGGAGCTTGCTCCCGAGGCCGTCGATGAGCCGCTGGATCGGCTTGGCGGGGCGGAAGCCGCCGTTCAGGATGATGCCCGCGAGAGTCGGGAAGCCGTCGGCCTGGTGCGCGAGCAGCAGGCCGAGGAGGATGTCGGCGCGGTCGCCCGGCGTCATCACGACGGCGCCGTCGGACAGCCGCCCGAGCAGGTGCTCGATCTCCATGGCCCCGACGAGCATGTCGAGCACCTCGCGGCCCAGCAGCTCGGGCTCGCCCGAGATCAGGGTGCCGCCCACCGCGTCCGCGAGCTGCCGCAGCGTCGGCGCGCTCAGCAGCGGGCTCTCGGGGAGCGCCCAGGCGGGCCGCCCGGGCTCCTGCAGCAGGCGCCGCACCACGTCCACGTTGCCCGTCGAGCACCGGTTGGCCACGACCGCCGCGGTGTGCGCGTGGTTGGCCGCGAGCTCGCCGACCGCGACCTCGACCACCTGCTCGACGTCGGCGGGTGAGCGGCGGTTCCCGCTCACGACGAGCACCACCGGGGCGCCCAGGTTCGCCGCGATGCGCGCGTTGAACGCGAGCTCGGTCGGCGTGGAGACGTCCGTGTAGTCCGTGCCGACCACGACGATCGCGTCGCACTGGCGCTCGACCGCGTGGAACCGCTGCACGATCTGCGACAACGCGGCCTCGGCGTCCGCGTGCACCGCCTCGTACGTGGTGCCGACGCAATCGTCGTACGACAGGTCCACACCGACGTGCCCCAACAGCAGGTCGAGCACGAAGTCGCGGGTCTCGGTGGACCGCGCGACAGGGCGGAACACCCCGACGCGCTTGACGGTGCGCGCCAACAGGTCGACCAGACCCAACGCGACGGTGGACTTGCCGGTGTCGCCCTCGGGCGAGGCGACGTAGATGCTGCGGGCCACGGGGTGTTGCTCCAGTTGTTGCTCGGTGGTGGGGGCGGGCAGGTGTGCCCGCCCCCACCGTGGTGAGTGGTTACTCGTTGTCTCCGCCGGTGGAGATCGTCGCGTCGACCTGGCCCTCGTCGGACTGGTCCTGGGCGTCCGGCCACACCCAGTCACGCACCGCCGGCAGGTCGTCGCCGTGCTCGCGCGTGTACTCGCGGGCCGCGATGCGCATGTCGACCATCTCCTGCCGCAGCCCGGCGTACGCCGTGCCCAGGTGCTCCACCCGGTCGATCACGTCGATCACCAGGTGGAAGCGGTCCAGGTCGTTGAGCATGACCATGTCGAACGGCGTCGTCGTCGTGCCCTCCTCCTTGTAGCCGCGCACGTGGATGTTCTCGTGCCCGTTGCGGCGGTACGTGAGGCGGTGGATGAGCCACGGGTAGCCGTGGTACGCGAACACCACCGGGCGGTCCGGGGTGAAGATGCCGTCGAACTGCTTGTCGGACAGCCCGTGCGGGTGCTCGCGCTCGTCCTGCAGTCGCATGAGGTCGACGACGTTGACCACGCGCACCATCAGGTCGGGGATGCGCTGGCGCAGGATGTCGGCGGCCGCCAGCACCTCGAGCGTCGGGACGTCGCCCGCGGCCGCCAGCACGACGTCCGGGGACTCGCCCTCGATCTCGGTGCCCGCCCACTCCCAGATGCCGAGACCGCGCGTGCAGTGCGCGATGGCCTCGTCCATCGTCAGGAAGTTGGGCGCCGGCTGCTTGCCCGCCACGACGACGTTCACGTACTGCCGGCTGCGCAGGCAGTGGTCGTACGTGGACAGCAGCGTGTTGGCGTCCGGCGGGAAGTACACCCGCACGACCTCGGCCTTCTTGTTGATCACGTGGTCGACGAAGCCCGGGTCCTGGTGGCTGAAGCCGTTGTGGTCCTGGCGCCACACGTGGCTCGACAGCAGGTAGTTGAGGCTCGCGATCGGCCGGCGCCACGGGATGTCGTTGGTGACCTTGAGCCACTTGGCGTGCTGGTTGAACATCGAGTCGATGATGTGGATGAACGCCTCGTAGCAGTTGAACAGGCCGTGGCGGCCCGTCAGCAGGTAGCCCTCGAGCCAGCCCTGGCACTGGTGCTCGCTGAGCATCTCCAGGACGCGGCCCGCGCGGGCCAGGTGCTCGTCGACCTCGGGGCCCTCGAACTGCGCGTTCCACTGCTTGTCGGTGACCTCGAAGACCGCCTGCAGGCGGTTGGAGGCCGTCTCGTCGGGCCCGAAGATCCGGAAGTTGTCCGGGTTCTGGCGGATGACGTCGGTGAGCCACTGGCCCAGGATGCGGGGAGCCTCGGACATCGAGCCGCCCGGCACCGGCACGTCCACCGCGTAGTCGCGGAAGTCCGGCAGGCGCAGGTCCTTGAGCAGCAGGCCGCCGTTGGCGTTCGGGTTGTCGCTCATGCGCAGGTGGCCCTCGGGCGCCAGCGCGCGGATGTCCGGGTCGAGCGTGCCGTCCTCGTCGAACAGCTCCTGCGCCCGGTAGCTCTCCAGCCACACGCGCAGGACGTCGAGGTGCTCGGCGGTGTCGCGCGCGTTGGCCAGCGGCACCTGGTGGGCGCGCCACGAGCCCGTCGTCTTCTTGCCGTCGATGTAGTCCGGCCCAGTCCAGCCCTTGGGCGTCCGGAAGACGATCATCGGCCACTTCGGGCGGGACTCGTCGCCGTCGGCCGCCCGCGCCTTGATGGCCGCGATCTCGTCGAGCACCTCGTCGAGCATGGTCGCGAACCGGCGGTGGATGTCGACGTGGGACTCGTCGTCGAAGCCCGCGACGAACACGTGGGGCTTGTGCCCGTAGCCCTGCATCAGGTCCGTGAGCTCGTCGTCGTCGATGCGGGACAGCACCGTCGGGTTCGCGATCTTGTACCCGTTGAGGTGCAGGATCGGCAGCACGACGCCGTCGTGCACCGGGTTGACGAACTTGTTGGAGTGCCAGCTCGTGGCCAGCGGGCCGGTCTCGGCCTCGCCGTCGCCGACGATCGTGGCCACCAGCAGGTCCTTGTTGTCGAACGCGGCGCCGTACGCGTGGCTGAGCGCGTAGCCGAGCTCACCGCCCTCGTGGATCGAGCCGGGCGTCTCCGGCGCGACGTGGCTGGGGATGCCGCCCGGGAACGAGAACTGCTTGAAGAGGCGGTGGATGCCCTCCTCGTCCTCCGTGATGTCCGTGTAGTACTCGGAGTACGTCCCGTCCAGGTAGGCGGAGGCGACGAGGCCGGGGCCGCCGTGGCCGGGGCCGATCACGTAGATCGTGTTCTGCTGGCGCTCCTTGATCGCGCGGTTCAGGTGCGCGTACAGGAAGTTCAGGCCCGACGTCGTGCCCCAGTGGCCCAGCAGGCGGGGCTTGACGTGGTCGCGCGTCAGGGGCTCGCGCAGCAGCGGGTTGTCGATCAGGTAGATCTGCCCCACCGACAGGTAGTTGGCCGCGCGCCACCACTTGTCGATGCGCTCCAGCACTTCGTCGTCAACCGTCTGACCGCTGCCCGCGCGCCAGCTCGTGGACGCCGCCGTCACCGTACTCATGCGTGCTCCCCAAGGTCGTCCGGCGGGTCATCGCCGGGCCCGATTGCCACCCAACCGTGCGGCGCGCGCTGTCCCTGGGACGTCCGGCCCAGAACGGTGCGTGCGTCACGTGTCATACAACCGCATACGGGCCATGACTGCAGACTCTGGGCCGCTGTTCGGGCAGGTCCCGCCGCTGGTCCGCAGGTGTGCGGCCCGGCCCGCGTCAGGCCGGCGTCGCGGCCCCGGGGGAGCGTCGCGTGGCCAAGGGCGCCGGGGTCCGCGGGTTACCGTGGGGCGTGCCCTCGACGACCCCGCCCCCGGCTCCCGTCGTGGACGCCTGGGACCAGCGGGCCGCCGAGCCGACGACGATGCTGCGCGCGGCCCTGCGCCCGCGGATGCTCGGACTGCTGGTGCTGCTGTTGGCGGCCGCGGCCGTGTGCGGACTGCTGGGCGCGTGGCAGCTCGGGCGGGCCGAGCTGCGGGGCGAGGCCTCCCGCGAGGAGCGGGCCGCGTCGCTCGCGGCCGCCGCGCCGGTACCCCTGGCGTCGGTGCTCGCCCCGCAGACCTCGTTCCGCGGGGACTTCGTCGGCCGCAAGGTCGCCGTCAGGGGGACCTATGAGTCGTCGGGGCAGGTCGTCGTGCCCGACCGCGTGCACGACGGCGCGGCGGGCTTCCTGGTGCTCACGCCGCTGCGGGTATCGTCGGCGGGGGGCGCGGGCGAGGCGGCCGGCGCCGTGCTGCCCGTGGTCCGGGGCTGGGTGGCCACCGCCGCCGACGCGTCGCCGCCGCCGGAGGGGCCGGTCGACGTCGTCGGCTTCCTGCAGGCGTCCGAGCAGTCGGGGCCCGCGATCGCCGAGGGCCGGTCGGCGGCGATCTCGTCCGCGCAGCTCGTCGGCGCCTGGGGCGGTCCCATCTACACCGGGTACCTGGTGCTGTCGTCGTCGACGCCCCCGCAGGACGCCGCGCTCGCGCTCCTGGCGCCGCCGACGATGCCCGGCGGCAGCGGCATGAACCTGCAGAACCTCGCCTACGCCGCGCAGTGGTGGATCTTCGGCGGGTTCGCGGTGCTGCTGTGGCTGCGCATGGTGCGCGACGAGGCCCGCGGCGGCCGCTCGTCAGCCCCCGCGCGGGCGGGCGAGGACCCCGCCGACGAACCCGAGGACGGCGCCGAGCACGCCTAGCGCGAAGGTCTGGACCGGCGCGCCCGTGACGACGGCCGCGATGCTCGCGAGCAGGACCAGGATCGCCGACGCGCGGATCGCGCGGCCCTTGCCGTTCAGGCCGATCAGCATGACGAGCGCGAACAGCACGATCAGCGCGCTCGACCCCAGCGCCACGCTCCGGTTGATCGCGCCGCTGTCGCCGCGGCCCACCTGGTCCGCCAACTGCTCGGCGTCGATGCCCGCGAGCCCCGCGAGGCCCCAGAGCCCCCCGGCGATCGCCGCGATCGCGCCGAGCACCACCAGCCACCGTTTGGCGGCCGGCCGCTTGTCGTCGGAGATCTGCGTCAGGACGGCCTCGGCCTCGACCACGCCGCCCGGTCCCGCCGCCGTCAGGTCGGTCGCGACGATCCGAAGCCGCCGCGACGCCTGGCTGCCGGCGGCGGGCATCGGGCTGTCCACCTGCAGGCTCACGCGGGCGACTTGGCCGGGCTGGACCACCGCCTCGGGCGGCGAGAAGGTCAGGCGCGCGGAGCCGAACTCGTCGGCCCCCGTGAGCCGCACGTGCAGCGCGGAGGCCGCCGCGCGGTTGTCGACGTCCACCTCGAACCCGCCGCGGCGCTGGCGGGCGACCAGCGTGCTCGGCTGCACGTGCAGGCGCGCCAGGCTGATCGCCGACGCGGGCGACGTGACGTCCACCTGCCCGGATGCCTCGGCGTCCACCTGGCCGTCGTTGACGACGACCGTGAAGGGCAGCGACACCGACTGGCCCGCCGGGGGCGCCGAGTCCACGCGCGCGGCGCCCCGCACGCGCGCGATCTTGCCCGCGGGGACCGACGCGCGCACAGGCGAGAAGGACAGGCCCACGCGCTGCTGCGGGTCGCGGCCCGTGACCCGGATGGTCGCGTCCTGCGCGTTGGCGCGGTTGTCGACGAGCACGTCGAACGCGACCACCTGGCCCGGCGTCGCGCCCAGGTGGCTCGGCTCGATCCGGACCTTGAGCGGCTGACGCTCGGGCGGAGCGGCCGTGACCAGCGCGAACGTGATCGCGGCCGTCAAGGGCGCCTCGCCGTCCTGCGCGGTGACGACCACGTCGTGGCTGGCCTGCTGCCCCGGCGCCGGCGGCGGGGCCGACAGCCGCACGCCGGCCTCGACCCCGGCGCCCGCGGGCACGTCGACCACCGGCGGGAAGAACACCGCGGTCACGGCGCCCGCTGCGTCGGTGGCCGCCAGCCGGTAGCGGCGCGGCCGGTTCGCCGCCGAGTTGTCGAACACGAGCTGCACGACCGCCTCGTGCCGGTCTGCCAGCCGCACCAGGCTCGGCTGCGCCGTCAGGGTGGGCGGCGGGCCGGCGGGCGGGACCGTGACCTGGACCGTGACCTGCGTGAGCTTGCTCGGGTCGTTGCGCGAGCGCACCGCGAGCACGAGCGGGAAGCGCTGCGCGACCGCGGCGACCCCCGGCTGCTGCGCGAGCGTCACGACGAGCGTGCTCTCGACGCCGGGCATGAGCGCGACGTCCTCGTGCGTGACCGTGAGCCACGGCGGCGCGGTGTCCGCGTGCAGGATGACGCCGTCGACGCGGCTCGAGCGGTTCTCCGCGGTGAGCTCCACGCGCGCGGGCGTGTTCGCCGTGACGGTCGCCTCGACGTGCGCGGGCGAGACCACGGGCGCGGCCGTCGCAGGTGCGGTGGCCTGGCGTGCGCCGGTGGGGATCGGTCCCGAGCGTGGTCCGGGCTGCCGTTCGGTCCCGTTGGCCGCTGACTCCGTTCCCGCCTCCCGGGTGGAGGCCGGGCGGGCCGTCCCGGGCGGCTCCCGCGTCGACGTCGGGGCCGCCGACGAATCGTCCGTGCTCCGGCCGGCGGCGGGTGTGTCGTCGGGCCGGGGCGCCGGACCGTCCCAGCCGATGTAGGCGTCGCATGCGTGGCAGAACTCGGCGTCCGCCGGATTCGACGCGCCGCACGTCGTGCAGATGCGATCGGCCATGTGCGCCCCCACGCCACCCGTGCCCAGCCGTGACCTCACCGCGATGCTATCCGCGGCGCTCTGGCGCCGCCTCGCGCCGACTCCCCGTGGGATCGGGGCCGCCCGCGGGCCTCAGTGCGCGTGCGTGTGGGACGCGCGGCGCATGCGGGCGGTGACCGGCGTGCGGCGCGCGGCCAGCGCGGCGATCGCCGTGGTGAGCGGGATGGCCAGGACCAGGCCGATCGAGCCCGCGAGCGTGCGCACGATCTCGGCGGCGAACGCGCCCGAGGTCAAGGTCCGGCCCAGCGGCTGGTCGTAGACCTGCAGGAGCAGGAGCACCGGCAGGGACGCGCCCACGTACGCGAACGCGATGGTGTAGATCGTCGACGCGATGTGGTCGCGGCCCACGCGCATCCCGCCCGCGAACAGCTGCTGCCAGGTGGCGCCGGCGTCCGCGGCGCGCAGCTCCCACACCGCCGAGGCCTGCGTGACGGTCACGTCGTTGAGCACGCCGAGCCCGGCGAACACCAGCCCGCACAGGAACACCCCGCGGAGCACCGCGACGCCGTTGTCCCCGAGCAGCCCGGCGAGCCGGTAGTCGTCCTCGGACTGCACGGGCTGCAGGCGCGCGGCCCACGCCGCGAACGTGCCGATCGCGGTGACCGCCCCGAGCCCCGCGAGGGTGCCGAGCAGCGCGGTCGTCGTGCGCGCCGAGACCCCGTGCGCCAGGTACAGCACGAACGTCATCACGACGACCGACGCGACGAGCGCCAGCAGCAGCGGGTCCGTGCCCGCCACGAGCCCGGGGAGCACGTAGAGCCACAGCACCACGAACGCCACGACGAGCCCGACGATGGCACGCAGCCCGCGCCAGCCGGCGACCACGGCGGTCACGACGACGAACGCGAGCGCGAGCGTCCCGAGCGGCACCTGCCGGTCGAAGTCGGACCACGCCCAGACCTCGTCGGCGCCGTCAACGGGCGGGTAGTGCTCGACGACGATGCGCGTCCCCGCCGGCACGTCCGTCGCGGTGATCCCGGCGGGCGCGACCACCTCGACGGTCTGGCCGTCGTCGGCGCGCCCGTTGTCGGCGAGCCTGGCCTGGACGTGCAGGCACGGGACGCGGGACGGCACGGTGCCGTCGGGCAGCGCGTCCTCGATCGACCCCTCGCACGTCTCGGCGTCGGTGGAGACGACGGTGGCGTCGAGGTACTGCACCCCGACGTCGATGAGGCCCGCGTCCTGGCCCGCTCGTCGGCCCTCGGAGGCGTCGGGCCAGGTGGCCGCCATGACGACGGCGGCGGCGAGGACGACGGGGACGACGATCGCGCCCATCACGACCGCGACCCGCGAGCGCGGCGTGGGGCGTGCGGCGCGCTCACGCGCCTGCGGGGGTGCTGCCTCGGTGGACATGGCGTCGATTGTCCCTGCGCCGGGCGGCGTCCATGACTTCACGGCGGGTGCGTGTGCGGCGAGGACGGCGATCGCGCGTTCAGGGCCGCGGGTCCGCCAGCGAGGCGCGCAGCAACGGGAGGTAGAGCTCGTCGACGATCTCGACGAGCTCGTCGTCGGGCACGCGGTCGAGCCGCATGAGGGCCTCGTGGCGGATCAGGTCGAACGCCAGCGCGCGCGTGCGGGGGCTGAGGCGGTCCAGGCGGACCTCGCCGCGGGCCGCGGCGCGCTCGAGGACGACGTCGACCGCGGAGGGGCGCTCGGGCAGCAGCATCGACTCGCGCAGCTGCGCGAGGTTGGTGCCGGTCTCCAGGAAGTAGCCGCCCAGGTAGCACGTGATCAGCGCGGAGGCGCCGATGCGATGCTCGTTGACCTCGCGGAACAGCCCGAGCAGGTCCGCGCGGAGGTCGCCGGTGTCGGGGGCGACGACCGGGTCCTTGCGGAGCACGCGGGCGACCGCCGCGCGGACTAGGTCGGGCTTGGTGGCCCAGCGGCGGGCGATCACCGGCCGGCTCGTGCCCGCCCGCTGCGCGACGGAGTCGAAGGTGAGCGCGCCGTAGCCGCGCTCGGTGAGCTCGTGCCACGTGGCGTCGAGCAGCGCCTCCTCGAGTTCGGCGCCGCGCCGGCGCTGCGCGACTCCCTCGTCGTCAAGATGCACTTGCGCATCCTATCGCGCCGAGCGTACGCTGGATAAGAAGCAGTAGTGCATCTTATTGGAGTGAGCATGACGCAGACCGCCGCCACGGAGGCCCCCGCCCCGCAGGGAATCGACCCTCAGCTCAAGCGGCTCGCGTGGGCTGTCGTCGTCGGCGGCATCACCGTCATCCTCGACACCACGATCGTGAGCGTCGGCCTCCACGAGCTCACCACCGCCTTGGACGCGTCGGTCGGCACCATCCAGTGGGTCGCCACCGCGTACCTGCTGGCCATGTTCGTCACCATCCCGGTGACCGGCTGGGCGCAGGGCAGGATCGGCGGCAAGCGGCTGTGGCTCGTCGGGCTCACCGCCTTCCTCGTCGGCTCGGCGCTGTGCGCGACCGCGTGGAGCGCGGCCAGCCTGATCGCGTTCCGCGCGCTGCAAGGCCTCGGCGGCGGCGTGCTCATGCCGCTCATGACGACGCTGATCATGCAGGCCGCGCACGGCCGCAACCTCGGCAAGCTCATGGCGACCGTGAGCCTGCCCGCCGCGCTCGGGCCGATCCTGGGCCCGGTGGCCGGCGGCCTCATCCTGCACTCGCTGTCCTGGCACTGGCTGTTCCTCGTCAACGTGCCGATCGGCGTGCTCGGGCTCGTGCTCGCGGTGCGCCTCATCCCGGCCGACGGCCCCGGGCGGCGCGTGCCGCTGGACGTCGTGGGGCTCGCGCTCGTCTCGCCGGGGATCGTCGCGGTGATCTACGGGCTCGCGCAGGTGGGGGAGCGGGGCGGGTTCGCGCACCCGGCCGTGCTCCTGCCGCTGATCGGTGGCGTCGGGCTGCTCGCCGCGTTCGTCGGCTGGGCGTGGCGACGAGGGCCGCGCGCGCTGATCGACCTGCGCCTGTTCCGGCACCGCGCGCTGCGCGCCTCCGGCACGCTGCTGTTCCTCACCGGCACCGCGCTCTACGGGGCCATGCTCCTGCTGCCGCTGTACTGGCAGCAGGTCCGCGGCGCCGACGCGCTAGGCGCCGGCCTGCTCCTGGTGCCACAGGGCGTCGGGGCGCTGGCCTCCCGCACCCTGGCCGGCCGCCTGACCGACGCGATCGGCGGGCGCTGGGTCGCCGTCGGCGGGTTCGCGGTGCTGGCCTTGGCGACCGTGCCCTTCGCGTTGTCCGACGAGCACACCAGCACGGTGTGGCTCATGGCCGCGCTGCTGATCCGGGGGCTCGGGCTCGGGGCCGTGGTGATCCCGCTGATGACTGGCGCGTTCGTCGGGCTGGAGCGTGACGAGATGCCCCACGCGAGCATCGTCACGCGCGTCGCGCAGCAGCTCGGGGGCTCGTTCGGCACCGCGGTGCTCGCGGTGATCCTGGTCAGCGCCACCGTCGGCGCGGCGGGCCTGCACGACCTCGCAGGCGCCTTCGACACCGCGTTCTGGTGGGCCACGGGCTTCGCGGTCCTGGCGTCGGCGCTGTCCTTCCTGCTCCCAGGCCGACGCGCCGATTAGCCTGAGCCGAGCGGCGCCGCGGCTACGGCCCGAGGCTTGACCTCGATTCCCACCCACGCGCCCTCGCGGTCCTCCACGATCAGGTCGACCTCCATGCGCCCCGACTGCTCTCGATCGTGGAAGACCTCGTGTCTCGACTCACCGTTCACACAGCGGTCGGCATACCGATTACGCACGTTCGGAGGTCATCCCTGACCGGCGACGATCTCCGCCTTGAAGCCCGACACCGTCGCAGGTAGAGCCCCGGCGCGGCTCAGCCGAGCGGGGGACGGCGGCGTAGCTCCTTGACCGCTCGGCGCTGCCGTTCGGCCGAGGCTCGCCGCTCGCGCGAGGCGCGGCTGGGGCGGGTGGCGCGGCGGGCGGGCCCGGGAGGGGTCAGGGCGTCGTCCAGGAGCGCGACGATCCGGAGCATCGCCGCCTCGCGGTTGCGCAGTTGGGAGCGGTACTCGGAGGCCGTGACCGTCAGCAGGTCGCCGCGGAGCCGGTGCTCGAGCCGTTCGCGGACTCCGCGCTCCTGCTCGGCGGTCGTCCAGAGGACGGCCGTGAGATCCACGGTGAGTTCCGCTCGTGAGTCGGTGGTGTTGACCGACTGGCCGCCCGGGCCGCTCGAGCGCGAGAAGCGCCACGCGAGGGCGTCGTCGGGGATGACGACGCCCCCGCGGAGGGCGATCGGCCCGCGGAGCTCGCTCGGACGCCTCGTGGCGCCGAGTCCGCCGGGCGGTGGCTGGCTCATCGGGATCAGCTCGCGTCGTGCTGCCAGCTGTGCCAGAGGGCGGCGTAGTCGCCGCCCGCGGCCACGAGCTCGTCGTGCGGGCCGATCTCGGTGATGCGGCCGCCGTCCACGACCGCGACGCGGTCCGCGTCGTGCGCCGTGTGCAGGCGGTGGGCGATCGCGACGACCGTCCGGCCGTGCAGGACTCCGTTGAGCGAGCGCTCCAGGTGGCGCGCCGCGCGCGGGTCGAGCAGCGAGGTCGCCTCGTCGAGCACCAGCGTGTGCGGGTCGAGCAGCACGAGCCGCGCGAGCGCGAGCTGCTGGGCCTGCGCGGGCGTCGTCGGCGCCCCACCCGACCCGACCTCGGTGGCCAGGCCCTCGGGCAGCGACTGCACCCACTCCCACGCGTCGACGGCCTCGAGCGCGCGCCGTAGGTCGTCGTCAGAGGCGTCGACTTTGGCGAGCCGCAGGTTGTCCGCGACCGACCCGACGAACACGTGGTGCTCCTGCGTGACGAGCGCGACGTGCCCGCGCAGCTCCTCGAGCGGCAGGTCCACCAGCGGCACGCCGCCGACCGTGACCGTGCCGCCCGTGGGCGGGTGGATGCCCGCGACCATGCGGCCGAGCGTCGACTTGCCGGCGCCCGACGGCCCGACGACCGCCAGGCGCTCGCCCGAGCGCAGGTCGAGGTCGATGCCGTGCAGCACGTCGTGGCCCTCGCGGTACGCGTACCGCAGGCCGCGGGTCGTGATGTCCTCGTCCGTCGGCGTGCCCGGCTTCGCCTCGCGGTCCTGCTCGACCAGCTGGATGCCGACGATGCGCGCGAGCGACGTGGCGGCCACCTGGATCTCGTCGACCCAGAAGATCAGGTCCCAGACGGGCCCGCCCAGCTGGTAGACGTACAGCACGATCGCGGTGACCACGCCGAGCGACACCTGCTGCTGCGACACCAGGTAGCCGCCCCACAGCAGTACCGCGACGGGCGCGACGATGAACGTGAAGTCCACGCCCGGGAATAGCGCGGTCCGCAGGTTGAGCGTCTTGACCTCGGCGTCGAACGCCTCGGCCAGGTCCGCCTCGACGCTCGCCTGGCGCCGCGCGCCCAGGCGCAGCGCGTCGACCGTGCGCGCGCCCTCGACCGACTCGGTGATCGTGCCGTTGAGCGTGGCGTACGCGGCGGACTCCCGCAGGTAGGCGGGGGTCGCACGGCGCAGGTACCAGCGCACCACGAGCAGCATCACCGGGACGCCGAGGAACATCGCGATCGCGACGAGCGGGGACATCAGCAGGCACGCGACGACGGTCAGCGTGATGGTGATGACCGCGACGATGACGCGCGGCACGCCGAAGCGGACCGCGTGCTGCAGCTTGTTGACGTCGTTGGTGGTGCGCGCGACGAGGTCGCCCGTGCCCGCGCGCTCCACCGTGGACAGCGGCAGCGACGTCACCGTGTCGATGAACTCCTCGCGGAGGTCGGCGAACACCATCTCGCCGAACAGCATCGACTGGCGCTGCGCGAACCGCGTGAGCACGGTCTGCGTCAGCACGGCGCCGGCGCCGAGCGCGATGAGCCCGTTGACGTACCCCACGGTGGTGCCGTCGGACACCGCGTCCACCAGGCGGCCGAGCAGGAACGGCCCGGCGAGCCCGGCGACGGCCGCGATCGTGTGCAGCGTCGCGATCCACGCGAGAGGGCGGCGGTGGGTGCGCAGCAGGCGGCCCGCGTACGCGCGCACCTGGGCGGTGTCGGCGATGGGGAGCTTCACGCCCGGCCTCCTGTCGTGTTCGTGGTCTCGTTGAGCAGTGCGTCGAACGCCTCGTCGGCGATCGGGTCGTCGTCCGTGCTGTTCCCGTCGGGGCTCCCGCCGATGCGCTCGCCGATCGGGATGCCGGCGGCAGGCGTCTCGTCCAGGTTGCGCCCGACGACCGCGCGGTACGCGGCCGCCCACGGCCCGGCCTGCCCGTCGAGCAGGCCGGCGTGCGTGCCGCGCGCGACCACCTGGCCGTCGACCATGAGCTGCACCTCGTCCACGTGGTCCAGGACCAGCGGGGACGCGGTCACGATCAGGGTCGCCCGGCCCTTGCGCTCGTCGGCCAGGCGCGCCGCGATGCGCGCCTCGGTGTGCGCGTCCACCGCGCTCGTCGGCTCGATCAGCACCAGGATCTCCGGGTCCAGCAGCAGCGCGCGGGCGAGCGCGACGCGCTGTCGCTGTCCGCCGGACAACGACCGGCCCTTCTCGGGCAGCTCGCCGGCCAGGCCGTCGGGCACCGAGTCGAGCACGTCGTGCGCGTCCGCGAGCGCGATCGCGCGCAGCAGGCGCTCGGCGTCACGCGGGCCGTGCACGTCGAGCTCGGACGCGAGCGTTCCTGAGAACAGGTGCGGCGTGGCCTCCGCGACCACGACGCGCTCGCGGACCGCGTGCTTGTCGAGGTCGGCCAGCAGCGTGCCGCCCAGGCGCACCGGGGTGCCGGCCTCGGCCTCGTCGTCGAACCGGCCCATGCGGGTGGCCACCGCCGCCGAGTCGTCGGGGTCGGCGCACACCAGCGCCGAGACGACGCCCGCGCGGACGCTCGCGCCGCTCGTCTCGTCGACGAGCTCGACGCCCGCAGCAGGCATCGGCGCGGTGCCCGGCCGCGCGCCCGTCGCCGGGACGACGCGGAGCACGTTGATGACCTTGCCGGCGCCGACGTGCGCGCGCGTCGCGGACTGCACCATGTACGTCATCTGCTGCACGGGCCACGACAGGAAGGCCGCGAAGCCGTACGTCGTCACCAGCTGGCCCGGCGTGATCGTGCCGTCGAGCGCCAGGTGCGCGCCGTACCAGATGAGCGTCACGACGAACGCGCCCGGCAGCAGCACCTGCAGCGCGTCGATCCACGACTGCGTGACCGCGACAGCCTCGCCCTTGCGGCGCACGAGCTGGGACTGCTCGCGGTAGCGGGACGTGAACACGCCCTCGCCGCCGATGCCGCGCAGGATGCGCAGGCCCGAGACGGTGTCCGAGCCGAGCGTGGTGAGCCGGCCGGACGCCTCGCGTTGCGCGAGCTGGCGGCGCTGCAGCGGCTTGACCAGCAGCGCGAGGCACACCGTCACGGTCGGCAGGCCGAGGATGACGATGAGCCCGAGCGGCACCGAGATCGAGAGCATCACCACAGCGGCGATGCCGTACGCCACGATCGAGCCGATCGTGCGCGCGACGACGTGGTAGATCTCGCCGATCCGCAGCGCGTCGTTGGCCACCGCGGACACGACCTCACCGGTCGGGAGCTCCTTGGTGATGGTGTGGCCCGAGCGCGCGACCGTGCGCCCGACCAGCTGGGACGCGGTCAGCGACGCGCGCAGCCACGCCTCGACGTCGAACCGATGGCCGATCGCGGAGGCCGCGGCCGAGACCACGCCGAGCGCGAGCAGGTAGGCCGCCGCGCGCCACAGGTCCGGGCCGAAGCCGTGCGCCAGCCCGCTGTCGATCGCGTAGCCCGTCAGGTACGGCAGACCCGCCTGGCAGGAGAACATCACGATGCCGAGCAGCACCGCGACGAGCAGGACGCCCCACTGCCGCCGGGCCTGCCACCACAGATAGCGGGTCGGTCCGGACAGCGGCGGGGTGCCGGGATCGGAGAGGGGGAGTGAACGCACCCGACAACGGTAAGCGGAGCCACTGACATGCCCGTAAGCGTTTTCCGGCGACGGGCGTGGACGCCGCGGCGGAGCACCCGGCGCGCCCGACTACCCTGGGACGGTGACGTCCGAGCACCTGCCCGAGCACAAGCCCGTCCTCGTCGTCGACTTCGGCGCCCAATACGCGCAGCTCATCGCGCGCCGCGTCCGCGAGGCCAGCGTCTACTCCGAGATCGTGCCCCACACGGCCACCGTCGAGGACCTGCTGGCCAAGGACCCCGCGGCGATCATCCTGTCCGGAGGCCCGGCGTCCGTGTACGCCGACGGCGCCCCGTTCGTCGACCCCGCGCTGTTCGCGGCCGGCGTGCCCGTGCTCGGCATCTGCTACGGCTTCCAGGCGATGGCCAAGGCGCTCGGCGGGACGGTCGCGCAGACCGGCCAACGCGAGTACGGCGGCACGCCCGTCGAGGTGTCCGACGAGGGCACGGTCCTGGCCGGGAGCCCCGAGCAGCAGACCGTGTGGATGAGCCACGGCGACGCCGTGCACGCCGCTCCCGCGGGCTTCGAGGTGCTCGCGACGAGCGCCGGCAGCCCGGTCGCCGCGTTCGAGGACCGCGCCCGGCGGCTCTACGGAGTGCAGTGGCACCCCGAGGTCAAGCACTCGCCGCTGGGCCAGAGGGCGCTCGAGAACTTCCTCTACCAGGGCGCGGGGCTGCGCCCCGACTGGACGCCCGGCAACGTCGTCGCCGAGCAGGTGGAGAAGATCCGCGCCCAGGTGGGCGACGCGCGCGTGATCTGCGGGCTGTCCGGCGGCGTCGACTCCTCGGTGGCCGCGGCGCTCGTGCAGCGCGCGGTCGGGGACCAGCTGACCTGCGTGTTCGTCGACCACGGGCTGCTGCGCGCGGGTGAGGCGGAGCAGGTCGAGCAGGACTTCGTCGCGGCCACGGGCGTGCAGCTCAAGGTGGTCGACGCGCGCGAGCGGTTCCTGCGCGCGCTCGCGGGCCACACCGACCCCGAGACCAAGCGCAAGATCATCGGCCGCGAGTTCATCCGCGTGTTCGAGGACGCCGCGCGCGAGATCGTGGCCGCCGCGGGGGACGCGGGCGGGGACGTGAAGTTCCTGGTCCAGGGCACGCTGTACCCGGACGTCGTCGAGTCCGGGGGCGGCGAGGGCGCGGCCAACATCAAGAGCCACCACAACGTGGGCGGCCTGCCGGACGACCTGCAGTTCGAGCTCGTCGAGCCGCTGCGCACGCTGTTCAAGGACGAGGTGCGCGCGGTCGGCCTGGAGCTCGGCGTCCCCGAGGCGATCGTCTGGCGCCAGCCGTTCCCCGGGCCCGGCCTGGGCATCCGCATCATCGGCGAGGTCACGCAGGACCGCCTGGAGACGCTGCGCGCGGCCGACTTGATCGCACGCGAGGAGCTGACCAGGGCCGGCCTTGACCGCGACATCTGGCAGTGCCCCGTGGTGCTGCTCGCGGACGTCCGGTCGGTCGGCGTGCAGGGCGACGGGCGCACCTACGGCCACCCGATCGTGCTGCGGCCCGTCTCGTCGGAGGACGCCATGACGGCCGACTGGACGCGCATGCCCTACGACGTGCTCGCGACCATCTCCACGCGGATCACCAACGAGGTGCCGGACGTCAACCGCGTGGTCCTCGACGTCACCAGCAAGCCCCCGGCCACGATCGAGTGGGAGTGACCCTTGAGCACGACTGACACCAGCACGCCGCCGGTCGACGAGCGGTGGGCCAAGAAGGCCGAGGGCTCGCTCAAGCGGTACCGCGTCATGGCATGGATCACCGGCGTGATGCTGCTGGTCCTGTGCGTGGAGATGCTCCTGAAGTACGTCGTGCAGGTCGACGACGACGTGCTGCGCTACATCGCGTGGGTGCCGTTCGCGCACGGATGGATCTACGTGGTCTACCTGGTGACGGTGTTCGACCTGTGGTCGACGATGCGGTGGCGGTTCGGGCGGCTGGTGACCATGGCGCTGGCCGGTGTGGTGCCCGTGATGTCGTTCATCCTCGAGCGCCGCGTGCACGCGCAGGCGCAGGCCCGCATCGGCGGCTGACCCGCCGCCACTTCCCGCGGCGCGCCGGGGCGTTTGCCCAGGCGCGCCCGGTTTGTCGTGAGTATGGTCGGACCTGCGACGACGTTCGACAACGTCTGCGACACGGCCCACCGCGACGCGCAGGGAAGGGATCGACAGCCATGGCGACAACCGCAACGAACGGAAAGAAGGCCGCCCGCACGATCGGGATCATCACGATCGCGTTCGGTGTCCTCTACATCATCCTCGGCGGGATCACGTGGGGGGCCGTCACGACGAACCTCGCGGCCGAGGACATCACGGTGTCCGACGACGCGTCGAACTTTGCCGGCCAACTCGTCGACACCCCGTGGGAAGCCTGGGTCCAGGCGGACGTCATCAACCACCACGCCATGGAGGCGTCCGGTGGCAAGACCTACGCCCAGCTCGACCAGGACGACCCCAAGCGGCAGACCGTGATGACCGCGTCCTTCCTGCGGGCGTCGCTGTTCACCTCGGTCGTGGCGTTCGGTGTCGCGCTCCTGGTCATGGGCACGGGCGTCGTGCTGATCCTCGTCGGCTTCGGCCTCCGCTCCGCGGGTAAGGGCACGGCCGCCGCGGTGGCATCGGAGCCGGTCGCGACGAGCCCGCCGGCGCCGGCCGTGGC
>JAEWOA010000051.1 GCA_023461115.1 Actinomycetes bacterium
GGCACACGCCTCGCGTGCGTCGTCGCCCCCTCGGGCCGTGCGGCCGCGCGGTCAGCCCGCCGTCGGCGCGCCGGCGCCCGCGGCCCGGCTCGTGGTCGCCGCGACGACCACCGGGAGCACGAGGCCGACACCGACGCCGAGCGCGACGACGAGCACGGCGAGGAGCGCGAGGCTGGCGCCCGACGTGAGCCAGCCGATCGACATGACGACGAGCAGGACCTGCCAGGTCATCACCGGTGACCGGCCCCAGCGGCGCCCGGCCCACAGCGCGCGGGCGGCCGCGACGAGGAGCGCCGCGATCCCGAGGGCGAACGCCGCCATGAAGATGGTCGCGCCCGGCGCCTGCGTGTTCCCCCGCACCAGGTCGGCGACGAATGCGGCCGCGAGCCCCACGAGCGTCGCCGCCTCGAGCAGCACCAGCACACAGACCGTCGCGAGCTGCCAGGGCCGCCGCCCGCCTGTCGTCGCCTCGTCATCCACCCCGCGAGCGTAGGCGACCTCCGGCCGTGCCCCCGATCGCGTCGCCCACGTCGCGGCGCGAGTCGCCTATATCACGGGTCAGGAGTGTCGCGATCTGGACGGACGCCCAGGTAGCACGCATTTCTTGGCGCGAAACGATGCGATTCCGCGTGTCTACCCCTGAATGGGTGTGACGAAGACCTCATCCGTTACGGAGTCGAAACCTTGTCGTAACCCCTTGTGCGAAGGCCTGGAGCGATGTGACCCTTTTACAAGCAGGTCTGTCCCGCAACTCCCCCCACAGTGAACGCCACTCCGGCGTGCGCCCACACCACGGGCGCCACGGACGTGCGCGCTTAGGAGACTTCCATGGATTGGCGCCACCGCGCAGCGTGTCTCGACGAGGACCCCGAGCTGTTCTTCCCGATCGGGAACACGGGCCCCGCACTGCTGCAGATCGATGAGGCGAAGGCCGTGTGCCGCCGCTGCGACGTCGTCGACACGTGCCTCAAGTGGGCCATCGAGACGGGCCAGGACGCCGGCGTGTGGGGCGGCCTCTCCGAGGACGAGCGCCGCGCGCTCAAGCGGCGCACGGCGCGCCAGCGTCGCGCCAGCTGACGCACCGCAGCCGCACAGACTTCACGAAGGGGCCGCCTCCGGGTGGCCCCTTCGTCGCGCCCGCGCCGCCCACGGCCGCGCGTGGCGGCATCAGACCGACAGGTCACGCGGCGAGCGCAGCCGGGCCGTGACCAGCACCGACGTCCCCCCGCCCGGGCGTGCCCGCCACTGGATCGCGCCGCGCAGCTCGTTGGCCACGAGCGTCTCGACGATCTGCGTGCCGAGCCCGCTGCCGGCGCCCCGGTCCGCGGGCAGCCCGGCGCCGTCGTCGGCGACCTCGACCGTCAGCTCGTCGGCGACGCGCTCCACGACGATCTCGACCGAGCCCGACTCGCGTCCGGCGAAGCCGTGCTCGACCGCGTTCGTGACGAGCTCGGTCAGGACGAGCGCGAGCGCGGTCGCGTCCTCGGCGGGCACCAGCCCGAACGTCCCGGACACCGTGGTCCGCACGTGCGCGCCGGCCGACGCCGCGTCCGCCGCGAGCCGCAGCGACCGGCCGACGAGGTCGTCGAACGGCACGGTCTCGTCGATCGTCTGAGACAGCGACTCGTGCACGAGCGCGATCGTCGCCACGCGCCGCATCGCCTCGCTGAGCGCCTCGCGCGCCTCGGGCGAGGTCATCCGCCGCGACTGGAGCCGCAGCAGCGCGGCGACGGTCTGCAGGTTGTTCTTCACGCGGTGGTGGATCTCGCGGATGGTGGCGTCCTTGGTGATGAGCTCGCGCTCACGCCGCCGCAGCTCGGACACGTCACGGCACAGCAGCACGGCGCCCACGCGGTGGCCGTGCTCGGTGAGCGGCACCGCGCGCAGCGACAGCGCGACGCCGCGGGCCTCGACGTCCGTGCGCCACGGCGCCCGCCCCATGAGCACGAGCGGCATCGACTCGTCGACGGTGGCGCGCTGCTCGATCAGGTCGGCCGTGACCTCGACGAGCGAGCGCCCGACGAGGTCGCCGAGCGCGCCGAGGCGGTGGAAGCACGACAGCGCGTTGGGGCTGGCGTACAGCACCTCGCCCTCGGAGTTGAGCCGCACGAGGCCGTCGCCGACGCGCGGGGCCCCGCGCCGCGGCCCGGTGGGCGCGTCCGGCGCGGGGAACTCGCCGCGCGCGATCATGCCGAAAATGTCGTCGGCCGCCTCGACGTAGTTGAGCTCGAGCCGGCTGGGCGTGCGGGCGCCGCCGAGGTTCGTCTGGCGGGCGATCACCGCGATCGCGTCGCCGTCGCGCACCACGGGCACCGCCTCCTCGCGGACCGCGTAGGAGCCGAACCAGCGCGGCTCGCGCGAGCGCTGCTGGCGCAGCTCGGTGAGCGCCATGCGCAGCTGCGGGCGCTGGCCCTGCGGCGCGTGCGAGCCGACGACGTCGTCGTAGTGCACGGTCGCGCCCGTCGACGGGCGGCACTGCGCCACCGCGACGAAGTCGCCGTCCGCCGTGGGCAGCCACAGCACGAGGTCCGCGAACGCGAGGTCGGAGACCACCTGCCAGTCCCCCACCAGCAGGTGGAGCCACTCGAGGTCGGCCGCCGGCAACGGTCCGTGCAGGTCGACGAGGGTGCTCAGGGTGGACATGCCGCACAGCGTAGGCGGCGCACCGGCGCCGACGACGCCCCTCGATAGGCTCGGCCCGTGCGCTTGAGTGAGTCGATGACCCTGCCCGCCGGTCCCGACGCGGTCGCGCGCGTCCTCGCGGACCCCGAGTTCACGAGCGCGGTCGCACGGTCCGCGGGCGCGCTCGACCAGCACGTGGACGTCACCGGCGATCCTGCGCGGGAGTTCACCGTCACGAGCCGCCGCGCGCTGCCGACCGACCAGATCCCCGCCCACCTGCGCGGGTTCGTCGGGACGTCGATCGAGATCCGCCAGGTGGAGGCGTGGGAGGCGCCGCAGCCCGACGGCGCGCGCGCCGGGACGGTCCTGGTGGAGATCACCGGGGCGCCCGTGCGCCTGACCGGCCGGGCCCACCTCGCCGGCACGGGCCCGACGACCAGCGAGCTGCGCTACGCGGGCGAGATCCGGGCGGCCGTGCCGCTGTTCGGAGCGGCGGTCGAGCAGGCCGTGGCCGCGGCGGTGCGCAGCGCGCTGGCCGCGACGGGCGCCGAGGCTGTCCGTCGGCTCGCGGCGGGCTCGGGTCACGACACCGCCGAGCAGCCGTAACGATTCGGTAACGTGGGAATCGTGGAAACTCCCCCTGACCTGCGGTGACGCGAGCGTGGGATCGCTACCACCCGTGTCGAGGTTGTCCGAGTCCTTGACAGTGCGGACGGGCGGGGCGATTGTTCATCCAGCGCGTGGGAACGCTCCCGCGAGACTGCGGAGGGGAGCGCTCCCAAGCCGGGTCCCCCAAGACCCACGTTGAAGCTTCGTCGTGCCGGCGAAGCGTTGGCGAACCAGGTACGGCAAGGCAGCCGTCCGACTGACAAGGGAGTCACAGTGCGTAAGACCACACGCAAGTTCCTGGCCGTCACGGCCGGGGTCGCGAGCATCGCTCTCCTCGCGACCGCATGCTCGTCGGGCGACGAGGGTGACAACAGCAGCGACGACGAGACCAAGAGCAGCGAGCCGATCACGCTGACCGTCGCGACGTTCAACAACTTCGGCTACACGGACGAGCTGCTCGCCGAGTACACCAAGGACCACCCGAACGTCACGGTGAAGCAGACGGTCGCGGCCCAGTCGGGCGACGCCCGCACCAACCTCACCACCAAGCTCGCCGCCGGTGGCGCGGGCCTGGCCGACGTCGAGGCCATCGAGGTCGACTGGCTGCCCGAGCTGCTCCAGTCCCCCGACAAGTTCCTGGACCTCGCGTCCGACTCGGTCGCGGGCCGCTGGACCGACGCGAAGACGGCCGCGGCGACGTCGGCCGACGGCAAGCTCATCGGCTACGGCACCGACTCGGGCCCCGAGGGCATCTGCTACCGCGGCGACCTCTTCGAGAAGGCCGGCCTGCCCAAGGACCGCGACGCGGTCAAGGACCTGCTCGGCGGCGACGGCGCCACGTGGGACAAGTACTGGGAGGTCGGGGCGCAGTTCACCGCGAAGAGCGGTGGCGTCGCGTGGTTCGACTCGGCCGGCGCGATCTACCAGGGCCTCGTCAACCAGCTGCCGAACGCCTACGAGAAGGAGGACGGCACGCCGATCCCCCTCGCCGACAACAAGGCCGTCAAGGGCCTGTACGACACGGTGACCGGCTCCAAGGTCCAGGCGCTCTCGGCGCACCTCGGCCAGTGGTCGCCCGACTGGTCGGCCGCGTTCCAGTCCGGCAAGTTCGCCACCATGCTCTGCCCCGCGTGGATGACCGGCCCGATCGAGCAGAACTCGGGCGGCGTCACGGGTTGGGACGTCGCTGACGTCTTCCCCGGCGGCGGCGGCAACTGGGGCGGCTCGTACCTGACGGTCCCGGCCTCGGGCAAGAACACCGAGGCGGCCAAGGAGCTCGCCGACTGGCTGACCTCGCCTGACACGCAGATCAAGGCGTTCAAGAACGCTGGCACGTTCCCGAGCCAGGTCGAGGCGCTGTCCGACCCGGCCCTCACGGAGGCCACCAACGCGTTCATGAACAACGCCCCCGTCGGCCAGATCTTCGGCAACCGCCTCACGGCCATCAAGGTCGCGCCGTTCAAGGGCCCGAACTACTTCTCGATCCACCAGACGGTCGCGGACGCGATCACGAAGGTCGACGTCGACAAGTCGGCGGACTCCGCCACCGCGTGGCAGGGCGCGCTCGACGCGTTCAAGGCACTGGGCCTCTGACCCGGTAGACCGTGCGCGCATCATGGATGGTGCGCGCACGGTCACCGCGGCCGGCTGTTGAGTCAGCCGAACCCGGACCCGAGCGGCGCCCGGCCAGGCCCCACGGGGCC
>JAEWOA010000052.1 GCA_023461115.1 Actinomycetes bacterium
TCGTGGGTCCGGTGCCGCTGCCGACGGAGAAGAACGTCTTCTGCGTCATCCGGTCGCCCCACAAGTACAAGGACAGCCGCGAGCACTTCGAGATGCGCACGCACAAGCGGCTCATCGACATCATCGATCCCACGCCGAAGGCCGTCGACTCGCTCATGCGTCTCGACCTGCCCGCGGACGTGAACATCGAGATCAAGCTCTGATCGCCGGGAAGGACTGAACTTTCATGGCAATCCAGCAGAACGAGCGCCCCGTCACGGCGCTGCTCGGCCGCAAGCTCGGCATGACCCAGCTCTGGGACGAGGCCGGTCGCCTCGTGCCCGTGACGGTCGTCGAGGTCGGCACGAACGTGGTGACGCAGGTCCGCTCCGCTGAGGCTGACGGCTACGCCGCGGTCCAGCTGGCCTACGGCCAGATCGACCCGCGCAAGGTCACCAAGCCGCTCAAGGGCCACTTCGAGAAGGCCGGGGTCACCCCGCGCCGGCACGTGGCCGAGATCCGCACGCCGAACGCCGCCGAGTTCACGCTCGGCCAGGAGATCGACGCCACGGCCTTCGAGGCCGGCCAGGTCGTCGACGTCATCGGCACCACCAAGGGCAAGGGCACGGCCGGTGTCATGAAGCGTCACGGCTTCTCCGGCGTCGGCGCCTCCCACGGTGCTCACCGCAACCACCGCAAGCCCGGCTCGATCGGTGGCGCCTCGACGCCGTCGCGCGTGTTCAAGGGTGTGCGGATGGCCGGTCGGATGGGCGCCGCCCGTCAGACCACCCAGAACCTGACCGTGCACGCGGTCGACGCCGGGCGGGGCCTCCTGCTCGTCAAGGGCGCCGTCCCCGGCCCCAAGGGTGGCGTCGTCGTCGTGCGTACCGCTGCGAAGGGTGCGTGACCTCCATGAGCGACACGCTGACCGTCGACGTCATCGACCCGAAGGGCAACAAGGCCGGCACCACCGACCTGCCCGCCGAGGTCTTCGACGTGCAGACCAACATTCCGCTGATCCACCAGGTCGTCGTCGCGCAGCTCGCTGCGGCGCGCCAGGGCACGCACGACACCAAGTCGCGTGGCGAGGTCCGCGGTGGCGGCAAGAAGCCGTACAAGCAGAAGGGCACCGGCCGCGCCCGCCAGGGTTCGACCCGTGCGCCGCAGTTCGCCGGTGGTGGCGTCGTCCACGGCCCGACCCCGCGTGACTACAGCCAGCGGACCCCGAAGAAGATGAAGGCCGCGGCGCTCCGCGGCGCTCTGTCGGACCGCGCCCGCGCTGGCCGCGTGCACGTCGTCTCGGGCTTCGCGCCCGGCACGGCTCCGTCGACGAAGGCCGCGCTGGCCGTGCTCGAGAACCTCTCGGGCCGCAAGCACGTGCTGGTCGTCGTCGAGCGCTCGGACGAGATCACGTGGAAGTCGCTGCGGAACGTCGAGCGGGTGCACCTGCTCGTCGCCGACCAGCTCAACACCTACGACGTCCTCATCTCGGACGACGTGGTCTTCACGCAGGGCGCGCTCGACGCGTTCCTCGCGGGCCCCGCCAAGGGCGCCACGGCCACGGCGACTTCGACTGAGGCTGAGGAGGAGTCCAAGTGACCAACGTCGGCAAGGACCCGCGCGACATCCTGATCGCGCCGGTCGTCTCCGAGAAGAGCTATGGCCTTCTCGACGAGGGCAAGTACACCTTCCTCGTCGACCCGCGGGCCAACAAGACCGAGATCAAGATCGCCGTCGAGCAGGTGTTCGGCGTGAAGGTCGACTCGGTCAACACCGCCAACCGCCAGGGCAAGGCCCGCCGGACTCGTTTCGGCATCGGCCGCCGCAAGGACACGAAGCGTGCGATCGTCACCCTCCGCGAGGGCTCGATCGACATCTTCGGTGGTCCGGTCGGCTGAGAAGGACTGAGGACTCATGGGAATCCGTAAGTACAAGCCGACTACGCCGGGCCGTCGTGGCTCGTCCGTGGCCGACTTCGTCGAGATCACGCGCTCCACGCCGGAGAAGTCGCTGGTCCGCCCGCTGACCAAGTCGGGTGGCCGCAACAACACCGGCCGCGTGACCACGCGCCACCACGGTGGTGGCCACAAGCGCGCCTACCGCGTGATCGACTTCCGTCGTCACGACAAGGACGGCGTGCCGGCCAAGGTCGCCCACATCGAGTACGACCCCAACCGCACGGCGCGCATCGCGCTCCTGCACTACGCGGACGGCGAGAAGCGCTACATCATCGCGCCGAACAAGCTGTCGCAGGGCGACGTCGTCGAGGCCGGTCCCGGCGCCGACATCAAGCCCGGCAACAACCTGCCGCTGCGCAACATCCCGACCGGTACGGTCATCCACGCCATCGAGCTCCGCCCCGGTGGCGGCGCGAAGATCGCGCGTTCGGCCGGCACCTCGGTGCAGCTCGTCGCGAAGGACGGCCCGTACGCCCAGCTGCGTATGCCGTCCGGCGAGATCCGCAACGTCGACCTGCGCTGCCGCGCGACGATCGGCGAGGTCGGCAACGCCGAGCAGTCGAACATCAACTGGGGCAAGGCCGGCCGCATGCGCTGGAAGGGCAAGCGCCCGACCGTCCGCGGTGTCGCCATGAACCCGATCGACCACCCGCACGGTGGTGGTGAGGGCA
>JAEWOA010000053.1 GCA_023461115.1 Actinomycetes bacterium
GGTCCTGCGGTGTTCGCTGCGGTGTTCGTTGCGGCGGGCCCTGCGGCGGGTCCTCCGGCGGGTCCTGCGGCGTCGACGTTCGCCACCGGCGACTCGGCCTCGGGGTCGGCGCCGACGGCGGCCAGCAGCTCGGCCCGCACCGCTCGGGCGTCGGCGCCCAGCGCGGACCCCGGGTCCAGCAGCACGCGCAGAGTCGCCGGGTGCGCGGCGAGCGTGTCCCCCAGGGCCACCGACGCACCGGCGACCGCGAAGAGCCGGGCACGTGCCTCGTCGTCCGCGAGGACCTGGCGCGCGAGCGCACGCGACTCGTCGTCCTTGGCCACCGCGGCTGCCACCTTGACCAGCGCGAGCAGCGCGGCGTCGGGATCGGCGGCCTGCGCCAGCTGCGGGATGAGCGCCTCGGCGGCGGCGCCCGACGACCCGGCATTCGTCGGGCCGCCGCTCGTCGAACCGCCGCTCGTCGAACCGCCGCTCGTCGAGCCGCCGCTCGTGGCCGGCATGCCCGCGAGGAGGTCCGCGAGCGCACGGTCGTCGAGCATGCGCTCGGCGCGCACAGGGTCGTCGAAGCCCGCGCGCGTCAGGCGCACCGCAAGCGAGGCCCCGCGTTCGGCGCGCTCGCTCATCGCGGCCCCCTCGTCACCTCTGCTCGCGCACGCGTCACAGGATCGGCAGGAACCGCTTCAGCTCGTACGGCGTGACCTGCGCGCGGTACTCGTCCCACTCCCGGCGCTTGTTGCGCAGGAAGTAGTCGAACACGTGCTCGCCGAGCGTCTCCGCCACCAGCTCCGACTTCTCCATGACGGCGATCGCCGACTCCAGCGACGTCGGCAGCGGCTGGATCCCGAGCGCGCGGCGCTCGGCGTCAGTCAACTCCCACACGTCGTCCTCGGCGCCGTCGGGCAGCTCGTAGCCCTGCTCGATGCCCTTGAGGCCGGCGGCCAGGATCACCGCGAACGCCAGGTACGGGTTGGTCGCGGAGTCCACCGAGCGGTACTCGATGCGGCTCGAGTTGCCCTTGCCCGGCTTGTACATGGGCACGCGCACGAGCGCGGAACGGTTGTTGTGGCCCCAGCAGACGTAGCTCGGCGCCTCGGCGCCGCCCCACAGCCGCTTGTAGGAGTTGACGAACTGGTTGGTCACCGCGGTGATCTCCGCGGCGTGCGTCAACAGGCCCGCGATGAACGAGCGCGCCACCTTGGACAGCTCCAACGGCGCGCCCGCCTCGTGGAACGCGTTGCGGTCGCCCTCGAAGAGCGAGAGGTGCGTGTGCATCCCGGAGCCCGGCTGGTCCGCGAGCGGTTTGGGCATGAACGACGCGTACACGCCCTGCTCGAGCGCGACCTCCTTGACCACGGTGCGGAACGTCATGATGTTGTCCGCGGTGGTCAGCGCGTCGGCGTAGCGCAGGTCGATCTCGTTCTGCCCCGGGCCCGTCTCGTGGTGGCTGAACTCCACCGAGATGCCCATCGACTCGAGCATCGTGATCGCCGCGCGGCGGAAGTCGTGGGCCGTGCCGCGCGGCACGTGGTCGAAGTAGCCGCCCTGATCCACCGGCTGCAGCGGCAGCGCGGGGTCCGCGGGGGCGTCGAACAGGTAGAACTCGACCTCGGGGTGCGTGTAGAAGGTGAACCCCTGGTCGCTCGCGCGCTCGAGCGCGCGCTTGAGCACGTGCCGCGAGTCCGCGAGGCTCGGCTCCCCCTCGGGCGTGAGCAGGTCGCAGAACATGCGCGCGGTGCCGTGCCGCTCGCCGCGCCACGGGAGCACCTGGAACGTGGAGGGGTCGGGCTTGGCGATCATGTCCGCCTCGTACACGCGCGTGAGGCCCTCGATCGCGCTGCCGTCGAAGCCGATGCCCTCGGAGAAGGCGGCCTCGAGCTCCGCCGGCGCCACCGCGACCGACTTCAACAGCCCCAGCACGTCGGTGAACCAAAGGCGGATGAAGCGGATGTCCCGCTCCTCGACCGTGCGGAGAACGAACTCCTGCTGCCTGTCCATGCGGCACATCCTGCCCCATGCGCGACGCCGAACAACCCCCATCCCACCAGGCGCGTCGCCCACACGCCCACCTACCACCACCGATCCCGGCGCATCGTTCTCAGCTCCTCCCGTCGATGTGACGATGGCTGCGTGAGTTGCGCCCATGACGGGCGCGTTCGCCGCAGCCATCGCCGCAGCCAACGCCGAGATGTCCACAGCACCCTCGCGGTGCCCCGTCCGTCCCCAGATCGGCGGCCGAGCCGTCGGGGCGCCGCCCCGCCGGGCAGCATCGGCGGATGGCCCGATCCGTTCTGCCGCAGGCCCTCGTCGCGCTCGCCGACGCGCAGAGCGGCCTGCTCACCCGCACGCAGCTCCACGACGGCGGCGTCACGGCGAAGGTGGTCCGCGCGCGCGTCGCCGACGAGTGGCGCATGGTCCTGCCCGGCATCGTCTCGCTGTCCCGGATGGCGCTCGACGAACCGCGCAAGTTGGCGGCCGCGCGACTCCTCGCTGGACCGGACGCCGTGCTCAGCGGAGCGTGGGCCGCGCATCGCCTCGGACTGGCCAACGCTCGCCCTCACGGCCCGCTGACGTTCCTCGTGCCCGCCAGCGCAGGCGCTCGACGCGAGTCGTTCGTCGTGCTCGTCCGCACGCACCGCATGCCTCGGGGTCGGGTAGCGCAGGCAGGGCTGCCGCTCGCGCCGGTGGCCCGCGCTGTGGGCGACGCCTGCCGGTGGCAGCGGGACCGGCGGTATGCGGAGGCGCTCCTCATCGAGGCGGTACAGAAGCGTCGGTGCTCGGTCACCGCGCTCTACGACGAGTTGTACGCGGGCCCACGGCGCGGCTCCGTGGCGCTCCGGGCCGGCATCGAGGCGGCCGGAAGCGGGGTGTGGTCGGTGGCCGAGCTCGACCTGCTGCAACTCGTCGCCACGAGCCGCCTCCTCCCCGCGCCTTGGCCGAATCCCGAGCTCCGGGACGCACAGGGCTCCCTCCTGCCCACGCCGGACCTCTGGTTCGACAACGTGGGCCTCGCGGTCCAGGTGCACTCCCGTGCCTTCCACGCGGACGGCGACGACTGGGCGCGCACCGTCCGCGCCGACAGCGCGCTCGCGGAGGCGGGCGTGCTGCGCGTCGCGCTCACTCCACGTGAGATCCGCGCCGAGCCGGCAGGGGTCCTCGCCCGCCTCGAGCGGACGTACACCACCCTTGCCCCCGCGGACCGCCCGCGGGTCAAGGCGAGCCCCCGCCCCACCTGATGCGTCGGCGCACCCAATCACCAACCAATCGGTGCGCGGATGAATGCGCCGAAGGCGCCCGTCACGGGCACTCCTGGCGCATTCATCGGCTCAGCCAAACCTCGAGCGCTGGGAGGTGACACCTGGGCGCCTGCGCGGAGGTGGTTAGGGTTGGGGGGTGGCTGGGGTGCGGATCGCGTTGGCGCAGATCGATACGTGTGTCGGAGACCTCGCGGGCAATGCTGCGGCGGTGCGCGAGTGGGCGCGCAAGGCCCACGAGGCGGGGGCGGACCTCGTCGTGTTCCCGGAGATGACGCTCACCGGCTACCCCATCGAGGACTTGGCGCTGCGGGCGTCGTTCCGGCGGGCCGCGAAGGCCACCGCCGAACAGCTCGCGGCCGACCTCGCCGCCGATGGGCTCGGTGGGCTCGCGGTCCTCGTCGGCAATGTCGGTGAGCGGGTGGCAGGGAGGCCCGAGGCCGCCGCGCTGATGAAGCCCACCAACGAGGCGCTGCTGCTGCGGGACGGCGTGGTGGAGGCGCGGTACGCCAAGCACCACCTGCCCAACTACGGCGTGTTCGACGAGTTCCGCATCTTCGCCCCCGGTCGAGACGTGTGCGTGATCGACGTCGGCGGCCAGCGTCTCGGGGTCGTGATCTGCGAGGACATCTGGCAGGACGGCGGCCCGGTGTCGCGGATGAACGCCAACGAGGTGGCGGCGCTCGTCGTGCTGAACGGCTCGCCGTTCGAGGAGGGCAAGGGCCACACGCGGGCCGAGCTCGCCGCCCGGCGGGCTCGCGAGGTCGACGCTCCGGTCGCGTACGTGAACCTCGTCGGAGGGCAGGACGACCTGGTGTTCGACGGCGGGTCGTTCGTCGTCGACGCGGCCGGCGCGACGCTGGCGAGCGCGCCGCAGTTCGTCGAGCACCTGCTGGTGTGGGACTTGCAGACGAACGGCGAGGCGCAGCGCCAGGGTGAGCAGGCGCCACCCCTGGACTCCGACGAGGAGACGTACCGCGCGATCGTCACCGGGTTGTCGGGCTACGTCCGCAAGAACGGGTTCACGTCGGTGGTGCTCGGGCTCTCGGGAGGCATCGACTCGGCGCTGACGGCCGCGATCGCGGCGGACGCGATCGGCGGCGAGCACGTCGTCGGGGTGTCCATGCCGTCGTCGTTCTCGTCCGAGCACAGCAAGGACGACGCAGCCGACCTGGCCAAGCGCCTGGGCGCGGACTACCGGGTGCAGCCGATCGCCCCGATGGTGGAGGCGTTCCAGGGCGAGCTCGCGCTCGAGGGCGTGGCCGAGGAGAACCTGCAGGCCCGGGTGCGTGGCGTGATCCTCATGGCGATCTCCAACCGCGAGGGGCACCTGGTGATCGCGCCGGGCAACAAGTCGGAGCTGGCGACGGGCTACGCGACGATCTACGACGCGGGCAGCATCGGCGGCTTCGCGCCGCTCAAGGACCTCGACAAGTCCCGGGTGTGGGCGCTCGCGCGGTGGCGCAACAACCACGCGGTGGACCGCGGCGAGATCCCGCCGATCCCGGAGTCGTCGATCACCAAGCCGCCCAGCGCGGAGCTGCGCCCGGGCCAGACGGACCAGGACTCGCTGCCGCCGTATGCGCTGCTCGACGAGGTGCTGGACGCGTACGTCGAGCATGCGGAGGGCCGCAGGGAGCTGCTGGCCCGCGGGTTCGCGCCGGAGGTCGTCGACCGTGTGCTGCAACTGGTGGACCGGGCCGAGTGGAAGCGGCGGCAGTACCCGCTGGGCCCGAAGGTGACGGCGCTGGCGTTCGGCCGCGACCGCCGCCTGCCGGTGACCTCCCGCTGGCGCGAGCCCTGACGCGCGCGACGACGCGGCCACAGACGAGCACGACGAGAACCGAAGAACCCGGAGCGAGACGATGATCGAGACCATCAAGCGCGTGCGCGTCCACCACTTGCGCGCGGCCAAGCAGAGCGGCGACCGCATCACGATGCTCACGGCGTACGACGCCGTGACCGCGCGGATCTTCGACGAGGCCGGTGTCGACATGCTGCTGGTCGGGGACTCGATCGGGAACACGATGCACGGGCACGCCACGACGCTGCCGGTCACGGTGGACGACATGATCCCGGCGGGCCGCGCGGTCGCGGGCGCCGCCAAGCGCGCGTTCGTCGTCGTGGACATGCCGTTCGGCTCGTACGAGGCGGGGCCGCAGCAGGCGCTCGAGACGGCGGTCCGCATCATGAAGACGACCGGCGCGGACGCCGTCAAGCTCGAGGGCGGCCGCCGCAGCGCCGCGCAGATCCGCGCGATCACGCAGGCCGGCATCCCGGTGGTCGGGCACCTGGGGTACACGCCGCAGTCGGAGAACCTGTTCGGCGGCCCGCGCGTGCAGGGGCGTGGCGACGAGGCGGCCGAGGCGCTGTCCGAGGACGCGCTGGCGGTCGCCGACGCCGGCGCGGTGGCCGTGGTGCTCGAGATGGTGCCCGCGCCGCTAGCCGCGCGCGTCACAGAGATCGTGCAGATCCCGACGATCGGGATCGGGGCAGGCTCGGAGTGCGACGGCCAGGTGCTCGTGTGGGTGGACATGGCCGGGATGGGCGACTGGTCGCCCAAGTTCGCCAAGCGGTTCGGTGAGGTGGGCGCGGCGCTCAAGTCGGCCGCGGCGGCGTACGTCGACGAGGTGCGCGGCGGGCAGTTCCCGGACGCGGAGCACAGCTTCGACCACTGACGACTCGGGCGCTGCTCAGCGCCGTTCCTCGTCCTCCTTGTCCCACGCCTCGGTGCGCGCCTTCGCGGTGCTCAAGGCGGCGGCCGCGGCCTCGCGAGTCGGGTACGGCCCCAGGAGCTTGCTCCAGTCGCTCTGCCGGCCTTCCTCGACTGCCCCGGTCTCGGTGTTGTACCAGTAGTCGCCCATGCGCATCCTCCCTCGTCACGGCGATGATCGGGCCGCACGTCGCCCGGCCGATGCGGTGCTGCGTCCGTAGAATGCCAGGCATGTCGCCGGTCCGCTCCGCACTCGTCCCCGGCAAGGTCAGCCCTCGTCGTGCTGTCCCTGCCACCATCGCCCGCCCCGAGTACGTCGGCAAGCCCGGCCCGCAGCCGTGGCGTGGTTCCAACGTCTTCGACGACGAGCTGGTCGAGCGGATCCGCGTGGCCGCGAAGCTGGGCGCACAGGCGCTCCAGGAGGTCGGCAAGGCGGTGTCGCCGGGTGTCACCACCGACGAGTTGGACGCGGTCGGCCACGAGTTCCTCATGGACCACGGCGCGTACCCGTCCACGTTGGGCTACCGCGGCTTCCCGAAGTCGCTGTGCACGTCGCTGAACGAGGTGATCTGCCACGGCATCCCCGACTCGACGGTGATCGAGGACGGCGACATCGTGAACGTCGACATCACGGCGTTCGTCGAGGGAGTGCACGGCGACAACAACGCGACGTTCCTGGCGGGCGACGTCGACGAGGAGTCGCGCCTGCTCGTCGAGCGCACGCAGGAAGCCCTTGCCCGCGCGATCAAGGCCGTGAAGCCGGGGCGCGAGGTCAACGTGATCGGGCGCGTGATCGAGAAGTTCGCGGCGCGGTACGGGTACGGAGTGGTGCGCGACTACACGGGCCACGGTGTGGGCCCGGCGTTCCACACCGGGCTGGTGATCCCGCACTACGACGCGGCGCCGCTGTACGACACGATCATCGAGCCGGGCATGGTCTTCACGATCGAGCCCATGCTCAATCTCGGAACACCTGATTGGATCATGTGGGACGACGACTGGACGGTCGTGACGATGGACGGCCGTCGCAGCGCGCAGTTCGAGCACACCCTGCTGGTCACCGACGATGGAGCGGAGATCCTGACACTGCCATGAGCCACCACAAGGACAAGCACAAGGTCGCGTTCGGAATCGACATCGGCGGCAGCGGCATCAAGGGCGCGCCGGTGGACCTGGAGACGGGCGAGTTCGCCGCGGACCGGCTCCGCATCCCCACCCCGCAGCCCGCCACGCCGGCGGCGGTCGCCGGGACCGTGGCGGAGATCGTCAACTCGTTCAACCTGAGCAAGCACGTGCCGATCGGAGTGACGTTCCCTGCGGTCATGCTGCACGGCGTGGCGCAGTCGGCGGCGAACGTCGACGAGTCGTGGATCGGCACCGACGCGCAGGAGCTGTTCGCGGGCGCGACCGACCGCAAGGTGGTCGCCGTGAACGACGCGGACGCCGCCGGCTACGCCGAGGTGCTCTACGGCGCCGCGAAGGACGTCCCCGGCGTGGTGCTCATCTCGACGCTCGGCACGGGGATCGGGTCGGCGCTCGTCGTCGACGGCCAGCTGGTGCCCAACACCGAGCTCGGGCACCTCGAGATCGACGGGCATGACGCGGAGTCGCGCGCGGCCGAGTCGGTCCGCGACCGCGAGGGCCTGGACTGGGAGCAGTGGGCCGAGCGCCTTCAGCGGTACTTCAGCACGGTCGAGAACCTCTTCTGGCCGGACCTCATCGTCGTCGGCGGCGGCGTGAGCAAGCACCACGAGAAGTTCCTGCCGCTGCTGGACCTGCGCACGCGCATCGTCCCGGCGACGCTCTTCAACGCGGCGGGCATCGTCGGCGCGGCGGCGCTGGCCGCGCGGGCGCACTAACCGAGCCCGACGCCATGGTGCTCGCGCGCGAGCTCGTCGAGGTGGCTCCGGGGGTGTTGGTCGCGACGAGCGTGGTGTACCGGACGTCGTCGACGGTGCTGCTCGGCGACGACGGCACGTGCTTGTTGGTGGACCCGGGGATCACCGCGAAGGAGATCGCCGGGCTTGCCGCCGCGGTGGGTGACCGCGGCCTGCGGCCGATCGCAGTGTGGTCGACGCACCATCATTGGGACCACCTGCTCGACGGCCCGGACCTCAGTGGGCTTCCGCGGTGGGGCGTGCCGGTGCGGCCGGGGCGGCAGCCCGGCGCTCGCAACCTGCAGGCCGCGCGGGACGAGGACGACGAGCTCGCGGCGGCCGTCGCCGCCGACGCCGAGGACGCGGTCGCGGACATCGCGGCTGTCCCGACAGGGTTCCCGGTGCGGTTCGACGAGTCCCTGGCCTCGGGCCAGCGGCTCGACTGGCCCGGCCCGCCTGTCGTCGTCTTCGCGCACGCCGCGCACGCGCCTGCGCACACGGTGCTGCACCTCCCGGAGGTGGGCGTCGCGATCGCGGGCGACATGCTCTCGGACATCGAGATCCCGTTGCTCGACGACGTCGCGCTCGACCCGGTCGGCGACTACCGCGCGGCGCTCGACGCCCTCGAGTCGCTCGAGTTCGCGGTGGTGGTGCCCGGCCACGGCCACGTCGGCACGGACGTGCCCGACCGGCTCGCGCGCGACCGCGCCTACCTCGACTCGCTCGCGCAGGCCGATCCTGCGCGCGACCCACGCGCCGTCGCGGGCTGGCTACAGGCTCAGGACGACCGGCAGCGCGCGTTCGTGCGCGCGACGGAGCCTCCCAGGAGCGCCGGCGTGGCACTCTGAGCGGTATGGGCTGGTGGATCGGCGGAGCGGCGGTGGTGGTGGTGCTGCTCGTGGTGGCGGACCGCGTTGTCGCGCGCGGTTGGTTCGACCACGAGAAGCCGCGGCCCGCCGAGTTGAACACCACGGGAGGCGGGGGCGGCGGCATGTTCGGGGACCTCGTCGAGATCTTCCAGCCCAACCACAAGCACGTGACGGCCGAGCAGGAGCGCCAGCGCCTCGACATCCACTACGCGGGCGACGACGCACCGCCGTTCGACCCGGAGTCGGGCACGGTGACGCTACGCCGCGAGAAGCCGCAGGGTGAGCCCCGAGACGAACCCCGAGATGAACCCCAAGGTGAACCGCGGAGCGCGCCGCGCAGATCGACACCACGGGGCGGGACGCCCGACTGAGCCGAGCCGTGCTCGACGCTCACCGAACCTGCACCGATCCCACCCGTCCCCGCCGCGCTGACCTGCGGCGAGAGGCCCCTGCGCGTGCTGGGCTGAGCACATGCTGCAACGCCTGTGGTCCCGCGGCGCCCTGACGCCCGCCGAGCGCGGGTTCACGAGCGTCGAGGAACGCATCGACGACGCCGCGAACGCGGTCCTGGACCGGTGGCGGGCCGGTGGCGCGCGCAGCGCGTTCGTCGAGCTGGTGGTGTTCACGCTCAAACAGGCGTGGGCGTGCCTGTTCGGCGCGCTGATGCTGGCCGCGATCCTGGCGGCGCGGGCATGGTGGCCCGACGACGCCCCGCTGGCACGCAACGACGCGCTGACCGTCACGGCGGTCGCGCTCCAGGCATTAATGCTCGCGACCCGGCTCGAGACGGTGCGCGAGATGCGTGTCGTGATGCTCTTCCACGTCACGGGCACGGTGATGGAGCTCTTCAAGACGGATGTCGGCTCGTGGTCGTACGCCGCCGAGGGTGTGCTGCGGATCGGCGCGGTTCCGCTGTTCTCCGGGTTCATGTACGCGGCGGTCGGCTCCTACCTGGCGCGCGTGATGCGGATCTTCGACCTGCGCTTCTCCCGCTACCCGCGACGCTGGGTCACCGCGGTGTTGGCGGCCGCGGTGTACGCCAACTTCTTCACGCACCACTACGTCTGGGATGCGCGCTGGCTCCTGGTGGCGGTGGTGCTCGTCGTGTACGGGCGGTGCGTGATGCACTTCCGGGTGCGCTCACGCGTGCGCCGCATGCCGGTGGTGGTGGCGTTCACGCTGGTGGCGGGCGCGATCTGGCTCGCGGAGAACGTGGCGACGTTCGCCGGCGCGTGGCTCTACCCCGCGCAGGCGGATGGGTGGCGCCCGGTGTCGATCCACAAGCTGGTGGCCTGGTTCCTGCTCATGTTGATCTCCGTCGTGCTCGTCGCGTGGGTGCACCGGCCTCAGCCGCCGTCGGGCGACGCCCCGCGCCTGCGACGCCACACGAGCCAGCCGAGCAGCCCGACGACGAGCGCGGCAGCCCCCAGCACCACGGGCACGGGTGGCGCCGAGCCGCTGGTCGGGGGCACCGCGTCGGCG
>JAEWOA010000054.1 GCA_023461115.1 Actinomycetes bacterium
TCGCATTGGTGGCAGACACAGAAATTTTATTTTCTTTTCGCTGTATCTCCGAGATAATATGATTTAATGAAAATACCATTTTTGTTAGTCTGTTTTAACTATTTTCTCTTTCATTTCCTCGCCTTTCCGTTTTATAGATTCATTAGTTTTTGGAACGACGATACGCCAAATGTTTACTGGGTTTGATTTTTAGCTATCTCATCTAACTCTATTCAATAGATATGTCAGGCTTTCCAATTCATCTTTTGTCAACGTTTCAGACACTTTCTTAGCCACTTTTACCCTCTTTTGTCGTAAAATTATTGAACTACTCCCCAATCTTCAGACAGAAAAGTTCTCCGATTAAGAGAGAACTGGTAGCAAAAGGGAAAAAAGCCTCCAATGCTTTTTATCAACTTTTTATTTATCTATAAGCTGCAACACAAATTCTAATTGAGTATCTTTATGTTCAAAAAAATCTTTCAAAGTAGGCCATATTTCATAATCGGGAATAATTCCGCTTCCCTCTGGTTGATCTACTTTTTTAGGTGCATCCTGAATGAGGTGTACGATAGAAAACTGACTTTTTATTTTTGAGTTTGGCAGCTCATAAATCAATGGGGAATGCCCATTATGCTCATAATATCCGCCTCTTGTTTCCACCCCTACAATGGTAATATAGTTCACATAGGCTTTTACCAAGGAGGCAAAATGTGATGCAGCGGAAGCTACATTTTCATTTATCAACATGAATATGTCTCCTTTGAACTTTGGAGTTTTAGGGGTATAGACCGGATTGTATTTTTGATTTTGATAACTCAATCCGTTTTTATAGACGGGGAATCGGTCTTTAAGGAATTCTTTCCCCAAGGCTAATGCCGTACTATCCATAGCTTGATCCATGGACACTCCCCAAAAATATTTTTCAAGAGGAATATCGTACGGGTCGAAAACAATGCATGCTGTTAAATTTTCTTTAAATGAGTAGTCGCTCAGATACATTACTGGTAGTTCAAATGTTGGATCTGCACCTCCGGGATTGTTTCTGACATCAATTATCAAATTCGGAATATTTTTGTTGGCCAGTTCGACAAACACACTATCGATAAACCCAACATATTTTTCAAATCCAGGATCCTCTTCTCCGCTTACCATTCCAAACCACCTTAAATTTAACCGTCCTGTAGCCGGATTTATCATCTCAAAACTGTAAGGTTCCTGTTTGTTGAAGTCAATCAGATCCGAAACAGGACCACTGAATTTATTTTCCTCATTTTTTGTACGTTGCTCAAGTGTAACAGCGGGAATTTTTATTTTTTTTGCATTCTTTGATTGAGGTTCGACGTATTCTGTTTCATAGACATCGGTAAGCCCGTATTCTAACAAATAATTTATTCCGAATGATTTATTTACACTTGCAGACAGTTTGGTAGTCTGGGTAAAACCATCGGTTGGATAATATTTAAAAAAGGATTTCATCAGCTCTTCATCAGTAATACCGTTGATACTTAAAATTCTTGATCCTGCGGGAATTGCCGAGTTTTGACCATCAAAAATAATTTGCCCTTCCATATAAATCAGTGGATCAGGAAAGAATGACTTTTGGCGTTTTAAGAAATCCAATAAATCATTATCTGGTGCAGTATAGTTATGGCAGCTTCCTTCAAAATCTGCTAATCGCACCAATATTTTATAGAAATCTATCGTGCTCAAAGGTGATTTTACCTCTTTAAAAGCCCAATTAAAAATACTGTCTATCTGTTGGGGTGTACGATAAACATATAAACCTGAGTTTGCCTGCTTGCGAATGTCGAAAAGGATTTGTAAATCTTCCTTCATTTCAATTGGAGAAAGCATTTTGTTATAATGCCGTAAACTGTCCTACATCTTGTTCTGTGCCTTACTTGTAACAGCACAAAAGAGTATGATTATAAAAAGAAAGATATTGTTTCTATTTTTCATCTGTAATTGTTTACTGTTGCCATTTAGGTTTTCCATTTTCATCAAACATTTCAATGGTAGGGTTACCTACGCTATCAACTTTTAGGACAATTCTTGGTACTTCATTTTGGTCTTTCATAACCAATGAGGCGTTTCCGTTTTCCGTAACCAGGTTGATTCGGTTGATATTCTGTCCGGGTTTGCCTGAAAGGTCTTTGTCATTTATTACTAAGCCCGCTCTGAAATAATTATCGTGTTTATTGTCTTGTGCCAAAATTCCAATAGCATCCGCATTTTGGTAATCAAATGCCAGCGCATTCAAATTAGTTTCCTCATTATCTGTTATGGCAATTCCACCTCGTTCATCACCATTTTGATCATAAAAAATGAGACCTGCCGGCGTGTAAACTCTCTGAAAAGTCTTTCCCGAAATAATTGGGTCCGGAATGTGATCTGCATTGGAAATGACAATTCTGTTCTTACCAGAGGTGTCTTTGACATCGATCCTTTCGATTTCCGTTATTTGGTGGCGATTGTTCAGAAGGATATAAGACAGTGCCGACAAAAGAACAATATTCATTAGCATAAGAACACTTAATAAAACTTTGAATGATTTTGTTTTCATAATTAGAATAGATTTTTAGTTTACACTACCGAATTTTATATGGTCAATTTGATTCAAGCTTGTTTCTCGCAATTCTAAATCCGAGGTCGTCAATTTTGAATTTTAGCGGGTGACTTCTTCGCCTGGTAGTCGCCATTACACTACGTTCTTCATCGCACCAACCGCCACCCCTGAAAATACGATATGAACCATACACTTCCGTGTCGTATAGGTCCGAACACCACTCCCAAACGTTGCCCAACATGTCGTAAAGCCCCCAAGCATTTGGCTTTTTCTGTCCTATGTTGTGAGTTGTTTGTTCAGAATTGTCTTTATACCAAGCGATCAAATCTAATTTATCGTATCTGATTTCTTTTGTCCCAGCTTTACAGGCATATTCCCATTCTGCCTCTGTTGGCAAACGAAATCCGTTAGCCGTTTGGTCAAAAGTAATTTCTTCTTTATGCGCAGTCAAAATATAGCAAGGTTTAAGTCCGGATTTTTTTGACAACAGATTGCAAAAAATTACGGCTTCTTTCCAAGTCACCGTTTCAACAGGTCGTTTGTCGCCTTTAAAAGTGCTTGGCAGTTCGTTTGTAATGGTAAAATAAATGTCTTGTGTTACAGGGAATTTTGCAATTAAAAAAGGTTTGATGCTTACAGACCATTTTTGTTTTGTTCTGTCATCACGTAACTCAATTTCTCCGCTCGGTATTTCCACCATAAGATCGTTTAAGGCAGCACTTAAAACATCCATATTCATTGGTCTGACAATATTTTTAGCGCTTCCAATTGAGAAGTTACAAAGTTAACGTGTTTGCCTTTGTTACTTTCATAAATGAAGTCGTTTAAACTTTTACTATTAAACGTTGAAAAATCTCCTATAATGAGCAAAGGCATTTGATATTGCGTGAACTTTTGAAGGATATCTCCAGCAATTTTAGTTTTTAAGTCAAAAAAGGCGGGGATAATGTTCTTTTGGTGAATAATGATTTTATCGAAACCTTGATAGCTTAGATTGCCTAATAAATCTAAGCCATCTTCGGTATTTTTTAAGATGATTTCGTCTGTAATTATTTCGGCAATTTTTTGCCCGTTGATATGGTGCGTTTTAATGTTCATTTTACTTGTCTATTGTTTGTTGATGCTTTTGCTGTTGCTATATGTTGAGCTATTCCATCAATAATTTTATTCCAATCATCAACATGGATTTCATGTCCAGTTCCATCAAGTGTTATTCGTTTTGAGGCATTTATTTTTTCCAGTAAGACTGCTGAATGCTTAAAGTGCCATATTTTATCGTCTGTTCCGTGTATAATTAAGGCTGGCTGTTGGATTTCATTCAATCTGTTCCAATATTCTTCACCACCTTGTAACGCAGCGTGATTGAACATACTTATATAATTATTAGCTCTTTTAAACTCTGCTCTAATCAATTTTTCAGCTCTTTGCTTGTCAAATTGTTTTCTGCCACTCATCAATTCTGCTCCCTGAATTAAATAGGTTGCTACACTGTCTTCATCAGTCCAATCTACGGTTTCAGCTTTTCCGTGAAAATCTAGAATACGTGTATCCATTTCAGGAATTGTCAGGTCTGAGTCACCCCAAGGTCCTGATGAGATAAGTGTTATTGAATCAACCCTGTTTGCATATTTGACAGAAGCGATTTGCGTTATTAGTCCGCCTAATGACATCCCTACGAAATTAGCCTTGTCTATATGATAGCCGTCCAAAATCGATATGGCATCATCGACTAAATCAACAATATCATAGGGGGTTGAACCCGGTTCGTAATTCGTGGATTTTCCGACGTCTCTGTTATCGTAACGAATAACAAAAAATCCTTTTTCTGCCAATTTTTGGCAAAACTCCTCGTCCCAAAACAGCATAGATACAGTGGCTCCTGCAACTAATAAAATTGCAGGATTTTTTATGCTACCAAAACTTTCCGTGCAAAGCTGAATATTATTTGCGTTAATTATTTTCGCTGCTTTTTCTGTTTGTTTGTTCATATAAATGGTTTATTATCAATAAAATAGTAGATATTGCAAAGGGGTTTTTTCTCATTTTTTGTGGCAGTTTTTTCATTGATTTAGCAATATGCTGACTAAATATAAAACTGTAACTATTACAAATACTGTTCTAACTTTTCTAATTGCCAGCCTCTGCGCAAAAAATGTTATGAGCATAGAACAAACCACTATACCTAAAGTCAAAACCGTAAATCCTTTTATGATTTCTAAATCTTCATAAGCTAAAACACAAGAAAAAAGACCGACCATAAACAAGCAAAGGCCAAACGCAAGATTAAAGAAAATCCAAGCGTTCCATTGTGTTGCTTTCTTATCTACGTTGAGCAATGTGCTTTTCATTTTTTCAATAAGATTTTTATCTTCTGGATGAAGAAGTTGGGAGTACAATGTTCCCAATACGTGAGCTACGCCAATCAGCATCTGTAAGGAAGCTCCTATTTCCCAAAGTAATTTCGCTATCATAATTTTTGTCCTTTAATAAATAAAACACTTCCCTGATGTATACATGTTTTCTGCTACTAAATTCATTCGTGTTAGGTTTTTTTTTCTATACGTCATAATGTTAGCATAGTTGTTTTGAATCAAATGTTTTTCCCTTTACTCATATGAAATTTTGTTCGTTGTTGTTTTTTAGGTGGCACATAACGCTCAGATTAGCGAATATATCAATTTTAATTATATGTAAATGCTTGATATACCGTTTTTTAAAATTCTAAAATATAAACCCAGATTGACTTTCTGTTTTATAGATTCATTAATTTTTGGAACGAAAAGTCGGGACTAAACATTTCCGTTTCGTTTATTGTCGATTCTGCCTGTGCTTCTCTTCCATAAACAAACATGTGTTGTTCATAATTTTGAATAGCCTCTTCCATACTATTAAACTTCCCGTCAATCAGATTATCAGACAATATCAAGGCATCTACTAAACCGCTGTTTACACCCTGCCCTGCAAACGGAGGCATTAGATGAGCAGCATCGCCAACCATCGTTATGGGTAATGGACGACTGCTTTTCCAAGGCTTGGCTAAGGGGAATATCCGCGTTGCTAACCCGACAAACGATGATGTCGAACGAATCAGTTCTTTGTAGCGTTCGTCCCAATCGGAAAATTCTTTCAAGAGAAAATCAACAATATTATTGCTGTCCTGAAAATCTACTTGTGTTTTATTTTTCCAGTCGTCAGGTGTTTTAAAACTTATTCCAAAATGCAAAGCACCATTATTATTCGGATTGGCAAACAGTAAATTGCCTCTGTGTGCCGCCATTAACCGGTTTCCGTTGCATAACTGAAAAAATCCGGGGCAATTTACTGCTGGTTGATGAATATCGGCCTGTATATTGAAAGTACCTGTTGCTTCAACTTCCGTGTCGGTAACATATTTTCTTACTTTAGACATTCCACCGTTGGCGATAATAACCAAATCTGCTGTTTCGTTCGGCTTATCCTCAAACGATAGTACCCACTTCTCCTTATCAGGTTCAAGGGCAACAAGTTTTCTATCCCAAATGACGGTATTGTTTTGTAAACTATTCAATAAGATTGTCCTTAAATCATTTCTGTTTATTTCTGGATTGTCGAACCGATTTTCGGGCTTTACATTTTTGGTGGTTAAAATATTGCCCTTTTCATCAGCAATATTTACACCCATTGGCAAAGCTAAGTCATAATACGTCTGCAGCAACCCTGCTTTTTTCATTGCTTCCTGTCCCGAATCCCTGTGCAGATCAAGTGTCCCGCCAAAGATCCTCGCATCCCGGTCTTTGTCTCTTTCGTAGACCGTAACGTCCACACCGTTCTGCTGTAACAATCTTGCCATCGTCAATCCAACGGGTCCGGCACCAATTATGGCAATTTTTTTATTGTTTAATAAATTCATTTTTTGTTCTTACTTATTCTCTATTTTCCATTAGTTTACAATCAACCTGCTGTTAATCCACCGTCTACAACTAATGTATGCCCTATAACAAAAGATGACTTTGAAGGGCATAAATAAACTACAGAATTTGCGACTTCTTCATTGTTTTTTTGTCTGTTTACAAAGGTAGTTTCGCAGGGCATGACAAAATTGTATAAAATCGTCAATCAGCTAATATCCGTCAATTTAATCACTTTGTTGTTTTCAAATTCAAACACGGATTTCCCTGATAACGTTAGCTCTTGCCCTTTTTTTAAGCCGTTCGGAAGGTCCATTGCTAAAATTGCCGTATAATCAATCTCAATTTCGGTGCTGTTGTCAAAATGCCTAAACGATTTAACGGTCTGCGTTCTTTTTGCAAAGTATGTTTTCGCAATTTCTGCCTGTTCTTTAAACGCTGTTAATCCTTTCAGCGATAGATTGATCTCATTATTTTGAAGGTTTTCGAAAACAATATTATCGTCAAAGTCCATAACCATTTTTTCAATATCAAATTGGTTATAGCCGTCGATGTAGTTTTTGATGATGTTTACTTTGTCAGTCATATTTTGTCATTATTTATGGGTTATATATTTGTGTTGCCTGTAGGTTGTCCTACGATAATTGCCAACTTTTAACTTCTATACGAAGGAACATGTTGGGATACTTGAACTTTCGATTTAGCGCCAACACGAGCAAACCGCAGTTAGCACCTACTTTTTATTCCACATATTTTTTAAAAATACTTGTGGCAATGTGTCCGCCAAAACCAAAAGTATTACTCATTGCGTAATTCACTTGCCGTTGTTGTGATTGGTGTAACGTCAAGTTAAATATATCCCTATAGTCAGGTTCAATATCTACCGAATTGATTGTTGGCGGAACAATGTTATTCTGAACAGCTTTAATACAAGCGATTGCTTCAATAGCCCCTGCAGCGCCTAACAGATGTCCTGTCATTGATTTTGTCGCACTAATATTTAATTTGCCTTGTCTGCCGAAAAGTCTTGCTATTGCTTTTAATTCGCTCATATCGCCTTGTGGTGTTGATGTAGCGTGTGTGTTCAGATAATCTATTTCATTGGCGGAAATATTTGCGTCTTCCAATGCTAAAACCATACCTAAATATGCCCCTTCTCCCTCTGGGTGCGTACCAGTTAAATGATATGCGTCTGAAGCCATGCCACCGCCAGCAATCTCGGCAATAATTGGAGCATTTCGTTTTATAGCGTGTTCATAGTTTTCCAAAATAATTGCACCTGCTCCCTCGCCCATAACAAAACCGTCTCTGTTGATGTCAAAAGGACGTGATGCCATTTGCGGATTTTCATTTAAGGTTGACAATGCTTTTGACGCGTTGAAACCACCAACGGCACTTTCGTTGATAGGCGCTTCCGAACCGCCTGTTATCATCATATCTGCTTTGCCCCAACGGATATAATTAAAGGCATCAATGATTGCGGTATTGGAAGTTGCACAAGCTGAAACAGTTGTAAAATTTATGCCCCGAAGCCCGTATTTTATCGAGATGATGCCCGAAGCAATATCGACTATCATCTTCGGGATGAAGAAAGGGCTAAAACGTGGTATTCCGCCCCCTTTCGCAAATTCAGTTACCTGCTGTTGAAATGTGCCGATACCACCATTTCCCGACCCCCAAATAACGCCAATACGGTTTTTGTTCAGCGTTTCAAAATTAATGTTGGCATTTTTAACGGCTTCTTCAACGGAAATTAAAGCATACTGCGTAAACAAATCGTATTTTCTTGCTTCTGCTTTTTCAATATGGTTTAATGGGTCAAAGCCTTTGAGTTCGCAAGCAAATTTTGTTTTGAATTTTGATGTGTCAAATTTTGTAATGGGGTTAGTTCCGTTAACGCCTGTTAAAAGCGACTGCCAAAAATCGTCTACATTATTTCCAATGGGCGTTAATGCTCCAAGCCCTGTAACTACTACTCTTTTCATTATTTTTTCTCTATGTCAATTATTATTTGTCGGGCTACGTCTTCAAAATATATTTCCTTCGTTATCATCGATATTCTTGAAATAGCCAATAAATTTGTCAATATCATTAAAGCCTGAATACGTGGAGTTGCTTTATAAACGAATAAGTTTTCTTTTTCTCCTTTATTCAGAATTTGTGCTAAGTAATCTATCTCTTCTTCTATATAGTTGTTTAATATCGCTTTGATTTGAGGCTCTAAAGTGTTTATATCTGCCGCTAATGCAGCAATTACTGAGACTTTATTTTGCTCTCTTATTAAGACATGTTCATCTATATAACCCCTTAAAGCCGATTTCATATTGCTGTAATTGTTTCGTTTTCTGTCTTCTTTATTTTTTTGAATAACATGTTCTAAAACAGCTACAATCAAATCATTTTTCGTCGGAAAATAATAATGGATAGAAGAAG
>JAEWOA010000055.1 GCA_023461115.1 Actinomycetes bacterium
GAGTCGCCGTAGATGAAGAGCGGGTTGTACGCCTTGGCCGGAGCCTCGGCCACCGCGACGGCCGCGGCGTGCGCGAACCGGTTCGACGAGCCGATGACGAACGTCTCGAACAAGTAGTGCGGGTTCAGCCGCGCCGGCTCGGTCGCGGCCTGTCGTCGCGACGCCGCCGTCGGGCGCTCGTTGAAGACCGACTCCTGCTGCGGGCGGGGGGAGGGCGCGGCCTCCGGCTCGGCGAACGGCGTCCGCTCGTCGTAGCCGCGCCGGCCGCCCGTGAATCCGCGCCGGTCGTCGGAGCCGTTGTAGGAGCGCTCGTCGTAGTCGCGCTCGTCGTAGTCCGACGACTCCGGCTGCGGCGCCGGCTGCGTCGTGATCGCGCGCACGGACTCGGGCGCGTTGTCGACGAGGCTGTCGTCGACCGTGATCGCGAAGCGGCCCTCGCGGCCGAGTGCGCTGGTCAGAGCCTCGAGCAGCTCGGCGCGAGCCTTCGACTCCAGGTAGTCCTTGGTGAACTCGTTGCTCACCGCCAGCAGCAGGGTGTCGTTCAGGAGCCCGAGCGGCTGAGCCAGCTTGACGAACGCGAGCTGCCGCTGCGTGATGTCCGGGCTGCGCTCGAGGGAGGCGACGACGAGGCCCCACACCTGTGTGAGTTCTTCGTCGTTCGGCACGTCCTACCCCGGGTTGTGTCTGGCTGGATGAGAGGGTCGAGTCTCGCATGGACCACGTTCGTCCACACAGTTGTCCACACCTGTGCGTGAGGCACGGATCACGAGTCCTGCGGCGTGGTCCGTGATGATCACGCCCCACGGCGGCCGTCCCAAGGGGTAACCCAGGGGTGGCCTGTGGGTGAACGGCGCGGGGCCGTCCACAGCGGTGTGACGAGTGCCGATGCTAGCCCGGTACGCACCGGGCGGCATCGGCCCATCCGGGTGAGAGTTGGACGCTCGTCTTGGTCCTCCACGGCCGACGTGCGCCGCCGCCCACGGCCCGTGCGTGAGCTGTGGCGCTCACCACGTGTGGCGCGATCGGGCGCTACCGCATTTGACCCGTCGAAAGGGCACGGCGTACCGTGTTGCAGCCTTACGAAGGCTCCTGTCGGCGTGCCCTGAACGCCACCCGCACGTGCTGTGCGTTCCATCAAGGAGCAGTCGAGCCCGGCAGCCTGACCTTGGGAGCGTCCCGCGCGCGCCCGACCCGAACCACTGGAGATCTCTCGTGAGCAAGCGCACCTTCCAGCCGAACACCCGGCGCCGCGCCAAGACCCACGGCTTCCGCCTGCGCATGCGCACGCGTGCCGGCCGCGCGATCCTCGCCGCTCGTCGGCGCAAGGGTCGCACGGAGCTCTCGGCCTGACCTCAGCGTCGGTGCTGCCCGCCGCGCACAGGATGCGCCGCGCTGCCGACTTCGAGCAGGCGGTGCGGCGCGGTGCGCGTGGCGGACGGGAGACGCTGGTGGTCCACCTCAGCACACGAACCGACCCCGGGCTGCACAGCCCGGTGGTCGGTTTCGTCGTGTCCAAGGCCGTGGGCAACGCGGTTGTCCGCAACCGCGTGAAGCGCCGGCTCCGTGCGCTCGTCGCCCCCCACATCGACACGCTGCCCGCCGGGGGAGCGCTCGTCGTGCGCGCTCTGCCGCCCTCCGGCAGCGCGACCTCCGCCGTGCTGCAACGCGACCTCGACGGGGCGCTGCGCACCGCGCAGACCCGCGCCGCGGGCCAGTCCCGCCAGCGTGGCGCGGCGGGATCAGGAGCGCGATCGTGAGCCCGCGCTCGGCCGCGCTTGCTTGGGCGGGACGCGCCGCACGGCTCGTCGTCCGAGCGCCGGCGCTGCTGCTGCTCGCGCTGCTGCGCGTCTACCAAGTCGTCATCTCCCCGATGACGCCCCAAACGTGCAGGTTCTATCCGTCCTGCTCGCAGTACGCGGTCGTGGCCATTCGGCGGCACGGCGCGCTGCGGGGGACGTGGCTCGCGGCGCGCCGCGTGCTGCGGTGCCACCCGTGGAACCCGGGCGGCGTCGACGACGTTCCCCCCGTGCGGCCCTCTCGCCGCGCGCTCGACTTGGCGCACCCCGCGCACTGACCCCCAACGAGGAGCTCTGACCACATGGCGTGGTTCGACGGCCTGCTGCAGCCGATCATGTGGGTTGTGGCCTGGATCATGGTCCAGTTCCACAGCCTGTTCTCTGCGCTCGGCCTTGACCCGGATGGCGGCCTCGCCTGGACGATGTCGATCGTCGGCCTGGTGATCGTCATGCGCATCGCGCTGATCCCGCTGTTCTTCAAGCAGATCAAGGCGTCACGCGGTATGCAGATGCTCGCGCCCGAGATGCAGGCGATCCAGAAGAAGTACAAGGGGAAGTCCGACCCCGCGTCCCGTGAGGCCATGAGCCGCGAGACGATGGAGCTCTACCGCAAGCACGGGACCAACCCGTTCGCGTCCTGCCTGCCGATCCTGCTGCAGTCCCCGATCTTCTTCGCGCTCTTCCGCGTGCTGAACTCACTCGAGGCGCTGTCCGAGGGCACGTATCCGCGCGGCGACCACATCGGTCCCATGACCGCCGAACTCGCGAAGTCCGCCGAGCAGGCGACCATCTTCGGCGCCCCGCTGTCCGGCACCTTCATGAAGGCCGACGGCAACATCAACATCCAGGTCGTCACCGTCCTGCTCATCGCCGCGATGTCCGCGACCACGTTCCTCACCCAGCGCCAGCTGACCATGAAGAACATGCCGCCGGCCGCGATGCAGGGCCCGATGGCGCAGCAGCAGAAGGTGCTGCTCTACGTCCTGCCGCTGATCTTCGCCTTCTCCGGCGTGAACTTCCCGATCGGCGTCCTCATCTACTGGACCACCACCAACCTGTGGTCGATGGGCCAGCAGTTCTACACAATCCGGCGAATGCCCGCCCCGGGATCACAGGCCGAGAAGGCGATGCTCGAGCGCAAGGCGCGCAAGTCCGCGCACAAGGGTGATGCCGCAGTCATCGAGGCGACCTCCACCGTCGTCGACGAGAAGCCGCGCGGCGGTCAGCGCCAGCAGCCCGTCCGCAAGGACCGTGCCAAGGGCGCCCGCCCGCAGGCCGACGGCGCCGCGGAGACGATGCCCGACGCCGTGCAGGACGCGCCAGTGAGCGACTCCGATGCTCCCGTCGTCGACGACGCTCCCGTCAAGGACGTGCCCACGCCCAAGACCCCGCCGCGCCAGTCCGGCTCGTCGAAGCCAGGCAGCAACTCGGCCAAGCGCAAGCCCAAGAAGTAGTCCTGCCCGCGCGGGCCGTCCGCGCATTCTGATCGGAGAGACATGACGACTGAGCCCGAAGCCCAGAGCGCCACCACCCGCCTCGAGGAGGAGGGCGAGATCGCCGCCGACTACCTCGAGGAACTCCTCGACATCGCGGACCTGGACGGCGACATCGACATCGACGTCGACCACGGCCGGGCCGCGGTCGAGATCGTGTCCGACGACCCCGCGGATCGGTCCCTGCGGCGGCTCGTCGGCCAGGATGGCGAGGTCCTCGACGCCCTCCAGGAGCTCACGCGCCTGGCAGTCCAGACCAAGACCGGTGAGCGCAGCCGTCTGATGCTCGACATCGCCGGGCATCGCGCGGGCCGGCGTTCCGAGCTCGCCGAAGTCGCTCGCGACGCGGTCGCACAGGTGAAGGAGAGCGGCGCCGCCGTCGCGCTCGCCGCGATGAACCCGTTCGAGCGAAAGGTCGTGCACGACGTCGTCGCCGAGGCCGGCCTCGTCAGCGACTCCGAGGGTGTCGAGCCGAACCGCCACGTGGTGGTCCGTCCCGCCTGAGCCATGCTGCAGGAGGGCCGCTGTTTCACGTGAAACAGCGGCCCTCGGCATATGCGTCCGACTCCCACGCGTCGTTCTTGGTGCCCGGCGTTCATCCGGGGCTCGCACTTGGCCTGTTCGCGGCCGCGCGATATCGCGCGGTGTCGGCGGGCCATTCCTGCACTCGGCGCGCGCGACCCTCGTCTGCCGGGCGCCACCCGAAGAGGGCGCAGAAACCAGAGTCCACCGTCGGCGCTGAACCAGGTGGTGCCGCACCGACATGACGTCAGCCGAGCAGGCACGCTTCCGTTTCACGTGAAACATCGGTGCCGCGGTCTCGGCGCCGGATTGAGGCCGGCCGGCGCAGGACGGTGGCGATGTAGTCGGGCGGGCATGTTTCACGTGAAACAAGGGCAGCGGGCACCGTCGCGTTATGCATCGCGAAGCCGCGTGATGCATGGCGAAGTCGCGCCATGCTCCGCGAACGCCGCGTAGGGCTGGAGCGCGTCGGGCTCGAGCGTGTCAGGTTCTGGCGTGCCGGGTGCCGGTGCCCCTTCCGCGGGGAACGTCCTGACGATGCCTGAGCACACGTCCATCCGGCCTCCTCGAGCTCAATGAGTTCACGTGGACCTGCGCTGCATGGATGAGGCCCCCGGTGCGCCGACTGCTGAGGCCGTCACTCGCACGAATCCGCTCCCACGAGGACGTCAGCGAGTCGCCCGTACGGTGTGGCCCGGAGCTGCGTCGACGGCGGCCGAGGGCTGCTTACAGGTGCGCGCGGCGGGACGGGAACAGCCCACCCTCGAGGGGCGACGGCCAGCGCTGCTTACAGGTGCGCGCGGCGGGACGCCCCATTCATACGACGGCACCGTTGTCGCACGTCGCCTCCGCCCTGCGGGATCCGTTGCGCGTTTCACGTGAAACAAGCAAGGCTTGGGCACAGCCAGGCGGTTCGCGGGTTTCGCGCCCAAGACGATCCGCCATCCACGTGCCACCTGGATCTGAACGCTGTTGGCGCGGCGCGCACAGACTGTCGAGTGGGCTGCGCAGGCCGCGTGCTACGCGAAATGGCGAGCGTCGGGGTGGCCCTCGAGTTTGCAGTGGTTGCGCCTCCGCCAGCCGGTGCTGCAGTACGGCTGCGGTCCCCAGCGAGCCGCGGGCGGCACCCGGGCCTCCGTCGCATCTCCCGGCCTCCCGCGTTTCACGCGAAACGCAAGTGCACGACGGGCGAGGCCGCGTGCTCGAGTTGAGGGCGGCGTCGCTGGTGCTGCAATGCCATGCAATGGCGGCCCTCGGAGCCCCTGCTCGCCGGAGGCTCCCCGCATTCGTGACCCCCCGCCGGCTGCGTTTCACGTGAAACGCGCGTGCACGATGGGCGAGACCGCGTGTTCGCGGTGGAGGTGGGCGTCGCTGGGGCCGCGGTGCTGTGTGACGGCGGCCTTCGGCGCCCCTGCTCACACGGGTGCTCCGGCTCCCATGGCGCTTCGTCCGCCACGTTTCACGTGAAACGAACATCGTCGAGCGAGGCCGCGTGCTGGTGGTGGCGTCGCTGGGGCCGCGATGCGGAGCTACGGCGGCTCTTGGCGCCCCTGCCGGCTTGAGGCATTCCGGCTCCCGTGGCGTGCCGTCCGCCGCGTTTCACGTGAAACGAACATCCGTCGAGCGAGGCCGCGTGGTGGTGGTGGCGGTGGAGCATCCGCCCGGCAGGCGACGGCCCGCACGTGGTGCGACGCGCGGCGCCCAGGGAACCGGCGGTCCTCGGTGCGCTGCTGCGCGGGCGGGTGGAGGGGAGTGGGCGCAGGCGGCGTAGAGGGGGCTCATCGTGGACGGTGCGGTGCGCGGGCCGCGCCGGTGACCGCCGTGGACACAGCGTGAGCGGCGACAACGGCTCGGGCGGTGCGCAGTCGACCGTCCGATCGGCGCGTTCCCCGGCGTGTCTCGGACTGATTGTCCACACGCGGGGCGGAGGGCTCCGCACGCGGTCGTCGCACCGATACGGTGGGCGACGTTCCTGACGGCAGGTCCTCTGGGAGCCAATGATCGGATACGCGGTTTCACGTGAAACGAAGGGGCTGATGTGGGCGAGCGAGACGACAGCCCGGACGTGGAGGTGGACCCGCTCGACGGGGATCCCAGGCTGCCGGCGTACTTCGGCGGCGCGTGGGACGCGGTAGGCGCGTTCCGTCGTCTCCTGGTCGAGCAAGGAGTCCTGCGCGGTCTGATCGGTCCCCGGGAAGTCGCCCGCCTGTGGGAGCGCCACCTGTTGAACTCGGCGGCGGCGATCCCGCACCTGCCGACGACGGGGACGATCGTCGACTTGGGCAGTGGGGCCGGCCTCCCCGGTGTGGTGATCGCGGCCATGCTCCCGGAGGCACGTGTCGTTCTCCTCGAGCCCATGGAACGGCGGACGGACTGGCTGCGTGAGGTCACGGCGACCCTCGGTCTCGCCAATGCAGAGGTCTTGCGGGGCCGCGCGCAAGACGTGGGGGCGCTCGACGCCGACGCCGTGACGTCACGCGCGGTTGCCGCGATGGAGAAGCTCTACGGCTGGGCCGGGCCACTTGTTCGTCCGGGCGGAAGCCTGGTGGCCCTCAAGGGCGAACGGGCGGAGGAGGAAGTCGAGAGCGGGCACAAGGCGGCGCAGAAGTACGGCTTCCGCGATGCGCGCGTGCACATCGTCAACAGCATCGAGGGCGTCGCACCCACGCGAGTGGTCGTCGCAGTTCGGGGGGACAAGCGCAGTGTTCGGTAGGAAGAAGGCCCAGGAGCGCGCTCGCGCGGCGGAGGAGCTCGCCCAGCGGGAGGCAGCCGAGCGTGAGGCCGCTGCCCGGACGCAAGCGGTACACGAGCAGGAAGCGCGCGAGGCTGCGGCGCACCGCGCGGCGCTCGAGGAGGCGCAGGCGGCGATCGAGCGCGAAGCAGCCGCCCGCGCAGAGGCCGCCGCGTCCGCGACCACCGCGGGCCAGGCCGCCCAGTACACGACCACGGCAGGCTCGGCCACTGCGGGCACGGCCACCGCGGGCCTAGCCGCCGTGAGCACGGCTGGCGTGAGCCCGGCTGGCGCGGAGAAGAACGGTGTGGGTGCGGCTTCCGAGCCGATGAACGCACTCGTGGAGACACTGCCTGATCAGGCTTCACACG
>JAEWOA010000056.1 GCA_023461115.1 Actinomycetes bacterium
GGGGGGGGGGGGGGGGGGGGGGGGGGGGGGGGGGGGGGTTTGGGGGGGGGGGGGGGGGCGTCGTCTGAGAGGGTGCCCGTCACCAAGTAGGTCACGCGGCGGGCGACGCTGACCGCGTGGTCGCCGAACCGCTCGTAGTAGCGGCCCAGGAGGGTCACGTCGACGGTCTGCTGCGGCGAGCCGTCCCACTGGCCGCCGAGCAGCGCCGTGAACGTCTCCTCGTGCAGGTCGTCGAGCAGGTCGTCGTCGGCCTCGATGCTGGAGGCCAGCGCGATGTCGTGGTTCTCCAGGAGCGTCGTGTTGCGACGAGCCACCCGCACGGCGGCGTCGTGCATCTGCGAGAACGTCGACTCCATGCCCGCGGGCACCGCGTGCAGCGGATAGCGGCCGCGCGCGATCTGCGCGATGTGCCGCGCCAGGTCCCCCATGCGCTCGAGCGACGCGCTCATGCGCAGCGCGGAGACGACGATGCGCAGGTCTGTGGCGACGGGCTGCTGCTGCGCGAGCAGGAGGACGCAGCGCTCGTCGAGGTCGCGCTCCATCGCGTCGATGCCGAGGTCGTCGGCGATGACGGACTCCGCCAGGCTCAGGTCCGCCGTCATGAGGGCGACGCCCGCGTTGGTGACCGCGTGCTCCACCCGGCCGGCCATCGCCACCAGGTCCTCGCCGAGCTGGGTGAGCTCGGCGTCGAAGATGTCCCGCATGTGTTCCCTCTCAAGCCGGCCGCGGCGCATCCGGCCACGGGCGACGACCAGGTTGGCGCCCGCAGGTGAACACCGAGACGCCCGCAGGTGAACAGCGGGCGGCCGTTGGCTGCGCGCATGTCCCCCGGGCGGGCGAGAAAGTGACGTTTGCGCTGCTACGAGTGGCAATGTCGCAGTACGCGGATAGTGTCGCAATGCGCGCCCGACGAGGGCGTGGTGTCCCAGGTTTCGAGCGGCAAATCGAGAGGAACGACCACATGGCACAGAAGGTCACAGGCTGGGTCGGCTGGGTGTGGTTCGGCGCGTTCGCACTACTGACCGTCGGGCTGTTCAACGTCGTGTCCGGCCTGATCGCCGTCTTCAACGACGACAAGGTCCTCGCCTGGAACAACTTCCAGGGCGCGTTCGTGCTCGACATCTCGACGTGGGGGTGGGTGCACCTGATCCTGGGCGCGCTGATCACGTTCGTGGGGTTCGCGCTGTTCGGCGGAGCCCTGTGGGCGCGCATCACGGCGATCATCCTGCTCACCGTGAACCTGGTCTGGCAGTTCTTCTGGCTGCCGGTGACGCCGTGGTGGTCGATCGCAGTGATCGCGCTCGGTGGCTTCACGCTGTGGGCGCTGACGGTCCACGGCGACGAGGTCGAGCGCGCGGTTCGGTGACGGGAACGAGGAGAGTGTGATGGCGGATATCGAGTTCGGCCCTATCGAGTTTCTGGCCCTGGAGTTCCCCGACGACCGCATCCCCGACGCGGTCAAGACCGAGCTCGCGGTGCTCGTCGCCTCGGAGCAGGTCCGGATCATCGACCTGGTCGTGGTCCGGCGGCCCGTGGACGGGGACCTGGAGATCATCGAGATCCAGGACCTCGAGGACGAGATCGTGGTCACCGACGTCGAGCTGCCCGGCTCGGGACTGGCGGGCCAGGAGGACATCGACGAGATCGCGGGCGCGTTGCCCCTGGGCTCGTCGGCGCTGATCTTGGTGATCGAGCACCTGTGGTCGCTCGGCCTGGCCCGGGCGCTGCGTGCGAGCGGCGGCATCCTGCTGGCCTCGGAGCGGATCCCGGCCGAGGTGGTGGCGGCTCTGAGCGAGCTCGAGGAGCTCGCCGAGGAGCTGGAGGACGAGTTGGACGAGGAGCTCGACGAGGCCGCCGGCCGCGGCTCTGACGACTGACGGAACGTAGAGAGAAGAGGAGGACCAGCCATGCCATTCGTCGGACGAGTGGGCCGCCCCGGCCTGATCGGCACAGCGGCGCGCACCGCGGTGATCGCGGGCACGGCGACGGCCACCGCGGGCGCGGTGCGCCGCCACCAGTACAACAAGGCGCAGGACAGCTACGACCAGCAGCAGTACGAGGCCGAGCAGCAGCAGCTCCAGATGCAGGAGGCCGCCCGCCAGGCGGCCGCGGCGCAGGCGCAGGCTGCCCCGGCGGCGCCCGCCGCCGGTGACGACCTGCTCGGAAAGCTCCAGCAGCTCGGGACCCTGCACCAGCAGGGTGTGCTCAGCGACGACGAGTTCGCCGCGGCGAAGGCCAAGCTGCTCGCATGACGACGTTCACGGCGTGGAAGTTCGACGACCCTGACGCCGCCAAGCGGATGCTCGACGTGCTCCGGGAGGCGTCGAGCGAGGGCTTGGTGACGATCGTCGACCGCGCGGTGATCTCCTGGCCCCAGGGCCAGGCGAAGCCCGACATGCACCACGGCCACGACGACCAGTGGCGCGGCACCGGCTGGGGCGCCTTCTGGGGCCTGCTGTTCGGTGTGCTGTTCTTCGTCCCGCTGCTGGGCGCGGCGGCGGGCGCGGCGGTCGGTGGGATCAGCAAGACGATGGCGGCGGTCGGCCTGACGGACGCGCAGCTCGACGACATCCGGGCGCAGGTGGTGCCGGGCACGTCGATGCTGTGCGTGGTGACCGACGCGGGCGACCTGGACCGGCTGGCCGAGCGGTTCCACGGGTTCCACACGACGCTCGTGGCCACCAACCTGACGGAGGCGGAGCGCAGCGCGTTGCTGGAGGCGTTCGGCTGAGTAGCCGCGGCCCGGGCGCGAGCGCTGATCCTGAGCGCTCGCGCCCGTGGCCTGCCGGGGTGAACGGCGAGTGAATGGTCGTCGACAAGCCGCGCCGTCCGGGTGTTCCGGTACGGGTGGGCCTCGCCCGGCGGCCTACGCTGGCCTGGTGACTGGGGTTGACGGCGTCTACCTGCTGATGGCGGGTGCGCTCGGCGTGCTCGTGGGTGTCGCGGCGACGCTCGCGTTCCGGTGGAGCGAGCGCGCGCAGCGCACGGTGCCGCCGCAGCCTGCGCCCGAGCTCGACGAGGGCCTGGTCCGCATGCTGGCGGTCCTGCGATCGGCCGCGGTGGTCCTCGACGAGGACGACCGGCTGGTCCGCGCGAGCGCGCCGGCGTACGCGTTGGGCCTGGTGCGCGACGAGCGGATCGCGCCGCCCGCGATCCGGGACATGATCGCCGCGGTCCGCCGTGACGGCGTGATCCGCGACGAGGAGCTGGAGCTTCCCCGCGGTGTCGGCCCGGGCATGCTGATGGTCCAGGTGCGGGTCGCGCAGGTGAGCCCGCGGCACGTGGTGGTGCTGGCGGAGGATCAGACGCAGGCGCGCCGGCTGGAGGCGATCCGGCGCGACTTCGTCGTCAACGTGTCGCACGAGCTCAAGACTCCGGTGGGCGCGATCACGCTGCTGGCCGAGACGATCGAGGACGCCGCGGGCGACCCGGAGGCGGTCCGGCGCTTCGCGGGCCGCATGGCCGCGGAGGCGCAGCGGTTGTCGGCGCTGGTGCACGAGATCATCGAGTTGTCGCGGCTGCAGGTGGCCGGCGCGCTGGGCCCGCTCTCGCTGGTCAGGCTCGACGACGTCGTCGCCGAGTCGGTGGACCGCGCGCAGACCGCGGCTTCCGCCAAGCGGGTCCGCCTCGACATCGGTGGCGCGCACGGTGTGCACGTGTTCGGCAACCGTGACCTGCTGGTCACCGCGGTGCGCAACCTCGTCGACAACGCGGTCGCGTACTCGGGCGAGGCGTCGCATGTGGGCGTCGGTGTCCGCGAGGTCGGCGATCTCGTCGAGATCGCGGTGGTCGACGAGGGCATCGGGATCGCGCCGGCCGAGCAGGAGCGCGTGTTCGAGCGGTTCTACCGTGTGGACCCGGCGCGCTCGCGGGCGACGGGCGGCACGGGCTTGGGGTTGTCGATCGTCAAGCACGTCGCGGCGGACCACGGTGGCGACGTGACGGTGTGGTCGCAGCCCGGCCGCGGATCCACGTTCACGATGCGCCTTCCGCGCGTGCCGGCGCCGCAGTCCGGCCGTGAGGCGTCGTGGGACACCCCCACTGGACACGACGAGGCGAGCGCGCCGCATGACGCGGCCGACGCGCCCGTCGTCGACGAAGGAGAGCATGTGCAGCATCGGAGCGCCTCGTGAGCCCCCGCATCCTGGTGGTCGAGGACGAGGAGTCGTACCGCGACCCGCTGACGTACCAGCTGGAGCGCGAGGGCTTCGAGGTGGTCGCCGCGGCGACCGGCCTCGAGGCGCTGGACCGGTTCGACGAGCACGGCGCCGACCTGGTGCTGCTGGACCTGATGCTGCCGGGCATGGCGGGCACCGAGGTGTGCCGGCGCCTGCGTGCGGTGAGCGACGTGCCGGTCATCATGCTCACGGCCAAGGACGACGAGATCGACAAGGTCGTGGGCCTCGAGCTCGGCGCCGACGACTACGTGACCAAGCCGTACTCGTCGCGCGAGCTGGTGGCGCGGGTGCGCGCGGTGCTGCGCCGCCGCGAAGGGGCCCCGGTGGCCGCCGCGCCCCAGCACGTCGAGCACGACGACGACGTGCTGGCGTCCGGCCCGGTGCGCATGGACGTGGAGCGGCACACCGTCGCGGTGCGCGGCGCCGAGGTCGCGTTCCCGCTCAAGGAGTTCGAGCTGCTCGAGCTGCTGCTGCGCAACGCCGGGCGCGTGCTGACCCGCGGCCAGCTGATCGACCGCATCTGGGGCTCCAACTACGTGGGCGACACCAAGACCCTCGACGTCCACGTCAAGCGCATCCGCGCCAAGATCGAGCGGGACCCGGCCAGCCCGGCACTCCTGGTCACGGTCCGCGGGCTGGGCTACAAGCTGAACGACGAGGCGCCCGTCCCCGCGTGACCGACGGCCGACGGCCCGCCTGAAGAGGCAACTGACAGCCACAGTTCACCTGCGGTTCACCGGATGCGGGGAAGCGCGTCACTCCATCCCGGCAACGTTCCTGATCGTCAGCGCACACCCCGGTGCGCATCTCTTCGACAGGATGGACCACAGTGAAGCTCTCCCTCCACGGCCGTGTCGGGGCGGCTGCCCTCGTCGGCGCGCTCGCCCTTTCGCTCGCTGCCTGCGGATCGGACGACCCACTCGGTGACACCCCCGACTCGTCTGGCAGCCCCGCCGCCGAGTCGACTCTCAGCGGTGAGCTCAACGGCGCCGGCGCCTCCTCGCAGGAGAAGGCGATGGACGCGTGGCGCGCCGGCTTCCAGGGCGCCAACCCCGACGTGACGGTCAACTACGACCCGGTCGGCTCGTCGGGCGGCCGCCAGCAGTTCATCGACGGTGGCGTGGTGTGGGCCGGCACGGACTCGGCGCTCAAGCCCGAGGAGCTCGAGGCGGCCAAGGCGCGCTGCGAGGCCATCGACATCCCGGTGTACGTGAGCCCGATCGCGGTCGTCTTCAACCTGGACGGCGTCGACACCCTGAACCTCTCGGCCGAGACGATCGCCAAGGTCTTCCGCGGCGACATCAAGCAGTGGGATGACGCCGCGATCAAGGCGGACAACCCCGACGCGCAGCTCCCGTCGCTCGCGATCACGCCCGTGCACCGCTCGGACGGCTCGGGCACCACCAAGAACTTCACGGACTACCTGAACAAGGCCGCGAACGGCGTGTGGACCGACGAGGCCGCCGACGACTGGCCGCTCCAGGGCGGTGAGTCGGGCAACGGCACGTCGGGCCTCATCCAGGCCGTGCAGGCCGCGGCGGGCACGATCGGCTACGCGGACGAGTCCGCCGCCGGCTCGCTCGGCAAGGTCAGCCTCAAGGTGGGTGACGGATTCGTCGCCCCGTCGGCCGAGTCGGCCGCCAAGGGCCTGGCCGCCTCCCCGCGGGACACCGAGCGCGGCGAGCACGACATCGTCGTGAAGGTCGACCGCACCACCACCGAGGCGGGCGCGTACCCGCTGATCCTCGTGTCGTACGCGGTCGCGTGCCTCACCTACGAGGACCAGGCGACCGCCGACCTGGTCAAGGGCCTCCTCGGCTTCATCGTCAGCGACGAGGGCCAGCAGGCCTCCAACTCCGCGGCCGGCTCGGCGCCGCTGCCGGCGGACCTCGCGACCGAGGCCAAGGCCGCGGTCGACGCGATCAGCGCGGCCTGACGCAAGCAGTCGGTGGCCGGCCCGTCCCGGGGGGGACGCGGGCCGGCCACCGACGACTAGTCCTCCCCGCCGTTCCCCCGCATCGCAGGAGCATCTGTGACCACCACATCGAGCCCCGCCCTCGCGGACGCGCCAGCGGACCGCCCGCCCGCGTCGCCGCGGCGCCGGGCGTCGCGGCCGATCGAGCGCGGCGGCAGCAAGGCTTTCCGTTGGCTCGCGACGAGCGCCGGCGTCCTCATCCTCGTCGTCCTCGTCGCAGTCGCGGTGTTCCTGGTGCTGCGCGCCTGGCCCGCGTTGACCACGCCGACCGACGAGCTCATCGCGCAGGTCAACCTGCTGCGCGACTCGAGTTCGCTGCTCGACTACGTCGGGCCGCTGATCTTCGGCACCGTGCTCGCGGCGGCGCTGGCCCTGCTGATCGCGGTCCCCGTCGCGATCGGCATCGCGCTGTTCATCTCGCACTACGCGCCGCGCCGCCTGGCCTCGGGCCTCGGCTACCTGGTGGACTTGCTGGCGGCGGTGCCGTCTGTGGTCTACGGCCTGTGGGGCGCGCTGGTGCTGGCGCCGATCGTCAAGCCCGTGTGGACGTGGCTCAACACGTACGCCGGGTGGATCCCGCTGTTCGGCGGTGAGGTCTCGCCGACCGCGCGCGTGCTGCTCACGGTCGCGCTCGTGCTCGCGGTCATGATCCTGCCGATCATCACCGCGGTGTCCCGCGAGGTGTTCCTGCAGACCCCGCGCCTCCACGAGGAGGCCGCCCTGGCCCTGGGCGCCACACGCTGGGAGATGATCCGCACCGCGGTCCTGCCGTTCGGGCGCTCGGGTGTGGTGTCCGCGGCGATGCTCGGCCTGGGCCGCGCGCTCGGCGAGACCATGGCCGTGCTGATGATCCTGTCGCCCGGGTTCCTCTACTCGTTCCAGCTCCTGGTCGCGGGCCAGCAGCAGACGATCGCGGCGAACATCGCGGCGCAGTTCCCCGAGGCGAGTCCCATGGGCCTGTCGGTCCTGATCGCCACCGGCCTCGCGCTGTTCGTCATCACGCTCGTCGTCAACATGGCCGCGCGCGCGATCGTCGCGCGCCGCAAGGACTTCTCGGGAGCCAACTGATGGCCGCCACCACGGTCGCCCCCCAGGGCAGCTCGGCAGGCAACGAGGAGCTGCGCGAGCTCCTGCGGTACGTCGACAAGCGCCGCCACCGCAAGGACCTCGCGATGAAGGTCCTGATCACGGGCGCCTTCGTGCTCGCGGTCCTGCCGCTGGTCTCGGTCGCGTGGACCGTCATCTCGCACGGCGTCGAGCGCTTCAACATGTACTTCCTGACGCACTCGATGCGCGGCGTCTTCGGCGGCATGGACGCGGGCGGCGTCTACCACGCGATCATCGGCACGGTCGAGATCACGCTGTTCGCGACGCTGATCTCGGTGCCGATCGGCCTGCTGACGGCCATCTACCTCGTCGAGTACGGGCGCGGGTGGCTGGCGCGGTCGGTGACGTTCTTCGTCGACGTCATGACGGGCATCCCGTCGATCGTCGCGGGCCTGTTCGCGTACGCGCTGTTCGCGGTGATCCTGGGGCCGGGCATCCGCATGGGCGCCATCGGCTCGATCGCGCTGTCGGTGCTGATGATCCCGGTGGTCGTGCGCTCGTGCGAGGAGATGCTGCGGCTCGTGCCGAACGAGCTCCGGGAGGCCGCGCTCGCGCTCGGCGTGCCGCGCTGGCTCGTCGTCATCAAGGTGGTGCTGCGCACCGCGGTCGCGGGCATCGGGACCGGCGTGATGATCGCGATCTCCCGCATCATCGGCGAGACCGCGCCGCTGCTGATCACGGTCGGCGTGGCCGACTCGATCAACTACAACCTGTTCGAGGGCCGCATGATGACGCTGCCCGTCTACGTGTACCGCCAGTTCCAGCAGGGACTCGTGCCGTGCGCCCCCGGTGACGCCGCGTGCCTCCCGGACATCAACTACGACCGGGCCTGGGCCGCCGCGCTGACGCTGATCCTCATCGTCATGCTGCTGAACCTCTTCGGCCGCCTGATCACCCGCCTCTTCGCTCCCAAGACCATCGGCTAAGGACCCCCCCATGGCACAGCGCATCGACGTCAAGGACCTGAACATCTACTACGGCGAGTTCCGGGCCGTCGCGGACATCGCGATGTCCGTCGAGCCGCGGTCCGTCACCGCGTTCATCGGCCCGTCCGGCTGCGGCAAGTCCACCTTCCTGCGCACGCTCAACCGCATGCACGAGGTCATCCCCGGCGCGCGCGTCGAGGGCCGCGTGGAGATGGACGGCGTGGACCTGTACGGCGACGGCGTGGACCCCGTGGCGGTCCGCCGCCAGGTCGGCATGGTCTTCCAGCGGCCCAACCCGTTCCCGACGATGTCGATCGCCGAGAACGTGCTGGCCGGCATCCGCCTCAACAACAAGCGCCTGTCCAAGGGCGACGCGCAGGACGTCGTCGAGCGCTCGCTGCAGGGCGCCAACCTCTGGAACGAGGTCAAGGATCGCCTGGACCGCCCCGGCTCGGGCCTGTCCGGCGGCCAGCAGCAGCGCCTGTGCATCGCGCGCGCCATCGCGGTCAAGCCGCAGGTGCTGCTGATGGACGAGCCGTGCTCGGCCCTGGACCCGATCTCCACGCTCGCGATTGAGGACCTCATCGCCGAGCTCAAGAGCGACTACACGATCGTGATCGTCACGCACAACATGCAGCAGGCCGCGCGCGTCTCCGACCGGACCGCGTTCTTCAACCTCGCGGGCACGGGCCAGCCCGGCCGCCTCGTCGAGATCGACGACACGTCGGTGATCTTCTCCTCGCCCAAGGAGCAGGCCACCGAGGACTACATCTCGGGCCGCTTCGGCTGATCGGCGGCGAGACGAGGAAAGCCCGGCGCGAGCGGAGTCCCTCATGGTGGTTTGGCGCTGGTGGGGTCACCACCTCCGAGACCAAGGAGGCGTGGAACGTGGTCTTCGCCGACCTGGTCGCCCGCGGCCTGGCCGGGGTCCGGCTGGTCACCTCCGACGCTCCTTCCGTGCACGCCCAGTTCGACAAGCTGCTCGACCTCGTCGCGGACAAGCTCCCCGCAGCGCACGAGCATGTGGATGCCGCGCGCGCGGACCGGCTCGACCGCGACGCCGTCACACGCTTGGTCGGTGCCCGTCCTGGCCGACAGCACGACGAATGGGTCGAAGGGCGACGCTAGTTCGCCCTCGACGTCCTGACCCGCTCACGCCTCACGCTGCCCGACGAACACAACACAGAGGCGACCGACCAGCCCTTGGCACTGATCACCTGACCAACACGAAGAGCACGCAGGCTCGCGGTGCCGGGCGACTCCGTCGCCAGACCACTTCTGGATGCGGTAGACCATTGCCTCGGAGCTCGGACGCGCAGTAGTTTCCATGTGCAGCACCGGCATGTCGCGGATGAACCTGGACGCGACAGAAACCGTCTGACGGGGGAAAAGGATGCGGCGTCGGCGCGCGCAAGATCGTGGCGAAGGGTTACCGCGACAGTGATGGGAGCTGTGTCGAGGTCGCGTCTGGCAGCTCGAGCGGGTTTGGGATGGTAACCATCGGCACCCAGATCGCGTTTGACCCTGCCACATGCGAGTCGACCTACCTCCAGGGGACGTACGCGGTCGACAAATTCCCGAGCAGGACCCGCGACGCCTTCATCAGTACCCCCCGAACGCAGCAGTCAATGCGAGAGGCCGCCGTCGCGAACGCGGCCGGAACGTTCTACCAATCCTTGTCCGTCCAGTACCGCGACCCCGTGCGGATCGTCGTCACGGAGACCTATTCGTCCCTTAAGTGGTTCACCACCGGCAGCTGCGTCACATCGACGACGCCGGGGCACGACTGGACTTGGTTCACGAACAGCGGCTGGTCGCGCACAGGATCGAGCGCGAGCGCGCCTTGGGCCTGCACGCCGCAGGCGACAAGCGACACCACGGGGACATTCAAGAACACCGCGTTCCCGTGCCCGGGCGGCGGCACGACCTACACCAACCACTCGAAGACTCTGGTCGTGGGCTATCCCACAGGTACTAACACATACTCGAAGGCGCAATCGAAGAGTGGAGCCTGCAACAACCTTCTCCACTCCGACTACGTCGTCTTCAACTAGCCATGATGAGTCCCGGTGCCGACGTCCCAACACGTCGGGAGGCGAACGATCCGGGTGACGCCGGTTGGGCCGTGCCATTGATCGCGAGCTTCGGCCTCGCAATGGCGATGCTCATCGCCTTCGTTCTGAACTGGATGGTCGCAAGCGTCGCAGCGATTGCCGTGTTAATCGCGGCTGCCATCGTTGCTGCCCGGACGGGCAGCAGGTTGACGGCGGGACGCGCCTGGATCATGGCTGCCGGACCTTTGGTGGTCGCCGCTGGTTGGTGGATTTCGGCCGGTGTCTCCGCTCTGGCCAACTAGCCAGCGGAAGACGTCTCCGCCGACCGAGCGGACGTGCGGCTCGACCGAGGGGGAGGCTCCTGCCACAAGTGACGTGCAGGTCCCAGCCGGATGGATGGATCTACCCCGCGCCGACCCCCCAACTGACCTGTGGTGGCCGCGAAGGGAAGCTGGGTCGCCCGCAGATCTGCTGGGACTGCGTCGAACACGACTTGAGAGTGCGGGGCCCCCAGCCACGAGCCTGGACACGCGAACGTCACGGTTCGTTGAAGAGATGGTGAGGACTGAAGCGGCCGGCCGAGGCCGGCAACCGGTCCGTGCCCGGCCATTGGGGGGCGACCTCATCGTCGGCACAGGATCTTGCTCCGCGATCCAGACCCTGGTCGACGCCCCACCCGCTACGTCATGCTCGGCCACCTGCGCGGCGGCCACTCCGCCGAAAGGATCTGCGACGTCCTGGTCCCGCTGGTGCGAGGACGCCGAGCCGCCGAGGCTCGCGCGGGGTTTCCTGCCGTTCTGAACGCCGTTACGACGACGGCGTCGGGACCGACGACGCGTAGTCGGGGAGCGTGCCGTCCAGGACCGGGATCGCGAGCTCCTGCGCGCCCGCGGCGTCCGTGGAGACCGTCAGCGTCAGTACGGCGCCGGGCGCGACCGGCGTCTCGTCGACCGCGACCTTCTGGTGGCCGTCCTCGCCGGAGTCGTCGAGCAGCACGGTGCTGCGCGGCTGCAGGCGGATGGTCGTCGGGGTGGCGTCGTCGCCGAACGTGACCGAGACCGTGCGGTCCTCGGGGCCGTCGTTGGTGAAGGCGCCGTGCAGCACGCCGGGCTCACCCTTGCCCGACGAGAGGAGCATCAGGTTGCTGCCGCGCACGTCGTCGAGCGTGATCCGCACGCCGTCGGACGGCGAGTAGGGGCGGTGCGTCTGGATCGGCATGGTCGCGGCGCAGCCCGAGAGTGCGAGGCCGGCGACCGCGAGCCCGGCGCCGAAGGCGAGGGCGCGTCGCGCGGGGCGGACGACGAGGCGGCGGGGGGCAGGCGAAGTCACGGCGCAAAGCCTAGCCGCCCGCGCGACCGGGTGAACGGCCTGGTGGAGCGGCACGCGCCACATTCGTGGCTCTATGGCGGTTGACCTGCGTAGACGCGCCGCCGTGCCGGGAGAACCCGCGGGAATTCGGCGAAATCGGGCGTGCTAAGATAGGCCACTGCGAAAGGGGACACCTGCAGATGACTTTCACTGTTGGGGAGACCGTTGTCTACCCGCACCATGGCGCCGCGTTGATCGAAGAGATCAAGACCAGGACCATCCGGGGTGAGGACAAGCTCTACCTGAAGCTCAAGGTCGCTCAGGGCGACCTGACCATCGAAGTCCCCGCAGAGAACGTCGACCTCGTCGGCGTCCGCGATGTCGTCGGCCAGGAGGGTCTGGACCGCGTGTTCGAGGTGCTGCGCGCCCCGTACACCGAGGAGCCGACCAACTGGTCGCGCCGCTACAAGGCGAACCTCGAGAAGCTCGCGTCGGGAGACGTGATCCGCGTCGCGGAGGTCGTGCGCGACCTGTCCCGCCGTGACGCCGACCGCGGCCTGTCCGCGGGCGAGAAGCGGATGCTCGCCAAGGCCCGGCAGATCCTCGTCTCGGAGCTCGCGCTGGCGGAGCACACCGAGGAGGAGAAGGCCGAGGCCATCCTCGACGAGGTTCTGGCGTCCTGACCGACGCCCTCATCCTCGGGTGAGCGTCGTCGCGATCCTCACGGCCGCCGGGAGCGGCTCTCGGCTGGGCCATGCCCTGCCGAAGGCGCTCGTGCGTGTCCGTGGCGCCTCCATGCTCCGCCATGCCGCGGCTGGGCTGCTCGCCGCGCGCGGGTCGGCCGGGGAGCGGGTCGACGTGCTCGTCGTCACGGCTCCATCGGAGCGGCTGGGCGACTTCGCGCGTGAGCTCGACGGGCTTGCCGACGAGCCGCATGGTCCGCGTGTGCTCGTCGTCGCCGGCGGGCCCACGCGGCAGGCTTCGGTCGCCGCGGGCTTGGGCGCGGTGTTCTCGACGACGGACGCGGCGTCGTGCGTCCTGGTGCACGACGCGGCCCGGCCGTTCGCGCCGGCGGACCTGATCGGGCGCGTGATCGACGCGGTCGTCGCAGGCCATCCCGCGGTGGTCCCTGGGCTGGCCGTGGTGGACACCATCAAGCGCGTGGGCGGCGACGGCGCGACCGTCGTCGAGACCGTGCGCCGCGCCGAGCTCCGCGCGGTGCAGACGCCGCAGGGCTTCGACGCCGCGCTGCTGCGCCGCGCGCACGACGACGCCGCGCAGCACGCCGCCGACGAGGACCTGGCCGCCACGGACGACGCCGGACTGTGCGAGCGGCTCGGCGTCGGGGTGTGGATGGTCGCGGGTGACGAGCGGGCGGCGAAGATCACGACGGCGCGGGATCTGGCCGTCGCCGAGGTGTTGTCTGGGGACGAGGTGTTGTCCGGGGACGGGCGGTTGACCGAGGAGGACGCGTGAGCGGTGCACCGCGGGGGTTGCCCCGCACGGGAATCGGCGTCGACGTGCACGCGTACGACCCGGACCCGTCGGAGGGCGCGGTCCTGCACCTCGCGGGCCTGTCCTGGCCGGGGGAGCCGCCGCTGGCGGGGCACTCCGACGCGGACGTGGCCGCGCACGCCGCAGCCGACGCGCTGCTCTCGGCCGCAGGCCTGGGGGACCTGGGCTCCAACTTCGGCACGGCCGAGCCGCAGTGGGCCGGGGCTGCCGGCGTGACGCTGCTGGCGGAGGCCGCGCGCCGCGTGCGGGCGGCAGGCTTCGAGGTCGGGAACGTCGTGGTGCAGGTGATCGGGAACCGGCCGAGGATCGGTCAGCGGCGCACGGAGGCCGAGGCGGCGTTGTCGTCGGCCGCGGGCGCACCGGTCGGGCTGTCGGCGACGACGACCGACGGCTTGGGGCTGACGGGGCGCGGTGAAGGCATCGCGGCGATCGCGACCGCGCTCGTCGTCGAATCCTGAGCCTGGTCGGCCGTCCCCGTCCCTGTCCCTGTCCCTGTCCGCGGGCGCGCCCGCAGGCTGCCGAGCAGCACCCCGGCCACGACGAGCACGCCGAACGCCAGCTCGGCTGCCGACGTGCGCTCGCGCAGCAGCAGCCATGACGAGCCGATGCCGACCACGGGCACGAGCATCGAGAACGGCGCGACGACGCTCGACGGGTACCGGCCCATGAGGGTCGTCCAGAGCCCTGAGCCGGCGAGGGTGGCCACGAGCACCGTGAACAGCAGGCCGCCGATCGCCCACAGGCCGCGCGGCTCGGTGAGCCCGTGGAGGGACCCGGCGATCTCGGCCGGGCCTTCCACCAGCAGTGACAGCGCGAGCATCGGCAGCGGCGGCACGACGGACATCCACAGCAGCAGCCGCATGGGCTCGCCGGGCGCGGCCTGGACCGCGAGCCGGTTGCCGAGGTTGCCGACCGCCCAGCCCAGCCCGCCGCACAGCGTGAGCAGCACGGGCACGAGCGTGGCGCCGCCCGCGAGCTCGGCACGGTGCGCGGCGATGCCGCCCAGCCCGGCGACCGCCAGGAGCACGCCGACCCCCTGCATCGGCGTGATCCTCTCGCGGAGCAGCGCCGCCGCGAGCACCACGGTGAACGGCGCCGACGACTGCAACACGAGCGAGGCGAGCCCGGTCGGCATCCCGGAGTCCATGGCCCAGTACAGGAACACGAACTGCAGGACCCCGAAGCCGAGCCCGTAGAGCAGCACCCACCGCCACGGCGCGTGCGGCCGGCGGACCAGCAGCACGGTGGGCAGCGCGATGAGGCTGAACCGCAGTGCGACCAGGAAGAACGGCGGGAACTGCTCGAGCGAGAGGTGGATCGCTGGGAAGTTGAGTCCCCAGCAGATCGCCACCACCGCGGCCAGCAGTCGGTCGCGCCCCGTCATGGGACGAGGATCGCGTCCGGCGCCATTCACCGCTAGCGAATAGTTGTGAACCGACGATGTAGCGTCACTACATGGACGCGCGCGCACTCACCACACTGCGGACCGTGGAGCGCCAGGGCGGCGTCACCGCAGCCGCCCGCGTGCTGCACCTGACGCCGTCCGCGGTCTCGCAGCAGCTCGCGCAGCTCTCGCGGGAGGTCGGGGCGCCGCTCACCGAGCGCGTCGGCCGCGGGCTGCGGCTCACCGCCGCCGGGCGCGCGCTCGCGAACGCGGCGCTCGAC
>JAEWOA010000057.1 GCA_023461115.1 Actinomycetes bacterium
GGGGATGGGGGCGCGGGGGGTTACTGGAGGGAGAGTTGGGTGGGGAGTGGGTGGGGGGTGTGGCCGGCCGACGACACGAGGGCTGGGGTGTGCAGGTGGCACGCGACCCGGCGGCGCGGGTCGTCGCCGGGGACCGCGCTCGGGGACAGCTCCGGGACGATCGCCGCGCACGCGTCGTGCGCGAACGCGCAGCGGTCCCGGAACGGGCAGCCCGTGGGCAGCTTGGCCATGTCGGGCGGCGAGCCCGGGATGCCGCGCAGCTCCTGCCGCGGCCCGCGCAGCGGCGGGAACGAGTGCAGCAGGCCGTCGGAGTACGGGTGCCGCGGCCGGCGGTACACGTCCTGCGCCGCGGCGTCCTCGACGATCTCGCCCGCGTACATGATCGCGATGCGGTCCGCGATCTCGATCAGCAGCGACACGTCGTGCGTGATGAAGATGACCGAGAACCCGAGGCGCTCGCGCAGGTCGGCGATCTGCTCGACGATCTGGCGCTGCATCACCACGTCGAGCGCCGTGGTGGGCTCGTCCATGATCAGCACCTGCGGGTCGAGCGCCAGCGCCATCGCGATCATGACGCGCTGGCGCATGCCGCCCGAGAGCTGGTGCGGGAAGTCGCGCAGGCGGTCGGGGTTGATGCCGACGAGGTCGAGCAGCTCCCCGGCGCGCTCGAGCGCCTCGCCCTTCTTGACCGCCGGCTGGTGGGCCATGATCGCGTCGGCGATCTGCCGCCCGACGCGGTGCACCGGGTTGAGCGAGTTCATGGCGCCCTGGAAGACGATCGCCAGGTCCTGCCAGCGCGACGCCCGCAGCTCGGTGTCGTTGAGCGTCAGGATGTCCTGCTTGGACCCGTCGCGGTCGGTGAACACGACCTGCCCGCCCGTGATGAGCCCGGGCGGCGGGAGCAGCCGCGTGGCGGCGTACGCCAGCGTCGACTTGCCGCAGCCGGACTCGCCGGCCAGGCCCAGCACCTCGCCGCGGTTCAGGGTCAGGGACACCTGGCGCAGCACGTGCGTGGGATCGTCGTAGCCGTAGTCGACGGACAGGTTCTTGATCTCGAGCACGGGCTCCTTGACGGGGAGCGACGAGCGGGGCTCGGCCAGGGCGGTCATGCCCGGTCCTCCTTGGCCTCGTAGACGACCGGCGTGAAGCCGATGCGCGGGCGGATCTTGCGCTTGCGCAGCTTGCGGGCGTTGAGGCCCGTGGAGCGCAGGCGCGGGTTGACGAACTCGTCGATCCCGAAGTTGATGAGGGTGAGCGACATACCGAGCAGCGCGATGCAGATGCCCGGGAAGCCGTACCACCACCAGGCGCCGCGCTGCAGCGCGAGCTGCGCCTGCGCCCAGTAGAGGATGGTCCCCCAGTTCCACTGGTCGCCCGGCGTCAGGCCCAGGTAGGACAGCGTGACCTGCGAGAGGACCGCGAACCCGACCGTCCCGATGAAGCCGGCCGCGATGATCGCGGTCATGTTCGGCATCATCTCGGCCAGGATGATCCGCCACGTCTTCTCGCCGTTGGCGCGCGCGGCCTCGACGAAGTCGCGTTTGCGCAGCGACATCGTCTGCGCCCGCAGGACGCGCGCTCCCCACGCCCACCCGGTCGCGGCGATCACCAGGGCCACCGTGAGCCCACCGGCCGACGGCAGCGCGCCCGTGATGATGATGATGAGCGGGAGCTGCGGGATGACCAGGAAGATGTTGGACAGGACCGACAGGCCCTCGTCGCCGACCCCGCCCAGGTAGCCCGCGGTGATGCCGACGAGGATGCCGAGCATCGTCGCCACGGCGCCCGCGACGAACGCGATCACGAGCACACCGCGCGTACCCAGGATGACCTGCGAGAACACGTCCTGGCCGGTGTGCGTGGTGCCCATCACGTGGGTCCACGACGGCGGCTGCAGCAACGCGTCGCTGCGCTCGTCGGGGTCGAACGGCGCGATCCACGGGCCGATGATCGCGATCAGGACGAAGAAGCCCAGGATCCCGACGCCCGTGAGCGCCTTCGCGTTGCGCATCCACAGGAAGCGCCGCTTCTTGCCGCTCGGGGCGGTGTCGTCGGTCGCGAGCGCGGGGGCGCCCTCGTCGACCAGCAGCTCGACGGCCATGTCAGCCCTCCTGACGCGTGCGCGGGTCGAGCACGCCGTAGACGAAGTCGGCCACGATGTTGGCCATCAGCACCGCGATGGTGATGACCAGGAAGCAGCCCTGCATGAGCGGGTAGTCGTACGACGAGGTCGCGACCAGCAGCGTGCGGCCGATGCCCTGGTAGGAGAACACCTGCTCCATGACGAGCGTGCCGCCCACGACGAAGCCGAGGGACAACGCGAAGCTCGACATCTGCGGCAGGATCGCGTTGCGCGCGGCGTAGCCGAACATCACGTGGCGCTCCTTGAGGCCCTTGGCGTGCGCGACCGTCACGTAGTCCTCCGACGAGACCGTGACCGTCATGTTGCGCATGCCGAGGATCCAGCCCGCGATCGAGGTCAGGATGATCGTGAGCGCCGGCAGCGTGCCGTAGTAGATGACCGAGCCGACGAACTCCCACGACCAGTTCGGGGCCATGTTGCGGTCGTACGAGCCGCTCGTCGGGAACCAGCGCAGCCGGACCGCGAAGAACGAGATCATGATCAGCGCGAGGAAGAAGTACGGCACCGACGAGAAGAACGTCGAGATCGGCAGCAGCGCGTCGGCCTTGGTGCCGCGGCGCCAGCCCAGGTAGGTGCCGATCAGCGTGCCGCCCGTGAAGCTGATGATCGTCGAGACGCCCACCAGGCCGATCGTCCACGGCAGCGCCTGCGCGATGATCTCGGAGACCGGGACGGGGTACTGGCTGAACGAGATGCCTAGGTCGCCGTGCAGCAGCCGGCCCCAGTACTGCAGGTACTGCTGCCACACGCTGGCGTCGTTGTCCATGCCGAACATCGCGCGCAACGCGTCCGCGGAGTCCGAGGTCAGCGTGCCCTTGTAGCGGGCCAGGATCGCGGACACCGGGTCGCCCGGGAGCACGCGCGGGATGAAGAAGTTGATGGTGACGGCCGCCCAGAACGTCACGATGTAGAACACGAGGCGGCGGGTGAAGTACCTCATCGGTCCGTCTCCTCGGAGGTCGTGGCGGACGCGGTGACCGCGCGCAGCAGGTCGTCGTCCGCGTGCGGGCGCTCGCCGAACGCGACGAGCACCGAGCCGAGCTGCGGGCGGTCCTCCCGGTCCGAGTAGCCCCAGCACGCGGCCTGGCGGCCCTCGCCCACGGGCAGCAGCGGCGGCGTCTCGCTGCGGCACACGTCGGCGGCGAACGGGCAGCGCGGGTTGAAGCGGCAGCCCGTGGGCGGGCGCACCAGCGACGGCGCCTCACCGCGGGCGCCACGGGCGCGCGCGTCCAGGTCGTCGGGGTCCGGCGCCGAGCTGATCAGCAGCTGCGTGTACGGGTGCTTGGGGTCCTGCGTGACTGACTCGCTGTCACCGGACTCCACCACGCGGCCCGCGTACATGACCATCGTGCGGTCCGCGAAGTACCGCGCGGACGCGATGTCGTGCGTGATGTAGAGGATCGCGATCTGCAGGCGGTCCCGCAGGTCACGCAACAGGTTGAGGATGCCGAGGCGGATCGACACGTCCAGCATCGAGATCGGCTCGTCGGCCAGCAGGACCTCGGGGTCCGCGGCCAGGGCGCGCGCGATCGCGACGCGCTGGCGCTGCCCGCCCGAGAGCTCGTGCGGGAACTTGTCGATGTACCGCGACGGCGGCGTGAGCTGCACGCGGGTCAACAGGTCCTCGAGCGCCTGCTCGAGGTCCGCGCCGCGCAGCCGGCCCTTGTGGATCCGCAGCGAGCGCGCCAACGCGTAGCGCACGGTGTGGATCGGGTTCAGCGACCCGAACGGGTCCTGGAAGATCATCTGGACCTGGCGCACGTACCGCCGGAACGCCCGCCGGTTCTTCACCTTGGCGTCGGCGCCGTGCAGCCTGATCTCGCCCGCGGTCAGCGGCATGAGCTGTGCGAGCAGCCGCGCGATCGTGGACTTGCCTGAGCCCGACTCGCCGACCAGCGCGACGACGCGCCCGCGGTAGAGCTCGAGGTCGACGTCGTCGACCGCGTGGACGACGTCGTGGTTCCGCAGTCCACGGACCGGGAAATGCTTGCGGATGCCGACTGCCTGGAGCACGGGGCTGTCGTCGATGACAGCCGCCGCGTCAGGCTCAGCCGGCGTGGGCCGGGGAGCGCTCATCGGTTCAACCTTCGGGGGGAGTGGGCCGGACGCACGGCGCGACGGGAAAACCGTCGCGCCGTGCGTCATCTCATCGGACGGCTCAGTTGTTCGGCTTGAGCTTGGTGACGATGAGAGCAGCCTGCGGGCCAGTCGGCTGCGGGTTCGAGTACGTGTCGTCCGTCGTCGGGAAGCCCGTGTAGTTGATCGTCGAGTACTGCGCGATCGCGGGGCGCTGCCAGATGACGATGCCGGGGACGTCCTCGACGAAGTGCTTCTGCACGATGTTGAGGGCCGCCTGGCGGTCCTCCGGCGTCTTGCCGCCCTTGAAGTCGGCCAGCGCCTTCGTCGCCTCGGCGTTGTCGTAACGGCCGAAGTTCCAGGAGGCGTTCTCACCGATGGGGAGCAGCGAGGCGCCGTCCATCATGTTGGAGTACATGTTCCACGGCGTGAAGCCACCGTCGGTCCAGTGCAGCGACGCGTCGAAGTCGCCCAGGTTGATCATCGTGTTCATCCACGCGTCGGCCTGCGGCGTGACGACCTCGGCCTTGGCGCCGAGCTTCTCCGCGCCCTCCTTGACGATCTTGAGCGCGTCGATGTAGTCGGTCCAGCCGGCCGGGTCCTTCAGCTCGAAGGAGACCTCGGCGCCCGAGGGGTCGACCAGGGCCTCACCCTTCCAGGTGTAGCCGGCGTCCTTGAGGATCTTCTTGGCGCCGTCGACGTCGACCGTGGCCTCCTTGCCCTTGTACTCGGGCGCGATGTAGTCGTTGCCCGTGGGGGTCGGCAGGCCGGTGATGCTGGTGAGCTGCGGCCACACGCCGTAGCCCGCGGTCTTCGAGATGTCCGCGCGGTCCACGACGAGGTTCAGCGCCTGGCGGAACGCGACGTCGCTGAAGGGCTTCTTGGTCGTGTTGAGGAACAGCACGTCGACGCCGAAGCCACCGCCCGCGACCTGAGCGTTGTGCTCGGGGTCCTGGTTGATGAAGACGTTCTCGTAGTCCGGGATGAACGTCCAGCCCCACTGCGCCTCACCGGTGGTGAGGGCCGTGGTCAGGGCCGCGTTGTCCGCGTACGCGTCGTAGCGGATCTTGCCGACGAGCGGCTTGGTGCCCCAGTAGGTGTCGTTCGGGACCATCGTGATCGACTGCTCGGTGAACTGCTGCAGCTTGAACGGGCCGGTGCCGACCATCTTCGGGTCGGAGAACGTCACCGGGTCCTGGCCGTCCCAGATGTGCTTGGGGACGATGAGGATCTTGTACAGCTTGACCTGGTTGACGAACTGGCCCGACGTGAAGTTGACGACGACCTTGCCGTCCTCGACCTTGATGTCCCCGTACTGGCCGGGGAAGTCCGCGTTGATCTCGTCGTGGTCCTTGCGGATCTGCAGCGAGAACGCGATGTCCTCGGCGGTGAAGGGCTCACCGTCGCTCCACTTGACGCCCTCACGCGGGGTGATGACGGCCTGCGTCGAGTCGTCGTTCCACTCGACGCTCTCGGCGAGCCAGGGCGTCGGAGCGTCGAGGGGCTTGATCTCGTTGACCTGCATGAGCGACTCGTAGACGACGAACGCGTACCCGAGGGACAGGCTCGAGGAGCCCGGGCCCATGGGGTTGTGGTTCTCCTTCTGCGGGCCGTTCGGCATGCCGACGGTCAGGACCTTGTCCGAGACGCCCGACGCGGTCGGCTTGTCGGACGACTTGTCGTCGTCGCCGCTGCCGCCGGAGCAGGCGGTGGCGAGCAGGGCGACGGTCGCCACACCGGCGATCGCCGTTGCGAACTTGCGCATCCTCACGGAAGTGCCTCCTTGCACTGATGGGTATCTGCACTTGTGGTGGTCCGACGGGACTGCGGAACTCGTCGGACCGGCCTTGCGACTGCGGGTACTGCCAGGGGGGTTACTGCTGGTGGGACTACTGCCCGGGTTCGGGCGCCGCGACCGGGAGGGCCACGTCGACCGAGACGCGTAGGTCGCTCGACGAGCGGCCCACGTGGAGGCGGTACACGCCGGCGGGGGTCACCCAGCCGCCGCGCGCCGTGTCCCAGGCCCGGAACGCCTGCGCGCCCACCCGGACCCGGACTTCCTTGTGCTCGCCGGCGTCGGCCTCGACGACGGCGAACCCGCCGAGCCAGCGCACGGGGCGGTCGTGTGACCCCGCGGGCGGCTCGACGTAGACCTGGACGACCTCGCGCCCCGCGCGTAGGCCGGTGTTACGGACGGCCACGGCTACCTGGACCGAGCCGTCGGGCTCGACGGACGCCTGGGCGTCGTCGTGCTCCCACGTGGTCCAGCCGAGGCCGTGCCCGAAGGGCGCCGCGGGCGTGCGGCCCAGGCGAAGCCAGGACCGGTGCCCGACGTGGACGCCCTCGTGGTAGTCGATGCGCCCGTCCACGGGGATCGCGTGCGGGACGGGGACGTCGGTCTCGTGGGCCGGGAGCGTCCACGGCAGGCGGCCCGCAGGCTCGGCGCGGCCGGCCAGCACGTCCGCGAGCGCCTCGGGCCACTCCTGCCCGCCGAGCCACGCCCACACCACGCACGGCGCGGTGTCGAGCCACGGCAGCAGCACGGGCGCGCCCGCGTTCACGACGACGATCGTGCGCGGGTTGGCCGCGAGCACCTCCTTGACCATCTGGTCCTGGGTGCCGGGCAGCGCGAGGCTCGTGCGGTCGTAGCCCTCGGACTCGATCTCCTCGTTGGTGCCGACGACGACGACCGCGAGGTCGGCGCCGGCCGCGGCGTCGACGGCGGCGGCGAGCAGCTCGTCGGGAGAGGTCCCGGGCGTGCGGTGCACCAGGTCGGCCCGGGCGAACGACGCGTAGCCGACCGGGTGGACCGCCTGGACGGTGGCGTCGAGCTCGACGGTCGTCGGCTCGTCGGCGTCGATCACGAGCAGCGCGGGCTTGGGCTGGTTGACGCTGGAGTCGAGGATGACGTCGGCGCCCGCGACGTGGGAGCCGGTGGAGACCACCTCGCCGGCGACGACGATGCGGTGCACGCCGACCGTGCCGACGCCGAGCTCGTTGCGCCCGGGCGCGAGCGCGACGGTGGCGCGGATGCGCAGCGCGCGCGCGGCCTCCGGGACGTCGCGGAGCCAGCCGGGCCACTGCGTGACGACGCGCGAGTCGATGACCTCGCCGCCGACGCCGAGCAGCTCGAACAGCGCGCCCGGCTCGCCGCTCGGCGCGGTGCAGCGGCCGGCCAGGTCGAGTGC
>JAEWOA010000058.1 GCA_023461115.1 Actinomycetes bacterium
CTGCACCGGGAGCGCCGGGGGACGGCCCTCGTCGGCGAGCTCGGCGGCGAGTGCGAGGCGCGCGGCGTCGCCGGGCGCGACGCCGTCGAGGGTGAGTCGGCGCATGACGAGGAGGCGGTCGACGTCGACGGCGGTGTACCGGCGGTGCGACCCCGCCGAGCGCTCCGAGGGGCCGAGGCCGTAGCGGCGGTCCCACGTGCGGAGCGTGGCGGGCGCGACGCCGAGCCTGGCGGCGACGGCGGCGACGGTGAGGGGCCCGGAAACGGGTCCCGAGACGGGCCGGGAGTCGGATCCGGAGACGGGGCCGGCCGCCAGCATCGGTGCCGGCATGGCCTCCTCGCCTGACGCGCTCATGGCGCGATTGTGCCAGGCCTTCGATGCGCGGTCCTGCTGTTCGGTGGCCGTTCAGCCGGACGACACCCAAGCGAGTCGCAGTTCACCGCGCCGAAATCGCGCCAAAGTTCGCTCAACGAACCAATCTTGACCAACTTCTGACGCGGTTGTAGCGTCGCCGGAGTCGCCATCCCCCGGGATGGACCGCCCGACCATCCGTCGCCGGCAGGCAACGCCGCCACGGCCGGCCGACTGACGCAGGAGGACGCATGGCCGAGATCTCGCGTTTGCCCGGACCAGTGATGGACCTGTGGGAGTGGCAGTTCGAGGGCGCGTGCCGCGACGCCGACCAGGACTTGTTCTTCCACCCCGAGGGTGAGCGCGGCTCGGCCCGTCGTCGTCGCGCCGAGGCCGCCAAGGCGATCTGCGCCGAGTGCCCGGTGCTCAAGGAATGCCGCGAGCAGTCGCTCGCCGTCCGCGAGCCGTACGGCGTGTGGGGCGGGCTCTCCGAGGACGAGCGCGCCGCGATCCTGGCCACCCAGAGCCGCAAGGTCACGGTGCGCCCGGCCTGACCGCACCAGAACCCGCCCGTCGTCGCACCGTGCCGGCCGACGAGCACGCCACGCTCGTCACGGGCCACCGCGGGGCCTCCGGCTACCGGCCGGAGCACACCCTCTCGTCGTACGAGACGGCGATCCTGCAGGGCGCGGACTACATCGAGCCCGACCTCGTCTCGACGAAGGACGGCGTGCTCGTCGCCCGCCACGAGAACGAGATCGGCGACACCACGAACGTCGCGCAGCACCCCGAGTTCGCGGCGCGCCAGACCACCAAGACGATCGACGGCTGGCAGGTGACCGGCTGGTTCACCGAGGACTTCACGCTCGCGGAGCTGCGGACGCTGCGCGCGGTCGAGCGGCTGCCGCACGTGCGGCCGGCGAACACCGCGTACGACGGCAGGTTCCAGATTCCCACGTTCGACGAGGTGCTGGCCCTGGCCCGCCGCTCGACCACAGGCGCAGGCAAGCCCGTGGGCGTCTACCCCGAGACCAAGCACCCGACGTACTTCCGCTCGATCGGCCTCGCGCTCGAGGAGCCGATGCTGGCGACGCTGCGCGCCAACGGCCTGGACCGCAGCGGCTCGCGGTGTTCATCCAGAGCTTCGAGACCGGCAACCTCAAGGAGCTGGCCAAGCGCACCAAACTCCCGCTGGTGCAGCTCGTCGACTGCTCGGGCGCCCCGTACGACCTGGTCGCCGCGGGCGACACGCGCACCTACAAGGACCTCGTCACGGCCGCCGGGCTCGAGCAGATGGCCAAGTACGCGGACGTGCTGGGCGCGTGCAAGGACGTGCTCATCCCCCGTGACGCCGCCGGAGCCCTGCTGACGCCCTCGCCGGTGATCGCCGACGTGCACGCCGCCGGGCTCCAGGTGCACACCTGGGCGTTCCGCTGGGAGAACCAGTTCCTGCCCGCGCAGTTCCGCGTGGGCACGGACCCGAACGCGCCGGGCGACCTGGCCGGTGAGATCCGCGTATTCCGCGCCGCGGGCATCGACGGCTTCTTCACCGACAACCCCGACCTGGGCGCATCAGCCGCCCGCGGCTAACCCCCGCTCCGCCCCCTCCCCCCTCCCCTCCCCGCTGCCCCCACGCCCGCCCACATCTCCGCCGAGCGGGTGAGAACGCCTCGAGATGGTGAGTCCCGACTCACCACCTCACGGCGAACTCACCATCTCGGCGGAGGGGTGGGGGCGGGTGGGGGCAGCGGGGAGGGGTGGGTGGGGACGACGACCGCCAGGATGTCGCGCGCCGAGAGGATCAGGTACTCCTCGCCGGCGTACTTGACCTCGGTGCCGCCGTACTTGGAGTAGATGACCTTGTCGCCGACGGCGACGTCGAGCGGCACGCGGTTGCCCTTGTCGTCGATGCGGCCGGGGCCGACAGCCAGGACCTCGCCCTCCTGGGGCTTCTCCTTGGCACTGTCCGGGATGACCAGGCCGGACGCAGTCGTCGTCTCGGCCTCGACGGCCTTGATGACGATGCGGTCCTCGAGCGGCTTGATGGAGACCGACACAGCGGACCTCCCCTTCACGAGTCGATGGTTCAGCGTTCGTGGGCTGCGCCGTGGCTGCCGTCGTCGCGGGTGCCGGCCGCCGGGCGCGGTTGGCATTCTCCACCGGAGAGTGCCAGTTCCTCACTCTAGGAACGCACTAGCACTCGGTCAAGGCGAGTGCCAACGAGTCGCGCCGGACGCGGCGTCTATCGCGGCGCTCACACGGCGCCGCCGTGGGAGGATCCCGACGTGGATGCGGATGGGTTGTCGCGGCTCCTGGCGCCCGAGGGGTGGGCGCTGCTGACGGCGCTGCCCCCGTACGACGAGCGGCTCGCGATGGCGCTGGCCGAGCGACTGCGCGCGGAAGGCCTGCACCCGTCGCTCGTCGCCGCAGCGCTCACGCAGTCGCGCCTGCGGTCGAAGGCCCGGGCGAAGCTCGGCGACTTCGCCGACGGCATGTTGTTCACGCAGGCGGGCCTCGAGCAGGCGACGCGCCTGGAGGTCGCGGCTCACCACGCGAGGCGGTACCGGGACGCGGGCGTGACGCACGTCGCAGACCTGACGAGCGGGATCGGGGCGGACGCGATGGCGTTCGCGGGAGTCGGACTGCGGGTCACCGCCGCGGAGCTCGACGAGATGACCGCGGCGATCGCGACCGTGAACCTCCGGCACTTCCCCGAGGCCGAGGTGCGCCACCAGGACGGGCTCATGCTCGACTTCGACGGGATCGACGGCGTCTACGCCGACCCCGCACGGCGCACCAAGACCGGCAGCCGCCTCTTCGACCCCGCCGCCTACGCGCCGCCGCTCGACTCCGTCCTCGCGCTGCGCGAGCGCGTCCCCGCGCTCGGCCTCAAGCTCGGCCCCGGCGTCCCGCACCGCGCGCTGCCCGACGACGCACGCGCGCAGTGGGTCTCGGTGGACGGCGACGTCGTCGAGCTCGGGCTGTGGTTCGGGCCGTTGGCGCCCGAGGGGCCCGGCCGGTCGGCGCTCGTCCTGCGCGGCGGCCGCGCGCACGTGCTGGCGCCCGACGACGCGGCCCATGCCCACGTCGGGCCGGTCGGGGGGTACCTGTACGAGCCCGACGGCGCCGTGATCCGGGCGGGCCTCGTCGGGGACGTCGCAGCCGAGGTGCGCGGGCGGCTCGTCGACCCGACGATCGCGTACGTGACGTCCGACGACCGTGTGGCCACGCCGTTCGCCACGGGCTACCGCGTGCTCGACACGATGCCGTTCGGCCTCAAGCGCCTGCGGGCGTACCTGCGCGAGCGCGGGGTTGGCACGCTCACGATCAAGAAGCGCGGCACTGCGGTGGAGCCGGACCAGCTCCGCCGCCAGCTCGACCCGCGTGGCGACGCCTCGGCGACCCTCGTGCTCACCAGGGTCGCGGGGCAGCAGACTGTGCTCGTCGTCGAGCCGCTCGTCGGGCCCACCGGACCTGCCGACCCCGCCCAGGAGGCATAGATGGCCACACCCGTGAGCCTGCCGTTCGCGCAGTCCGAGCGCTCCACGGTCGGGATCGAGTGGGAGGTCGCGCTCGTCGACGCCGACTCGGGCGACCTCCGGCAGGCCGCGGGCGCGATCTTCGACGCGGTCGGCGCCGACCACCCGAACATCACGCAGGAGCTGCTGCGCAACACGGTCGAGGTGTCGTCGGGCAAGTGCCAGACCGTCGCGGAGGCGGGCCGGGACCTGCGCCGAGCGCTCGCCGAGGTCGCGGCGGCGGCCGAGCCGCTGCGCATCGAGCTCATGGGCGGCGGCACGCACCCGTTCGCCAACTGGGCCACGCAGAAGGTCAGCGACAAGCAGCGCTACGCCACGCTGATCGACCGCACGCAGTGGTGGGGCCGGCAGATGCTGATCTACGGCGTGCACGTGCACGTCGGCATCGAGGACCGCGCCAAGGTGCTGCCGCTCTCGCGCGCCATGCTCACGGTGTTCGCGCACATCCAGTCGCTGTCGGCGTCGTCGCCGTTCTGGGCCGGGCGTGACACCGGGTACGCGTCCAACCGCGCGCTGCTGTTCCAGCAGCTCCCCACGGCCGGGCTGCCGTTCGGGTTCGACGAGTGGTGGCAGCTCGAGCAGTACGTCGGGGACATGCTGCACACGGGCGTGATCGACCAGTTCGACGAGGTCCGCTGGGACGTGCGGCCGTCCCCGCGGTTCGGGACGCTCGAGATGCGCGTCGCCGACGGCGCCGCGAACCTGCTGGAGGTCACCGCGATCTCCGCGCTCACCCACTGCTTCGTCGAGCACTTCTCGACGATGCTCGACCGCGGCGAGGCGTTGCCGACGCTGCCGCCGTGGTTCACGCAGGAGAACAAGTGGCGCTCGGCGCGCTACGGCATGGACGCGATCATCATCACGAACGCGGCGGGCGACGAGGAGCTGGTCACCGACTCCGTGCTGGGGTGGCTCACGACGCTCGCGCCGGTGGCCGAGCGGCTCGGGTGCGCCGACGAGCTCGACCAGGTCCGGGTGATCCTGCGCCGCGGCGCGTCCTACCAGCGCCAACGCGCGGTGGCGCGCCGCAATGCGGGCGAGCTCGACGCGGTGGTCCAGTCCCTGGTCGCGGAGATGAAGGCGGGTCGGCCGCTGTAGCCCACGGGCTTGCGGGTTGCGGGCTTGCGGGATGCGGGCTTGCGGGCTGCGGGTCGGCGGTCAGGGCACGGTCGTCGCCACGAGGTCGTCCCACGCGACCGTGAGGGCCGCCGCGCTGTACGCCGAGACCCGCACCGCGCCCGCGGACTGGAGCTCGGCCGCCGAGTCGGCGCGGGTGTACGCCCACGCCGACGGCTCCGGCGTGCCCACCGCCCACGCCTTGACGCGCAGCGTCGTCGTGCCGGCGCCGACCACCTGGACGCGGACCGCCACGGGCGAGCCCGCGGTGAGCGCCAGTCCCGGGACCGTGCCTCCGACGAGCGCCGTCCCCGAGCGCATGAGGTGCACCTGGACGGCGCCACCCGCCGCGACCTTGAGCCGCGCGCCGTACTCGGCCGAGCCGATCGCGCGCGCGCCGAGCGTGAGGTACACCGACGCCGTCGGTGTCGCCGAGACCGCGACGGCGCCCACGAGGTCGGTCGACGACGACGAGGCGCCCGCGAGCGTCGCGCCGAGCGTGGCGCCCGCGGGGATGGCCATGCGCCCGGCCTCGTCCACCGAGTACCGCGACGCCGCGCCGGACACGGTCCACGCTCCCCCGACGTCCGCTGTCCCCCAGCCGCCGGCGACCGTGCGCGTGAACGCGTCAGCGGCGATCGAGCCGGTGGGTGGGGGCGGCGGTGGGGGTGGCGGAGCGGCGACGGACACGGCGCGCTGGGTGGTCGCGGTGGCGCCGTCGTCGTCGGCCACCGTGAGCGTCACCGTGTACAGCCCGTCCGCCGTATAGGTGTGCGTGGGGGTGGGGCCGGAGCCGGTGGCGCCGTCGCCGAACTGCCACTCGTAGCCGACGACCTGGCCGTCCGGGTCGTCGGAGCCCGTCGCGTCGAGCCGCGCCGTCAGGCCGTCGGTGGTCGCGGTGAACGCGGCCGTGGGGGCGGCGTTGGGCGGTGGCGGCGGTGGTGGTGGGGGTGGCGGTGGTGGGGGTGGCGTCGAGCCGATGGTGGTGACGAGGAGGTCGTCGTACGCCGCGGTCACCGTCCCTGCGATCCCCGAGGAGAGGTAGGAGAGCAGGCGCACGCCGCCGCCGCTCTGCAGCGCCGGCGTCGCGTCGGTCGTCGTGACGCGCCACGCCGTGGGCTCGGCGGCGCCATCGCGCCAGATTCGGGCGCTCACGGTGGTCGGGTTGGCGCCTTCGGCCTGAACACGGAGGTGGACGACCGACCCCGGCGTGAGCGTGAGCCCCGCGACCGTGCCGCCGACGAGTGCCGTGCCCGAGCGCACCAGATGGAACTGGGCCGTGCCGTCCGCGAGCACCTTGAGGCGGGCGGCGTAGTCCGCGTCGCCAACCACCCGCGCCGAGACCGCGGCCGTGGCCGCGGCGATCCGGTCGAGCGCGACGGTGACGTGCACGTCCGTCGCGGTCGACGTGCCCGCGAGTGTCGTCCGCAGGGTCTGGCCCGCGGTCAGCAGGTGCTTGCCGACTCCGCCCGCCACCGCGTACCGCGACGCGGCCCCGGACAGCGCCCACGCGCCGCCGACGTCGGCGCTCCCCCAGCCGGCGCCCACCGCGCGCCCGAAGGAGTCGGAGGCCAGCGCGGTGGGCGGGGGCGGAGGCGGGGGCGGGGGCGTGCCGTCGTCGGACATGTCGTACGCCCACGTGAACTGCGAGCTGTCGTCGGTCTCGTACCGGCCGAGCAGGGGCGAGTACGTGCGGGCCGAGATGGTGTCCGCCGCGGGGTCGAACGTGTACGTCCGCAGCCAGCCGTCGCCGCCGTTGGGCCGCTCCTGGTAGTCGGAGAGCGCGGCGTGCACGGGCTTGCCGCACGCGTTGGTGTCGGTGCGCCTCGCCTCGCCGTCGTCATCCACGCTGAAGTGCCCGGACACGACGAGGAACACCGAGCAGCTCGGCCGGACGAGCTTGGTCCAGAGCGCCTGGCCGCTGTTGCCGCCGTCGGCGCGCGCAACCTGAGCCGTCGGCGTGCCGTCGAGGCCGAGGTAGGAGTGCGTCGAGACGATCGCGCGCCGCTCCGGGTACGCCGCGAGCACCCGCTTGGCCCAGTCGATCGCGTAGTCCGGCGGGTTCAGCTCGAGGCTCAGCAGCAGGAAGTCCATGCCGGCGGCGCTGAACAGCACGTAGTTGTCCATGTTCTGGCGGTCCACCGGATCGGGCCCGAACTGCGACTGCCCCAGGTATCCGCCGTACGACGCGGCCAGCGAGTTCCACGACGCGCCGGCGTACCGGCTCGGCGGGAAGTACTGCCGGTAGAACGGCGCCTCACCGGTGGCGAGGTCCATGTCGTGGTTGCCGGGGAGCACCGCGCTCGGCACTCCCGCCGCGTCGAGTGTCGCCATGTGCTGCGACGCGCGCTGCCACTGCAGCTCGGAGGTGTCGCGTCCGACGAGATCGCCGACCTGCGCGACGAACACCGTGTTGAGCGCGGCGCGGTTGTCGACGATCCACTGCGTTTGCTGGCCCATGATGGGCGAGCCGGCGGCGGTGCTCACATAATTCTGCGTGTCCGGCAGGACGACGAGCGTGAACGGGTCGCCAGCGGCCGCGGCCGGCGGCGCCGACGCCAGCGCTCCCACGACGGCGAGCGTGGCCGCGGCGGCGGGCCAGGCGGCGTGCCTGATGGATCGGCGCGGGGACATCGGCGTCCTCCTCGGTGGGGCGACCTCGGACATGCCTGTCCGCGATCGTCGTCCGACCACCGAATCGTGTCAATCCCCCACAAACCGGGCGGCTACGCGCCGAGGATCTCCTCGATCTGCCCGAGCGCGAGCGTCATGCCCTCGAGCATGCCCATGCCGACGAGTTGCTCGAGCGCCTCGATGGTGTCGAACCGCGCCGTGATGGTCATGCGCGTGCCGGCGTCGATCGCCTCGAACAGCACGTGCGCGTGCGTCGTCGGCATGGTGTCGGCGGGACTGCCGGTGTCGTCGGCGAATCCGTCGTCGAACTGCAGCTCGCGCGGCGCGGAGATGCCGGTGAACTCCCACCAGCCGTGCGCCTTCTCGCCGTCGGGGCCGGTCATGTAGTACGACGACCGGCCGCCCACGCGGAAGTCGTGGTCGACGAAGGTGGCCGGCCAGGTGGGCGGGCCCCACCAGCGCTCGAGCTGGCGCGGGTCCTCCCACACCTGCCACACGCGCTCGGGCGCCGCGGCGAACTCCGTGACGATCGTGAAGCGCAGGGCCTGCGGGTCCTTGTCGGTGCTGACGACGGTCATGACTCCTCCTTCGTGGTGCTGCCGGCCGGCGCCTCGTCGAGCAAGCCCGCGATGCGGTCCACGCGCGAGCGCCAGATGTCCTCGTACCTCTCGAGCAGCCGGGACGCCGCGCGGACGGCCTCGACGTCCCCGCTCACGAGCTGCTCCCGTCCTCGTCGGGCCTTGGTGACCAGGCCCGCGCGCTCGAGCACCGCGACGTGCTTCTGCACGGCCGCGAAGCTCATCGCGTAACGCTGGGCGAGCGCGGAGACCGACGCCGGCTCGGCCAGCACGCGCGTCACGATGTCGCGCCGCGTGCCGTCCGCGAGGGCGCCGAAGATCCGGTCGACCGCCTGGCGGTCCGCAAGTTCTACAACCATTTGGTTGTACGTTATGCCCGACGAGATCGCCGCGCAACCCCTCGTCGAGAAGTCGCGCGGCGATCGCCGGCCGTTCAGCCGCGCTCGGCGGCCACCAGCTCGCGCGCCGCCGGGGCGACCTCCTGGGCGAACCGCTCGGTCTGGGCCACGTCGTCGCCGCCGACGATCCAGCCCGTGATGCCGTGCTCGAGCGCGACCTGGGCGATCTGCTCGGCCCAGACCTTCGGCGGGCCCTGCAGCAGCCCGCGGGTGGTCGGCCCGAAGTCGACGGGCATGACGTTGAGCAGGCGCCGCACCGCGCGCGGGTCGCGCCCGGCGGCGTGCGCCGCGTCGTCGATGCGCGCGTTGAGCTCGGGCAGCGAGTCCAGCCCGCGCGGCAGGTAGCCGAG
>JAEWOA010000059.1 GCA_023461115.1 Actinomycetes bacterium
GCTGCGTGTCGCCGGTGTGCTCGCGGGCCGGGCCGAGGCCGCGGGTTGGTGGGGTCCGGGCCGCCGCGCCGACCACGCCGACGCGATCGAGGCCGCGCGCCTCGTCGCCCGGATCGTCGGGACGCCTGTGGTGGTCGAGGCCGACTCGTCGCACGCGCCGTGGCACCCGGGACGCTGCGCGCGGCTCACGACGCTCGACGGCGCGCTCGTCGGGCACGCGGGCGAGCTGCACCCGAACGTCGTCGCCGCGCACGACCTCCCGCCGCGCACGGCCGCGTTCGAGCTCGACCTCGACGTGCTCCTGGCGGCGGCGCCGCGCGACGCTCATCAGGCGCGTGCGGTCTCGACGTTCCCGGCGGCCAAGGAAGACATCGCGCTCGTCGTGCCTGCCTCGACTCCGGCCGAGGCGGTGCTCGAGGCGGTCCGTGCGGGGGGCGCCGCCAGCCCTGCCGGGGACGTCGTCGAGGAGGTGCGGCTGTTCGACGTCTACGTCGGCGAGCAGGTGGGCGACGGGAACAAGTCGCTCGCGTTCTCGCTGCGGCTGCGCGCGGCCGACCGCACGCTGACCGCGGCCGAGACCGCGGCGGTGCGTGACGCCGTCGTGGCGCACGCGCACGCGAGGTTCGGGGCGTCGCTGCGCGCCTGACCTGGCCGTTCGCGGAGGCCCGAGCTCGCCCGGTCTGGGCGACGCTCGGGCCTTCGTCATGTGGCGGCCACCTAGACGTGGGACGAGTTCACCGCATCGTTACTGCCGAGTAGTTGCGACGAAACGGACGAGACACCAAGGTGAACCTGGCCGCTGACCCCGCGGCCGTACTGCGTGTTCCCCCGTCGAAGGAGAGCCCCGTGCACTTTGGGCCGCGTTCAGCAGTCGGGGGCGCCGCAGCCCTCGCTGTCGTCCTCTCAGGGGTGGTGGTCGCGCCGCCCGCCGGCGCCGCCGCGTCACCCACCGCCAAGGTCGTCATCAACGAGGTCTACGGAGGCGGCGGCAACTCCGGCGCCCCGCTCAACAGGGACTTCATCGAGCTCTACAACCCCGGCTCGGCGCCCGTCTCGCTCGCTGGCTGGTCCGTGCAGTACGCCTCGGCCGCTGGGAGCTCCTGGACCAACCTGACGCCGTTGTCGGGCTCGATCGCCGCGGGCGGCTCGGTGCTCGTCGGGGGCGCCTCCGGCGCGACGGGCGCGACGTTCGCCGTCGACGTCGACGGCGCGATCAACTTGTCGGCGACCGCGGGGAAGGTCGCGCTGATCGACTCGACCAGCCCTCTCATCTGCTCGCTGGACTGCGCGACCGAGGCATCGGTCGTCGACTTCGTCGGATTCGGGACGACGGCCTCGTCGTGGGCGGGGGAAGGCCGCGCGCCCGCGCCGTCGAACTCGACGTCCGTCTCGCGGGACGCGGCGCACACCAACACCGCGGACAACGCCGCCGACTTCGCCACCGGCGCTCCGACTCCGCTGGGCGGCGGTCTCGTCACGACGCCCGAAGAGCCTGGCGATCCTGAGGTCGTCACCATCGCGGAGATCCAGGGCACGGGCGCCGCGTCGCCCAAGGCCGGCACGACCGTGACGACCGAAGGCGTCGTCACCGCGCGGTACCCCGACGGCGGCTTCAACGGCTACGTGATCCAGACGCCCGGGACCGGCGGCGCCCTCGCCGCGGACCGGACGGCGTCGGACGCGATCTTCGTCTTCTCGTCGTCCACGGTCGGCTCGGTCGCGCTCGGAGACCACGTGCGCGTCACGGGTGCGGTCAGCGAGTTCAACGGGCTGACCGAGCTGACGGTGTCGTCGGCCGCGGGCCTCACCAAGCTCGCCGAGCCCGCGACGGTCACACCGCTGAGCGGCACGTGGCCCGCGACCCCTGCGGCGCGGGAGGCGATCGAGTCGATGCTCCTGCTCCCCAGCGGCGACTTCACGATCTCCAACACGTACTCCACCAACCAGTACGGCGAGGTCGGCCTGGCCGCGGGCGACAAGCCGCTGGTCCAGTGGACCGACGCCGCACGGCCGGGCACCCCCGAGGCCGCCGCGGTCCAGGCCGACAACGCCGCGCGCGGCGTCGTGCTCGACGACGGCCGCTCGACCGACTTCCTGAGCGCCGCGAACTCCGGCCTGACTCCGCCGTACATCTCGACCACCAAGCCGGTCCGGGTGGGCGCGAAGGCCACCTTCGAGCAGCCGGTGATCGTCGACTACCGGAACAACGCGTGGAAGTTCAACCCGACGCAGCCCGTCGTCGCGCCGGACACCAACAGCCCGGCCACGTTCCAGGACGACCGCACCGCCGCCCCGGCGAACGTGGGCGGCGACCTCAAGGTCGCGTCGTTCAACGTGCTCAACTACTTCACCACGCTCGGTGCGGGCACGGCTGGCTGCACGTCCTTCAAGGACCGCACCGGCGACCCGGTCACCGTGAACTCGGGCTGCGACCCGCGCGGTGCGTGGGATCCGGACGACCTGACGCGTCAGCAGACCAAGATCGTCAAGGCGATCAACGCGCTCGACGCCGACGTCGTCGGCTTGCTCGAGATCGAGAACTCGCTGGTCGTCGACGGCCCGGGCAACGCCGACGAGGCGCTCGGCACCCTCGTCGCCGCGCTCAACGCGGACGCGGGCTCGACGAAGTGGGCATTCGTCCCCTCGTCGTCGGAGCTCCCGGCGGCGAGCGAGATGGACGTGATCACCAACGCGATCATCTTCCAGCCGGCCGCGGTGCAGCGGCAGGGCGCGTCACGCGCGCTCGGCACGCTGAGCTCGGGCAACGGCGCGTTCTCCAACGCGCGTGAGCCCATCGCGCAGGCGTTCGCCCCCGTGGGCGGGGGCGAGCCGTTCCTGTTCGTCGTCAACCACTTCAAGTCGAAGGGCTCAGCCGGGCCGCTGCCCGGTGACGCGGACGCCGGTGACGGCCAGGGCGCGTCCAACGCGTCGCGCGTCGCGCAGGCCACGGCTCTGCGGGACTGGGTGCACACGATCCAGGGCGACGTCGAGTCCGTCGCCCTCGTCGGGGACTTCAACTCCTACACGCAGGAGGACCCGCTCGAGGTCCTCTACGACGCGGGTTACGCCGACGCGGCGGCCGAGCTGGCGCCCGGCCAGTACTCGTACTCGTTCAGCGGACTGTCCGGCTCGCTCGACCACGTGCTCCTCAACGGGCCGGCGCTCGCGCGCGCGACCGGTGCGGACATCTGGGAGATCAACGCCGAGGAGTCGATCGCGCTGGAGTACAGCCGGTACAACTACCACGGCACGCTCTTCTACGCGCCTGACCCGTACCGGTCGTCGGACCACGACCCGGTGATCGTCGGGCTCGTGGCGCGTGCCGACGACGCCCCTGTCGACCTGACGTTCCTCGACATCAACGACTTCCACGGGCGTATCGACGCCAACACGGTGAAGTTCGCGGGGACGGTCGAGCAGCAGCGCGCCGCGGCCGCGGGGCCGGTGGCCTTCCTCTCGGCGGGCGACAACATCGGCGCGTCGCTGTTCGCGTCGTCGTTGGCGGACGACCAGCCGACGATCGACGTGCTCAACG
>JAEWOA010000060.1 GCA_023461115.1 Actinomycetes bacterium
CCACAGGCTGCACCCCTGTGGCCTGCGCGCGCATGGCACGACGAGAGCCCGGCGCGGGGCTGCCCGCCGCGGCCGTGGGCACGCTCGTCGGCTGTGGCGGGCTCGCCGGCTGTGGCGGGCTCGCCGGCTCCAGCGCCGGCGCGCCGCCGCTCGTCGGCTCCTCGCCACGGTGGAGGTCACGCCGACGGGGGCGCGCTCCGGATTCCGTCATGACTGACCTCGATACAACTGGTGTTTCGCGATGTACTGGACCACCCCGTCTGGGACGAGGTACCACACCGGTTTCCCGGCTTGTGCACGTGCACGAACGTCCGTCGAGGAGATCGCCAAGGCCGGGATCTCGACGACGTGGACGCGATCCGCGGGCAGTCCCTCGACGGACAACGTGTGCCCGGGGCGGGTGACCGCCACGAACTGCGCCATCGAGAACAACTCCTGCGCATCCTTCCACGTGAGGATCTGCTCGACAGCGTCCGCACCGGTGATGAAGAAGAGTTCGGCGTCCGGGCGCTCCGCCTTGAGGTCGCGCAGCGTGTCGACCGTGTACGTCAAGCCAGGACGGTCGATGTCCGCCCGGCTTACGGTGAATTGCGGGTTCGACGCCGTCGCGACGACGGTCATCAGGTAGCGGTGCTCCGCGAGCGTGACGCGGTCGTGCTGCTTGAACGACGGCTGCCCGGTGGGGACGAAGACCACCTCGTCGAGCCCGAAGGTCGCAGCGACCTCGCTCGCGGCGACGAGGTGTCCGTGGTGGACGGGATCGAACGTCCCGCCCATCACCCCCAGGCGAGTCATCGTGTCAGTGGCGGGTGCCGACGCTGCGGAACGCGAACGTGAACAGCAGCCCAGCCATCAATGCCCCGAACGCGACGACCCCGAAGATCACGGGCGAGACCGGCAGCTCGTTCACATGCTCGGCGGCTTCCTCGGCGGCGATGATCAGTGCGGAATGCACGCGTTCCTCCTGGGTTGGGGGTCGGGGGTCGCTGGTGGCAACGGCGTCGATTGTCGCACGGTGGCCTGTGGCTCAGGGCCGCACGTGCCCATCGCCGTGGACGATCCACTTGGTGGTCGTGAGCTCCGCCAGGCCCATCGGCCCGCGCGCGTGGAGCTTCTGCGTCGAGATCCCGATCTCCGCGCCCAGGCCGAGCTGGCCGCCGTCAGTGAACCGCGTGGACGCGTTCACCATCACGGCCGCGGAGTCCACCTCGGCGACGAACCGCTCGGACGCCGCCAGGTCGCTCGTGACGATCGCCTCGGTGTGGCCCGAGCTCCACTCGCGGATGTGCTCGATCGCCTCGTCCAGGCTGTCGACGATGCGCACCGCGAGATCGAGCGACAGGTACTCGGTGGCCCAGTCCTCGTCTGTCGCGGGCGACGTGGAGACCTCCTCGGGCGCGAGCGCCAGGGTGTCCTCGTCGCCGTGGATCGTCACGCCGCTGTCCGCGAGCGCGGCGAGCGCGATCGGCAGGAACTCGTCGGCGATCTCGCGGTGCACCAGCAGCGTCTCCGCCGCGTTGCACACGCCCACGCGCTGCGTCTTGGCGTTCAGCACGATCGGCAGCGCCATGGCGAGGTCGGCGGACTCGTCGATGTAGATGTGGACGTTGCCGACGCCGGTCTCGACGACGGGCACGGTGGACTCGCGCACCACCGTCTGGATCAGGTCCGCTCCCCCACGTGGGACGAGCACGTCGACCAGCCCGCGCGCGTGCATGAGCGCGACTCCGCCTGGGCGCCCCCACGCGTCGATCGACTGGATCAGCGCGCCGGGCAGGCCGCGCTCCTCGAGCGCCTCGGCCAGCACCTCGACGATCACCGCGTTGCTGCTGGCCGCGGCCGATCCGCCGCGCAGGATCACGGCGTTGCCGCTCTTGAGCGCCAGGCCCGCGGCGTCGACGGTGACGTTCGGCCGCGCCTCGTAGATCATCCCGACGACGCCCATCGGCACGCGCACCTGCCGCAGCCGCAGGCCGTTGGGAAGCGTCTGCCCGCGTACCACCTCGCCCACCGGGTCGGGCAGCGCCGCGAGCTCGCGCAGCGCGTCCGCGATCGCGGCGATCCGGGGCTCGGTCAACGCGAGCCGGTCCAGCAACCCCGCGGAGAGCCCGTTCTCGCGGCCGCGCGCGAGGTCCTGGGCGTTGGCCTCGAGGATGCGCGTCGACGAGGCGACGAGCGCGTCCGCCATCGCATGGAGCGCCGCGTCCTTCGTCGCACGCGTCGCGGTCGCGAGCCGCCGGGAGGCGACCTTGGCCCGCCGCGCGACCGCCCGCACCTCCTGCGCGACGTCGTCGGCCGCCGCGCCGCGCTCCGCCTGGGGCGGGACCGTGGAGGACTCGAGCGTCGTCATCCGGCCAGACTAGCCCCGCATCCCTGGCCTGGGGCGGGGCGTCCGGGACCCGGTCACACGTCCGGATGCCCGTGCGCCGCGGCCGGCGGACTTCAGTCGGCGTGGCCGCGCCCGACGAGCACCAGGTCGTCGCGGTGGATCAGCTCACGGTCGTAGCCCGGCCCGAGCTCGGCCCGCAGGTCCCCCGTCGAGCGCCCGAGGAGCTGCGGCACCTCGTCGGACGAGTACGCCACGAGCCCGCGCCCGACGACGGCGCCGTCCGGGGCGACGAGCTCCACCGGGTCGCCAGCGTCGAACTCGCCCTCGGCCGCGGTGACGCCCGCGGGCAGCAGCGACGTGCGGCGCTCGACCACCGCGCGCACCGCGCCCTCGTCGAGGAACAGCCGCCCGTGCGCCCGCGCGGCGTGCGCGAGCCAGAGCAGCCGGATCGAGGTGCGCCGGCCGGTCGCCGCGAACCAGGTGCCGACGTCCTGCCCGGCCAGTGCCGCGCTCGCGTTGACCGCGGATGTCAGCACCACGGGGATCCCGGACTGCGTCGCGATCGCCACGGACTCCAGCTTGGTCACCATGCCGCCCGTGCCCACGGCCGAGCCGCGCGACGACACGTCGACCTCGGCGAGCTCACGCGGCGAGTCGACGTGCGCGATCCGGCGCGAGCCAGGCCGCGACGGCGGGCCGGTGTACAGCGCGTCCACGTCGGTGAGCAGCACCAGCGCGTCGGCGTGCACGAGGTGGGAGACGAGCGCGGCGAGCCGGTCGTTGTCGCCGAACCGGATCTCGTCCGTGGCCACGGCGTCGTTCTCGTTGATCACGGGGACCACGCCGAGGTCCAGCAGCCGGGTGAGCGCGCGGTGCGCGTTGCGGTAGTGGCCGCGGCGGATCGTGTCGTCCGCGGTGAGCAGCACTTGCCCCACGCGCAGGTCATGCCGCGCGAACGCGCGCGTGTAGTGCGCGACGAGCAGGCCCTGCCCCACGGAGGCCGCGGCCTGCTGCGTGGCGAGGTCCCGGGGGCGGGCGTTCAGCCCGAGCGGGCCGATCGCCGCCGCGATCGCGCCCGACGACACCAGGACCACCTGGCCGCCGGCGGCACGCCGGGCGGCCAGCACCTCGACGAGCGCCTGCAGCCGCTCCGGGTCCAGCCGGCCGTCCGGGCTCGTCAACGAGGACGAGCCGACCTTGACGACGACGCGCGCGGCGTCGGGAAGCGCGGAGCGCGAGGGCAGCGCGGCAGCGGTCACGCGTGCATTCTGCCCCGCCCCAGCCCAACGCCCCACCAACGCCCACCCCCTGAGCCCGCGAGCGTGCACTCCAGCCGCGAGCGTGCACTCCAGCCGTGAGCGTGCACTCCAGCCGTGAGCGTGCACTCCAGCCGTGAGCGTGCACTCCAGCCGTGAGCGTG
>JAEWOA010000061.1 GCA_023461115.1 Actinomycetes bacterium
GCGCCCGGCGGCGCGCGTCGACCCCGCGGGGCCGTCGTCGCGCTGTTCGGTGGGCTCGCACTCGTGCTCGTCGTCCTCGCGCTCGTCTCCGCGGGCGTGGGCCAGCTCCACGTGCCGCCCGCCGAGGTGCTGGGCTCGGTGCTGCGCCACCTGGGCATCGATGCGGGGCAGGCGCCCACGCACCCGCAGGCGGACGCCGCGCTGTGGACCATCCGCTTCCCGCGCGTCGTCATGGCGATGCTCGTCGGCGCGGCCCTCGCGAGCGCGGGCGCCGTGATGCAGGGCGTGTTCGGCAACCCGCTGGCCGATCCGGGTGTCGTGGGCGTCTCGTCGGGCGCCGCCGTGGGCGCGTGCGCGGTGATCGTGTTCGGGTGGGCTTTCGCGGGCTCGTGGACGGTCGCGCTGCTGGCGTTCGTGGGAGGGCTGGCCACGACTCTGCTGGTCTACGCGACCGCGCGCGACGGCGGCCGCACCGAGGTCGTCACGCTCGTGCTCACGGGTGTGGCGGTCAACGCGGTCGCGGGCGCCGCGCTCGCCTTCCTCACGTTCCTCGGCGACACGCAGGCACGCGAGCAGATCGTGTTCTGGCAGCTCGGGAGCCTCAACGGCACGCGCTGGCCGTACGTCGCGGTGGTGGCGCCGCTCGTCGTGATCGGCGTCGTCGTGGCCATGCTCGTCGCGCGGCGGCTCGACCTGCTCGCGCTCGGCGAGCGGTCGGCGCGCCACCTGGGCGTGGACGTCGAGCGGCTGCGGCTGGTGTGCGTCGTGTTGGTCGCGCTGCTCACGGCCGCCGCGGTCGCGTTCTGCGGCATCATCGCGTTCGTCGGGCTCGTCGTGCCGCACCTGATCCGCATGGCGGTCGGCCCCGGCCACCGCGTCCTGATCCCCGCGAGCGCGCTGGGCGGCGCCGTCCTGCTCAGCGCCGCGGACCTCGTCGCGCGCACCGCCGTGCCGTACGCAGACCTGCCGATCGGCATGCTCACCGCGCTCGTCGGCGGGCCGTTCTTCTTCTGGCTCATCCGCCGCACGCGCCGCACGGCAGGGGGTTGGGCATGACCGCCCCGACGACCAGCCCCGCGCTGCGCGCGACCGGCGTCCACGTGACCCTCGGCGCCACGCGCGTGCTCGACGGCGTGGACGTCGAGGTCCACGCGGGCGAGGTCGTCGCGCTCGTCGGCCCCAACGGCGCGGGCAAGTCCACGTTGCTGGGCGTGCTCGCGGGAGACGTGGCGCCCGACTCGGGCGAGGTGCTGCTCGACGGCATGCCGATCGTCGGCCGGGCGCCCGCCGAGCTGGCCCGGCGCCGCGGCATGCTCCTGCAGGAGAACAGGCTCTCGTTCCCGTTCGCGGTGCGCGAGGTCGTGCGCATGGGCCGGGCGCCCTGGCGGCGCACACCGCGCGAGGACGACGACGAGGCCGTGGTCGACGCCGCATTGCTCACCGCGGACGTCTCGCATTTGGCCGAACGCGCCTACCCGACGCTCTCGGGCGGCGAGAAGTCGCGCTCGTCGTTCGCGCGCGTCCTCGCGCAGCAGCCAGGCGTGCTGCTGCTCGACGAGCCCACCGCCGCCCTCGACATCCGCCACCAGGAAGCCGTGCTCTCGCATGCTCGCGCGCTGGCGGCCGGCTTGCAGGGGGAGCCGGCCGTGGTCGTGGTCGTGCTGCACGACCTCACGCTCGCCGCGGCGTACGCCGACCGTGTGGTCGTGCTCGACGAGGGGCGGGTCGCGGCCGCGGGGACGCCCCGCGCCGTGCTCACGGCGCCGCTGCTCACGTCCGTCTACCGCCATCCCGTCGACGTCTTCGACCGTCCGGGGACGGGCGACCTCGTCGTCCTGCCCCGCCGCGCCGCCCACGGAGTGCCCGCATGAGATTCCCCGCTGTCGCCACCAGACATGCCACCGCCCTCGTGACCGCGATCGTCGCCGGGGTCGCCTCGGCCGTCGGCGCCGCGGCCCTCGTGGTGCTCGCGCCCACGGCGGCGAGCGCGGCGGGGATCGTCACGATCACGCCGGGCGGGCCGCTGCCCGCCGACGCTCCCACTACGGTGCAGCTCACGGGCGCGGGCTTCCAGAGCGTCGCGGGCGGGTTCGGTGGGATCTACGTGTTGTTCGGCTGGGTGGACGGCTCCTCCTGGCAGCCCAGCAAGGGCGGCCAGACCGGCGCCCAGCTGCGGTACGCGCCCGACGAGGCCTCGGCCGCCAACGCCGGCCGCCAGAAGTTCGTCGCGTTCCCCGGCGGGGAGACGAGCACCGCAGCCAACGGCGGCGAGCTCAAGGCCGACGGCACCTGGGCGACCGAGCTGACGGTCCCGGGCGCCCGGTTCACGGCGTCGGACGCCGCCGGAGACCCGGTCGAGATCGACTGCCTCGCGGTCCAGTGCGGCGTGATCACGATCGGCGCCCACGGCCTGGCCAACGCCAACAACGAGACGTTCACGCCGGTCACGTTCACGGGCACGTCGGTGGGCACGCCGGTGGGCACGTCGGTGGCGGAGCCGACGAACGAGCCGAGCGCGACCGCGGACTCCGAGTCGTCGCCGACGCCCGAGCCCGCTGCGGCGCCGACCTCGGCTGCGGTCCCCGCCGACGACGCGTCGAGCGGCCCGCCCGTCGCGGCGCTCGGCGCCGTCGCACTCGTCGTCGCCGCGGCCGTCGCGTTCTTCGTCGTCCGCGCCAGGCGCGCCCCCGCCGGGACCTGACCCGGCCCTGCAGACCCCCGCAGTACCCGCTCCACCTGCACCGCGCTCGCCAAGCCCCCGGTGCGCACGACGCACGGCGCGCCGCCCCGGCGCCCACCCGACCAGAAAGGCTGATGATGTTCGGCACACGATCGGCACTCTCGCGGCGGTTCGCCGCGGTCACGGCGCTCGCCGTGGGACTCGCGGCGCTCGTCGCGGCCCCGGTGGCCGCCGAAGAAGCGCCGCCCGCCACACCGCACGTCGAGGTCTCGGCGGTGTCGTTCGACGCTGCTGAGACGGCGACGGTGACGGTGACGGGTTCGGGGTTCGATCCTGCGGCTGTGACGGGGGCTCGTCCGCCGTTGGCGGGTAAGCCTGCGGGCGCGTATGTGGTGTTCGGGAAGTTCGCGGAGGTGTGGCAGCCGTCGGCTGGTGCGGCGTCGGCGGCTCGTCCGGGTGTGTCGGCGGGTAATGGCGGCACGCGGTGGGCGGTTCCGGCGGACAGTGTCGCGACGGTGGGTGGTGCTGCCGCGGGTGCGGTGGAGTTGGGTGTCGACGGGTCGTTCACGGCGACGTTGACGGTGAGCAAGGCGGCTGCGGACGCGGCGGCGGCTGGGAAGGTCGGCGCGGAGGGCCGGTACGGGATCTACACGTATCCGGGCTCGGGCGCGGTCGCGGCGGCGTATGAGACGTTCACGCCGGTCACGTTCACCTCGACGCCCCCGCCGGTCGACCCGGAGCCCGAGCCCGAGCCGGCGGACAAGCCGACGCTCACCATCACGCAGCGCGTGGTGAACACCGACGGGTCGGTCGACTTCACGGTCAAGGGCTCGCACTACACGGGCGCGCCCTCAGGCGTGTACGTCGCGGTCGGGCCGCAGGTCGGCTCGGACTGGTACACGCACGCCGAGCGGTTCCAGGCCTCGCTGTGGGCCAACCCGACGGCGACGACGTCCGGGCCCGCGATCGTCCCGCTCGCGGCGGACGGCACGTTCACCGCGAAGTTCACCGGGATCAAGCCCGTGTTCGTCGGCGGCGGCGTCACCTACTCGGCGTCGACGACCCCGTTCTCGGTGCTGACGATGGCCGCGCACGGATCGTCGGACCGCTCGTACGACGTCGTGGTTCCGCTCTCCTTCGAGGGTTCCCCGACCCCGCCGACGACTCCGCCGACCCCGACGGTCTCGACCGCCACGGTCACGGGCCTCGACGCGTCGGGCGTCACGCAGCCTGGAGACGCGCTGACGATCGCCGCCGGCGGCTTCGGCGCAGGCGCCAAGGGCGTGCGGCTCGAGCTCCATTCCACGCCTGTGGTGCTGGCCAGCGGCCTGACCGCGGACGCCTCGGGTGTGGTGCGCGCGTCGTTCACGCTGCCGGTCGGCACCCCGGCGGGCCAGCACACGCTCTACCTGATCGGCGCCAACCACACCGCGAGCTTCCCGCTCACGGTCGTCGCGGCGACGCCGATCTGCACGGCGCGCGCCGTCTCCGGCGCGACGCTCACGTGGGGCGTGCGCGGGTCGTTCCGCGAGTACGTCACCGGCCCGATCGCGGGCGGTTCGATCACGACCTCGGGCGTCTCGGGCTCCGGCCCGTGGACGTGGTCCGGTGGGCGCGGCTCGTACAACGTCGCGGACCGCCTCGGCGGCGCCTCCTACGGCGGTTCGGTGCACTTCACGGGCCACAACGGGGCCCTGGACCTGACGATCAGCTCGCCGTCGATCCGCGTGAACGGCTCGACCGGCACGCTGACCGCGACGGTCAAGACGGCCTCCGGCTCGTCGCGCGTCGCGATCGCGACGCTCCGGCTGCCGGCGGGCTCGCCGAGCGTGTCGGGCGCGAAGGCCACCTGGCGCGGTGTGCCGGCGACGCTCACGAGTGCCGGCGCCAAGGCGTTCGCGGGCTTCTACCAGGCGGGCGAGTCGCTCGACCCGGTGACGTTCACGTTCCCGCTCGGCGCGAGCGTGCCGTGCGTGCAGGGCTCGACGCTCGCCGCCACCGGCTCGCAGGACGCGCCGGCCGCCGGCGCCGCCGCGGCCCTGGTGCTGGTCGGCGCGGGGCTCGCGTTCGTCGCCCGTCGGCGGCGAGCTGACGTGCTGCGGTGACGCGCTGCGGTGGCGCGCTGCGGGTGATGCGCGGCATGTGACGCGCTGAGCGCAAGAAGGTCCGGCGGGGTTCCCCCGCCGGGCCTTCTTCGCGTCCGCGCGCCAAGGGACGCCACATGGCTCCTGAAGCGGATTTGCCTCACGTGCGGTGTTTCCGAATGGCGGAGATTTGGACCGGATGGCGAAAGTTGCTTTCCCGCGCGCAATTGTGCTGAATACCCCTTCCATCGGCCGAGCCCCATGAGCGTCGGCGCGCGGCCCTGAGTGCCGGCACTGCTCCATGTGAGCGTGCTCACCGCGATCATCACGTGCGATGCGGGCGTTCACGAGCGCCTGGCTCGTCCTAGTTGAGTGGGAGCGGGGCATTTGTTGAGGGTGAAAACAATCGGTGTGACGTAGATCACATTCGACAATTGGGACGCCGGGGACGAGCCGGACGCGGCCCTTGTCTGCGCTCCGGCCCGCTTTCTGCTGCACGTGCCCGAAGACGGGTGCGGTCCAGGGGATGAAGGGCATTCCATGCACAACAGGCACGCGGCCGCAGGCCGCCGCCGGGCGGTACTGACCGCCGGCACCACCATCGCCGCCCTCGCGGCGTCGGCGCTGACGTCCGTTCCGGCGTTCGCGGCCGAGGACACCGAGAACGCCCCGGTCGTTCTCGACTCGCTCGCCGGCTGGGACTTCTCGCAGTCGAGCACGGACGACAGCGCGCACTGGGCGCTCGTCGACCACGGTCTGCGTGTCTCCACCGACGCGACCGGCCACCGCAAGGTCGCCGGCTACTTCAACGTCGACGTGGCCCTGGCCGACGCCGGCGAGCCCGAGCTCGGCTACGAGATCGAGACGGGCATCCGCCCCGGCAGCCAGCTCGTCGTCGACTTCGACAACGACGGCACCACGGACGGCATCCTCGTCGGCGAGCCGGTCTACGGGAACGACTGGTGGCTGTCGAACGGCTCGAAGCAGTTCGCCAAGGACGCCGCGCCGTCGCACACGGGTGGCTCCGGCTCGGCGAACCACGGGACGCTCGAGCAGTGGCGTGCCGCGTTCGAGGACGCGCAGGTCGCGCAGTTCGGCTTCTCGCTGGGCTCCGGCGTGACCGGGTCGGGCGTCGTCCGCTCGCTCGCGATCGGCGGCACCACCTACACCTTCGCCCCCGCCCCGACGATCGCGCAGTGCACGGACACCACGCCCGCGCGCATCTCGACCGAGACGGCCGCCAACGGCTGGTCGTTCGGTGAGTCGGGCACCGGTGGCCACCACGAGTACACCGCGGACGGCCTCCGCGTGTGGACGACCGAGCCCCAGGGCGCGCAGAGCAAGTCGGCCGGCTACATCGCCACCGACATCCCGCTCGCGCAGCTCGGCGCCCCGGTCCTCGAGCAGGAGCTCACGTCCGGCGCCAAGGCCGGCCTGAACCTCGTGCTCTCGGTCGACGGCGCCTGGAACGGCACCCTCGCCTACGAGCAGGACATCCAGGGCGGCAACGTCGAGAACAAGTGGTGGGGCACGCGCGCCATCCCCGGCATCCCCGCCGGCCCGGCCTCGTACCAGAAGGCGTGGGGCACGCTCGACGAGATCCTCGCGGCGACCTACGGCCGCCACGACGTCCGCGTGATCGGTGTCGGCTACTCGCTCGGCTCGAACGCGATCGGCGACACGACCGTCGAGTCGATCACGGCCGGCTGCAAGGTCTACGCCTTCACGACGCAGAAGCAGCCCGACGTCTACGAGACGCTGGGCGAGCTGCACGCGACCAACCTCGACCCCCAGGGCTGGGTTGCGACGAGGAACGGCGAGGCCGAGTTCGTCCGCGGCGGCCTGACGCTCCCCGTCTCGGGTGACTGGGACTCGTCGGCTGTGGACCTGCCGTACTCCGGCACTCTGGCCTCGATCGGCAGCGTCGACTGGGAGGCGACCAAGTCGCAGTACCTGGGCGTGCACGTGCACACCGCCAAGGGCTGGCTCTCCTACGAGAAGGAGGCGAGCTACGCGGGCAAGTGGTGGAGCGAGAGCGACACCTTCAACGTGGACTCCGGCATGGGCTACGCGTCGTTCGCCTCGCTCTCGGACTACATCACGCAGAACCCGGGCCTGATGGTCGACAACGTCCGCGTGCTCTACACCAACCCGGTGGCGGCCGCGACGACGCTCGCGTCGGTCACCTTCGGTGGCACCAAGCACACGTTCGACAACCCGACGATCCCGTCGTACATCTTCGCGGCGGCTGAGTCGGTCAAGGCCGGCCAGCGCGCGGTGGTGCAGGCGCTCGTCATGCCGTTCAGCGACGGTGTCGTCAAGGTGTACGAGGGCGAGACCCTGCTGGGCACCGGCTTCGTCGACTTCGGCTTCGCGTCGATCGACCTCCCGGCGCTGCCGGGTGGCACGCACAACCTGACGGCGGAGTTCACGGGCGACGGCCGGTACGTGGCGCCGTCGGAGATCGACTTCGAGCTCTCGGTCGTCAAGAACTCGCCGAAGCTGACCGCGACGCTCCCGGCGTTCAAGGTCGGCACGGCGACGACCACCAAGGTCATCGTCGCGTCGCAGTACGTGACGGCGCAGGGCACGGTCGAGATCCGCGAGGGCTCCAAGGTCCTCGGCTCGGGCACGCTCGCGCGCGGCATCACGAACGTGACGGTCCCGGCGCTGTCCGCGGGCTCGCACACGCTCACGGTGATCTACCTGGGCGACGCGAACACGAACGCCGTCTCCTTCCGCAAGACGGTCGTCGTCGCCAAGGCGACGCCGACGGTCAAGGCGACGGTCGGCAAGACCGTCAAGGCGGGCGCGCGTCCGGTCGTGACGATCACCGCGGTCGACGGCAAGACGGCGCTCACGGGCACCGCGACGATCGTCACGCGTGACTCGCGCGGCAAGGTCGTGAGCTCGATCCCGGTCAAGGTCACCAACGGCAAGGCGACCTACGCCCTGGGCAAGGCCACCAAGCGTGGCTCGTTCACCATCCAGGTGACGTTCAACGCGACCACCACCACCAACGCGGCCTCGACGGCGCGCGTCGGCTACTCGGTGCGCTGATCGCAGCACGTCAGCAGTTCCCCTGAAGGGGCGGTCCGGTCTCACCGGGCCGCCCCTTCGGGCGTGGTGGCCAGGGCTCGGACACCCGGCCGCCGGCTGCGCCCGGGCCCCTATCCTGGGCGCAGTTCCGTCTGCGGCCCTGTGCCCTGATCTCCGGAGGTCCCGTGACCCAGCCACTGCAGGTGGCCTTGCTCGGGTGTGGCGTGGTCGGATCGCAGGTCGCGCGTCTCCTCGACGAGCAGGCCGGTGACCTCGCGGCCCGCGTGGGCGCCCCACTCGAGCTCGTGGGCATCGCGGTCCGCGACGTCACGCAACCGCGCCCGGGTGTGACCGGCACGCCGCTGGAGGCGCTGCTCACCGCGGACGCGGGCGCGCTCGTGGACCGCGCCGACGTCGTGATCGAGGTCATGGGCGGAATCGAGCCCGCGCGGACGCTGATCCTGCGCGCGATCGCGGGCGGCGCGGCCGTGGTCACGGCGAACAAGGCCCTGCTCGCGCAGGACGGCCCCACGCTGTACGCGGCCGCGGACGCGGCGGGCGTCGACCTGTACTTCGAGGCAGCGGTCGCAGGCGCGATCCCGATCGTGCGCCCGGTGCGCGAGTCGCTCGTCGGCGACCACGTGCGGCGCGTGCTCGGCATCGTCAACGGCACGACGAACTACGTGCTCGACCGCATGACCACCGACGGCCTCGACTTCGACCAGGCGGTCACCGAAGCGCAGGCGCTCGGCTACGCGGAGGCCGACCCGACCGCTGATGTCGAGGGCTACGACGCCGCCGCCAAGGCCGCGATCCTCGCGTCGCTCGCCTTCCACACGCGCGTCTCGCTCGACGACGTCTCGCGCGAGGGCATCACGGGCGTCACGGCCGACGACGTGGCCTCGGCCGCCGCGACCGGCCACGTCGTCAAGCTGCTCGCGATCGCCGAGCGCAACTCGTCCGACGGCCGGGACGGCATCCAGGTGCGGGTGCACCCCGCGCTCGTTCCGGCCGAGCACCCGCTCGCGGGCGTGCGCGGCGCGTTCAACGCGGTGTTCGTCGAGGCGGAGGCCGCGGGCGAGCTCATGTTCTACGGCCGAGGCGCGGGCGGCGCCCCCACGGCCTCGGCGGTGCTGGGCGACGTCGTCTCGGTCGCGCGCCACCGCGTGCTCGGTGGGCGGGGACCGGTGGAGTCGTCGTACGCGGACCTGCCGGTGCTGCCCGCCACCGCGGCGCGCACGCGGTTCCAGGTTCGCCTGGAGGTCGTCGACCGGCCCGGCGTGTTGGCGCAGGTGGCCACCGCGATGGCCGAGCATGGGGTGTCGATCGAGGCGGTCCGCCAGACCGCTGGCCGCACCAGCCCGGACGGCGTCGAGCTCGCGGCGCTGCTGCTCGCGACGCACGCGGCGCCCGAGGGTGCGCTGGCGGCGACGGTCGAGGCGCTGCGGGGCCTTCCCGTGGTGCGCAAGGTTGTGTCAGTTCTGCGAGTCGAAGGAGCCTGATGGCCCACCAGTGGCGCGGCGTGATCGCCGAGTACGCCGACCGTCTGCCCGAGGACGTCCGCACGCACCCCGTCACACTGTTCGAGGGCGGCACTCCGTTGGTGCCCGCGCCCGTGCTGTCGCGGCGCACCGGCGCCGACGTGTTCGTCAAGGTCGAGGGCATGAACCCGACCGGCTCGTTCAAGGACCGTGGCATGACGACCGCGATCTCGGCGGCCGCCGCGCGTAGCGCCAAGGCCGTGGTGTGCGCGTCGACGGGCAACACGTCCGCGTCCGCCGCGGCGTATGCGGCGCGCGCCGGGATGGTGTGCGCGGTGCTCGTGCCGGACGGCAAGATCGCGATGGGCAAGCTCAGCCAGGCGGTCGCGCACGGCGCCAAGCTCCTGCAGGTCGACGGGAACTTCGACGACTGCCTGGTCGCGGCCCGCAAGCTCGCGGAGTCGTACCCGGTGGAGCTCGTCAACTCGGTCAACCCGGCGCGCATCCAGGGCCAGAAGACCGCGGCGTTCGAGGTCGTCGACGCGCTCGGCGACGCCCCCGACATCCACGTCCTCCCGGTCGGCAACGCGGGCAACATCACGGCGTACTGGAAGGGCTACCGCGAGTACGCGGGGCTCGACGACGGAGCCTTGGCGGGCGCGGTGGCCACGCACACGCCGATCATGTGGGGCTTCCAGGCCGCGGGCGCCGCGCCGATCGTCCTGGGCCACCCGGTCGACCAGCCCGAGACGATCGCGACCGCGATCCGCATCGGCAACCCCGCGTCGTGGCAGCAGGCGGAGGAGGCCCGTGACGTCTCGGGCGGCCTGATCGAGTCGGTCACGGACGACGAGATCCTCGCGGCGCACCGCGTGCTCTCGGCCGAGGTCGGCGTGTTCGTCGAGCCCGCGTCCGCGGCGGGTGTCGCGGGCCTGCTCAGGCTGTCCGACGAGGGCCGGGTGCCCGCGGGCGCCCGCATCGTCGTCACGGTCACGGGCCACGGGCTCAAGGACCCGCAATGGGCGTTGCGCCGCGCGGACGGCGGCGAGGTCGAGCTGGTGCGGATCAGCGCGGATGTGGTGTCCATCGCGGACGCCCTCGGCCTGGACTGAGCCGCGATGCGCCTCGCGGCCGACCACGTGCGGGTGCGTGTCCCCGCGACCTCGGCCAACCTCGGCCCGGGCTTCGACGCGCTCGGGCTCGCGCTCGGCCTGCACGACGAGGTCGAGGTCCGCGCGGTCGCGTCCCCCGGCGTCTCGATCACGGTGGAGGGGGAGGGCGCCGGCGCCGTGCCCGACGACGAGACGCACCTCGTGGTGCGCGCGCTGCGCATCGCGCTCGACCACGTGGGCGCCCCGCAGACCGGGCTCGCGCTGCATTGCGTGAACCGGATCCCGCACGGCCGGGGCCTCGGCTCGTCGGCCGGCGCGGTCGTCGCGGGCCTCGCGGCGGCGCGCGCGCTCGTCTCCGAGCCGGACGCGCTGCCCGACGACGAGCTCCTCGCGCTCGCGTCCGAGCTCGAGGGCCACCCGGACAACGCGGCGCCCGCGATCCTGGGCGGCGCGACGATCGCGTGGTCGCGCGCCGACGGCACGGTCGCCGCGACACGCATCCCCACGCACGTCGACCTGGCGCCGGTCGCGATCGTGCCGCCCACGCAGCTCTCGACGAAGTCCGCGCGCGGTGTGCTGCCCGCGGACGTCCCGCACCGCGACGCGGCGTTCCAGGCCGGGCGCGCGGCGCTGCTCGTCGAGGCGCTGGGCCGCAAGCCGGAGCTGCTCCTGGACGCGACCGCCGATCGGCTGCACCAGGAGTACCGCCGGCGCGTGATGCCGGACTCGCTCGCGCTCGTCGACGCGCTGCGGGCGCGAGGTGTCGCGGCCGTCGTCTCGGGCGCGGGGCCGACCGTGCTGGCGCTGGGGCGGCGCACGGTCGTGGGCACGATGGCGGGCGACATCGACGGGGTGATCGACGCCGTCGTCGAGGGCACCGACGCCGACGCGGCGATCGCCGACGCGTTCGGCGGCGCGCTGGGCGGCTGGCGCATCCTGCCGCTGGTGCTCGATGCCGCGGGCGTCCGGGCGGCGCCGGGTGGACACGCGTTCGGGTGAACGGTCGCGCCGCCTGTCAGGTGGGCTGGAGCGCATTCCGACAGTGGTAGCATCGACGCGTTCCCCGGACCTCATCCTCCGGGACGCGCGCCGTCCGTGAGTGCCTCACGCGGCCGCAGACCAGGCGAGTCGACACTCAGGGAACGATCCAGCCACCGCGCGACGCCGACGTCGGCGTCTCCCGCATCCGTGGCGTCAGCACCCTCCCACCGCCGACTGTCCGGCGTCCTGGGGGACCTGGCCGCACTCAACGGCCGATGACGAGGGGGAAGGATCCTTCGTGACAGACACCAACATCTCCGCCCTGCGGCTTCCCGAGCTCCAGGCCATGGCCTCGCAGCTCGGCGTCAAGGGCACCTCCAAGATGCGCAAGGGCGACTTGGTCGAGGCGATCACCGCCGCCCGTGGCAGCTCCCGGCCCCGCGCGTTGGACACGCGCCGCGAGCAGGCCGTCGTCGTCGCCGACGAGGCTCCGCGCGCCGAGCGTTCGCCGCGCGGCGCGGAGCGCGTGACGCGAGACGCCGCGCCCGCCACGCAGCCGGACGC
>JAEWOA010000062.1 GCA_023461115.1 Actinomycetes bacterium
AAGTCGCTGGTCACGCCCGCGCGCACGGCCGTCGTCGGCGAGCCGGAGCCCGTCGTGGTGGGCGCGGCCCTGGTCGCGGCGGTCCGCGCGGGGGCGGTCCCGCAGGCCCCGTCGGCCTCGTCGACCCTCGGCCCTCCTCACGACCCGGCCGCCGACCGCGTCCTGGCGTCCTACATCCACGCCGCCACGGCCCCGCCCGCCCGGGCGTGAGCCCCCGACGCCGCCCGCGTGGTGGGCGGGCCGCATCGTCACCGCAGGCCACGGGCGTCAGGCGCGTGTCAGCGTCGTGTCAGCGGCGCCCGGCAGGGTTGCGGCCATGACCACAGACCTGGTGATCGAGGCAGAGGGCCTCGTCAAGCACTACGGCGAGACGAAGGCGCTCCAGGGCGTCGACCTCGCCGTCCCCCGGGGCACCGTGCTCGGTGTCCTCGGCCCCAACGGCGCCGGCAAGACGACCGCCGTCCGCATCCTGTCCACGCTGCTCACCCCGGACGCCGGCACGGCCCGGATCAACGGCTTCGACGTCGTCAAGGACGCCGGCCGCGTGCGGCACACGATCGGCCTGACCGGGCAGTACGCGTCGGTCGACGAGGACCTCACCGGCCGTCAGAACCTCGTGCTGTTCGGCACGCTGCTGGAGCTCGGCCGCAAGGGCGCCCGCGCCCGGGCCGTCGAGCTGCTGGAGTGGTTCGACCTCACGGAGGCCGCCGACCGTCCGGCCAAGACGTACTCGGGCGGCATGCGCCGCCGCCTGGACCTGGCCGCGTCCCTCGTCGGACGCCCCGACGTGATCTTCCTCGACGAGCCCACGACCGGCCTGGACCCCGCCAAGCGCGAGGACATGTGGGACGTGGTCCGCTCGCTCGTCACCGACGGCTCCACGGTGCTGCTGACCACGCAGTACCTGGAGGAGGCGGACGCGCTGGCCGACGAGATCACGGTGATCGACCACGGCCGCGTGATCGCGCACGACACCCCCGAGGGGCTCAAGCGCATCGTCGGCGGCCAGACCCTCGAGGTCCGGCCCTCGGACCTGGCCCGCCTGGAGGAGACGGCGACGATCCTGTCGCACGTCAGCAGCGGCGCGAAGGCCGACGAGATCCGCAAGGGCATGCTCGCCGTCCCGGTGTCCGACGACTCGGCGATGACCGAGACGGTCGCGCGCCTGTCCGCCGCCGGCATCGCCGTCACCGAGCTGTCCCTGCACCTGCCCAGCCTCGACGAGGTCTTCTTCACGCTCACCGGCCGGACGACGTCCGAGGACGACAAGGAGGTGGCGGCATGACGACCGCGACCCTGGACCGCCAGGCCACCAAGCCCGGCCCGCGCCCGGAGGCCACCGCGGCCGCCCGGCCGTTCCCGCTGGTGCGCCACTCGCTCGCGCTGGCCAAGCGCAGCCTCATCAAGACGCGCCGCACGCCCGAGGCGCTGATCGACGTCACGCTGCAGCCGATCATCTTCCTGGCGATCTTCGTGACGATCTTCGGCAACGCGGTGGCCGGCAGCACGGGCCAGTACCTCGAGTTCCTGCTCCCTGGCATCCTCGCGCAGACCATCGCGCAGGGCGCCATCGCGATCGGCGTCAACCTCAACACCGACATGGCCAAGGGCATCTTCGACCGCTTCAAGTCGCTGCCGATCCCGCGCAGCGCGCCGCTGATCGGCGCGGTCGCGGGCGACATCGTGCGCTACGTGATCGTCGCCGTCGTCACGATCGTGACCGGGTACGCGATGGGCTTCCGGATCGGCGGCAGTGTGCTCGCCGCGGTCGGCGGCTGCCTCCTGGCCGTGCTGTTCGCGATCTGCCTGAGCTGGGTGTCGGTGTGGGTCGGCATGGTGGTCCGCACCAGCGGCGCCGTGCAGGGCGTGATGTTCCTGATCGTGATGCCGCTGAGCTTCGGCTCCAACGTGTTCGTCCAGACGGAGGACCTGCCCGGCTGGATGCAGGGCTTCGTCAACGTGAACCCGCTGACGCACCTGGTCGACTCGATGCGCGGCCTGTTCCTGGGCGGTCCTGTGGGCAACCACGTGTGGTGGACGCTCGCGTGGTGCGTCGGGCTCGTGGCGGTGTTCATGCCGCTCGCGCTGCGCGCCTACCGTAAGAAGGTCTGACCTCCCCCGACGAGGCGAGCGTGCGGCCAGCACCCCCAGGGGCGCCGGCCGCACGCTCGCCTCGTCGGCCATCGTGGCGGCCACCAGGGACCTGGGCGCGTGACATAGCGGCGGGCCCGCGTCGCTCACACCCGCGTGACGGGCGCTCCCGGTGGGCCCAGCAGGACCTCGAGCGCGGCCAACGCCTCGGCCGCCACCTCGGTGGCGGGGCGCTCGCGCAGCGCGTGGAGCGTCGCCTCGCCTCGCGCGTCGAGGCCGACGTCGATCTCGGCCAGCGACGACGACGACGCGCCCAGCTGGAGGGAGACGGCCGCGAGGTTGGCGCCCAGCCGCACGCCCATGCTCCACAGCTCGTGGGCCGTCGCGGTGTCGCCGCGGAACGCCGTGAGCTCGGCACCACCCAGCGCGCACGACCCGATCACCGGCATGTCCGGGATGCCGACGATGTCGTCGCGCGCCGCGCGGAGCACGGCCTCCGCGGTGGCGTCCGCCTCCGCACGGCCCTCGCCAGAGCGCGTGGCGGTCTGCAGCAGCAACGCGGCCGCCGCGACGCGGAACACGACACGCGCCTGCGGGACGCTCCGGTCGTGCGCGTCGACCACGGACACCGCGCGCAACGCCAGGGCCCGGACCTCGTCGTACGCGCCGGCCCGCAGCGCCACGTGGCCGAGCCCGAGGAGGGCCTGGGCGGAGTCCATCGGGTCGGCCTGGGGGGAGGCCGCGACCTCGCGCAGCGCGTCGAGCCCGTCCGGGTCGTCGTCGAGCGCGCGCTGCACGTCGAGCAGCACGCGCAGGCTGCGCGCGTCCTGCATGGCGCCGACCAGCTCCAGGTGCGCGACGCCGCGCTCGAGCCAGTCCGGCGCCGCGGTCCCCCGCCGGGACGCGGACCACTGCGCGGCGCCCTGCGCCGCCATGCCCATGCCCCAGTGGTCGCCCACCTGCTCGAACAGCGCGTAGGCCTCCTCGGCGTCCTCCGCGGACGCCCCCGGGTTGCCCGCGTTCTCGCGCACCGCGGCCCGCAGGAACAGGCCGAGCGCGCGCACGTACAGGTCGTCGGACGCGACGAGCCGCTCGGCGGCCGCCTCGGTCTCACGCGTGTCCGTCCACGCCAACGCCGGCAGCACGGACACGAGCAGGCGCGTGCGCGGCGTGAGGTCGTCGGGCTGCTCGCGCTCGACCCGCCGCAGCACGCGCGCGGCGAGCGCGGCCAGGCGCTCGGGTGAGCCGGTGACGCCCGAGTTGACGACCGCGTGGAGCCCCACGAGCGACGCGTGCTCGCCGTCGGGCAGCGGGCGGCCGCTCGCTGCGCCCTGGTACAGCGCGGACCGGCGGCGTGCGGCCGGGTCGTCGACAGCGAACAGCCGCGACGCCCAGCCGACGACCTCCAGGTGCAGCCCGCGGACCGTCCACCAGTGGAACAGCGAGACCAGGATGTCGACCGCCGAGCGCTCGTCGTGGTGCGCGTGGGCCCAGCGCAGCGCAGAGAGGAACGACTCGACCTCGTCGGCGACAGTCGCGAACGCGGTGAGCTGGTCGTGCCCGACGAACTGCCGGGCGAGCGTGGTCGACTCGGCCGCGGCCCACGCGACCAGGCCCGCCATGGCGTCGGCCCGCCCGCCCGCTGCGTCGAGCCGCGCCTCGCCGTACTCGCGCACGGTCTCGAGCATCCGGTAGCGCGGGGTGGCGCCGGCGGTGTCGTCGAGCGTCAGGAGGGACTGCTCGACGAGCACCGCGAGCCCGCGCCGCACCTCCGCAGCCCCGGTCTCCACGGCCCGATGGACCACCACCTCGTCCACGGACGACGCTCGAGCGCCCTCCGTCGACGGGCCCGTGGTGCGTCGAGGCTGGGCCGCTGCGACCGCTTCCGCGAGCGCCGCGGTGAACGGTGCCGGGATCACCGCGAGGCGTTGCAGGAGGTCGCGCTCGAACTCGGGCAGCAGCTCGCGGCTCCAGTCGACCATCGCCCACAGGCTCGCGTGCCGCTCGGGAAGCCCGCGCAGCGCGTCGTCGAGCAGCGCGAACCGGTCGCCCAGCGCGGCGAGCACGTCCCGCACGGGCATGGAGCGCAGCCGCGCGGCCGCGAGCTCGAGGGCCAGCGGCAGGTTGTCGAGGCGGTGGCACAGCTCGAGCGCGAGCTCGGCGTCCCACGCCAGGCCGGGGCGCCCGGCGCGCGCGCGGGACTCGAGGAGCGCGAGCGCGTCGTCGTCGGGCAGCGCGCGCAGCGTGTGCACCTCCTCGCCGACCAGGCCGAGCGCGGCGCGGGACGTCGCGAGCACCGCGACCTGGGGGCCTGCGACCGAGAGCAGCTCCGCGGCGACGTGCGCGGCGGCCAGCAGCAGGTGCTCGCAGTTGTCGAGGACGACGACGCCCTCGAGCTCCTGCGCGGCGAGCCGCAGCCGCTCGGTGGGGTCCAGCACGCGGCGTTCGCCCACGGTGTCGGGGCGCGTGGCCGCGGTCTCGGCACCGCCGAGCGTGGCCAGGACCGCGGGCAGCACCTCGTCGGGCGTGCGCAGGCCCGCGAGCTCGACGACGCGCACGGGCGTGCCGGCCGCGACGAGCCGGTGCGCGACCTCGGTGGCGAGCCTCGTCTTCCCGGCGCCGCCGGTCGCGGCGATGGTGACGACGGGGGCGCGCCCGAGCGCCGCGAGGACCTCGGCGACGTCGTCCTCGCGCCCGACCAGCCGGGTCGGCGGCCGCCGCCACGCGGCCGGCAGCTCCCGCCACATCCGCTCGCCGACGACGTGGTGTTCGCTGGTCTCAGCCCTCACGCCGGTGACGACCACACCCTCGGCGGGGGTGGGGGCGAGCTCGCCGCGGAGCAGGGCGAGGTGGGCCTGGGCGACGACCGGGGACGGGTCGGCGCCGTAGCGGTCGGCCAGGTCCGCGCGCAGGCGCTCGACGACCTCGAGGGCCTCGGCGTCCCGGCCCTGCGCCGCGAGCACGCGGACCAGAAGGGCCACCGCCGGCTCGTCGGGCGGCGTGTGCGTGGCCAGGAGCCGCAGATCCTCGT